>JAQBVV010000176.1 GCA_027622905.1 Acidobacteriota bacterium
GCCAGACCTATACCCGGATCCGCGACGCACTCGCTAATGTCGCCTGAGTTTTTGTCACATCAGGGCTAGCCCATGAACAATCCGCCGTTGGCATGAATCGTCTGGCCAGTGATGTACCTCGCATCCGGGCCGCACAGAAACCGCACAAGGGAGGCGACGTCCGCGGGCGTACCCTTGCGACCGACCGGTGGCGTCCGGCCCGCGTGATGCGCGGGTGTCGCGCCTGCGCGAGCGGTGTCGATCATGCCAGGGGCGACGCAGTTGACCGTGACGCAAGCGGGCGCAAGGTCGTGCGCGAGCGCCCGCGTCAGCCCGGCCAGCCCGGCCTTGGCCGCGACGACGTGCGCGCGTCCCGCGGCGCCGGTATGCGACGACAGACCGCCGATGTTGACGATGGCGCCGGCGCTTGACGTAGTGAGGTGGGGCAGCGCCGCGCGGCTGCAGAGATACGCGCCGTCAAGTGTCGTTGCCATGACCTCCCGCCATTCGGCGTAGTCCAGATCAGCGAAGGCGACTTCGCGTCGAACGCTGGCGTTGTTCACCAGGATATCGAGCCGGCCAAACTGCTCCACGGTTGCGGCGATGAGGCCGGCGGCGGCGGCCGGATCGCCCACGTCGGCGAGCGTGACGCCGGCCTGGCCGCCCATCTGCCGGATCTCCTCGGCCACCGCTTCCGCCTCGCGCACCGACCGACGGGCGCTCACCATCACCGTGGCGCCTCCGTCGGCGAGTGCCAGCGCGATGGCACGGCCGATGTTCCGTCCGCTGCCCGTCACGACGGCGACGTGGCCCGCCAGCTCGTTCCGGATGGTCATGCGCGACACTCCTTCAGCACGTCGAGCGTCGATTGGCCGAACAGCTCCCGTGACGTACGCAGCAGCCGCTCGGTCAGCCCGTCGGGCCACCTGCCGTACCGTGCGTTCTCCTTGAACTTCTGTTCGAGTTCTGCGGTGGACAGTGGTGCCTCAGCCCCGCCACGGAGGTGCGACTGGCGGAGTTCTCTGTGGGTGCCATCGTGGAGCGTGGCGCGGAGATGGCCGGTGAACCTGCGCGGGTACTCGTCGGCCGGATTCACCTCGTACCGGATCTTCCCGGCGAGGGACAGCACGGCGGGATCGGTAATACGCGCGTCGCTGAACTGGCTCAAGCCAGCCGCCCGGTCGAAGAATCCGACGGCCATGCAGAACGGTGTACTGAACTTCGCGGCATACGGCGTCGGCGGACGATGCTTGGAGGCCAGCGGCTCCCAGAGTCGCGGCACCGTGCCCGCCGCCACCTCGCACATGATCTCGCGCACATCGTCGGCGCGCACCCCGTCGTTGGCGAGCGTGATCGCGCAATCGACAAACGGCTGCGTCATCGTGCCGCACGCGTACGGCTTGAAGGCCACCGACGGCATGACCCATCGGCTCCCGAGCCGGTCGAGCAGCGGGTCGAAGTTCGGCGGCACCGACGGAGCGAACGCGCGATACACACCATGCGTCCCTTCGAACACCGTGCGTGGACCCACGAAGCCGCCCCTCGCCATCAGGGCCGCGCGCAGGCCGGACTGGGCGGCCCATCCGGCGTGCATGCGCTTGGTCCACGTGCCTTCGGCGAGATACTCGATGATGCCGGACGCCATGCTCCCGGCGATGCCGAGCGCCGACGCGATCTCCGCGGGCGGCATCCTGAGCGCCGTGCCGACGGCCCCGGCCGCGGCCAGCGCGCCGAACACGGCCGTCGGGTGAAAGCCGGCATTGTGCGTCGCCATCGGAGCGACAAGGCTCAGGCGGCACAGGAGTTCGGTGCCGGTGACCACACCGACGAGGAACCGTTCGCCGCCGAGGCCTTCACGCTCGCACGCAGCAAGGACAGCCGGCACGATCACGGCTCCCGAATGCACCGGGCCGCCTTCGAACGTATCGTCGTAGTCTTCGCCATGCGCCGCCGTACCGTTCACCAGCGCGGCACCGAAGCCGTCGAACGCACCCGCATGGCCCAGCACCGTGCATCGACCGCCGTCGGCATCAGTAGCCGCGAGCGTGGCGGTCACGTAAGGCTCGTGGCGCGCCGCGATGCACAACCCGGCGACATCCAGGAACAGCTTCTGCGCCGTGTCAACAGTTTCGACGGGGAGTGCAGCAGCGTTTTCGGCAGCCAGCCATTCCGCCACCGACTCGGCCACCGTCATACGGCTGCCCTGGCGAGACGGCGACGGCGGATCGCGTCGACGCCGTGGCGCACGGCCGAACCTGCGACGAACACGAAGGCCAGGCCGAGCAGCCCGGCCGAGATGGAATCCTGCAGAAACGTCATATGGTCGCCCGAGGCCAGCACCAGCGCCCGTCGATAGTTCGATTCCACCATGAATCCCAGGACCACGCCGAGCACCATCGGCAGAAACGGCACCGTGAAGTATCGCATCGCGTACCCGACCGGGCCGAAACCGATCGCCACACCGACATGAAACAGGCTGCCTTCGATCGCGTAGACACCCGAGAGGACGAAGGCATAGACGAAGGCCATTAGGTACGGCTTGGGTCGATTCACCAGCCAGAGGCACGGAATCATGAAGACGAATCCGAGGACGAGCAGCGACAGGTTGGCGGCCAGCAGGCCGGTATACAGGCCGTTGACGATGTCGGGATGATTCACGAACAGCGTCGGTCCGGGAATCAGGCCATGAATCAGAAATCCGCCGAGGAGGATGGCGGATGAATTGGAGCCCGGAATGCCGAGACTCAACAACGGCACGAGCGCGGTGCAGGCCACCGTATTATTGGCGGCCTCCGGCGCGGCAATGCCCTCGGGAGAGCCATGCCCGAATTCCTTCTTGTGGGACGACCACCGTCGCGCCTCGTTGTACGCGAGAAACGCGGAGATCGTGCCCCCGGCGCCCGGCATGACGCCCTCGAAGACGCCCATCACCGAGCCGATCGCCTGCGGACGGGCGATGCGTTTGCGCATGGCGGAACCCGGAAACCGGATCCGTGCGGCGCCGCTGGCCGCCTGTTGCCAGCCGGGTTCCCCGGCCTGTGCCAGCAGCTCGCCAACCGCAAACAGACCGACCATGACCAGGATCGGCGGTATGCCCGACAGCAACTCCGGGCTGCCGAAGGTAAAGCGGTTGACTCCCGAGACCGGATCGGTGCCCACGGTCGCGATCATCAACCCGAGCAGAGCCGCCATCAGCCCCTTCGTGAGCGAGGCGCCAGAGACCGACGCGATCACGCTGAGCCCGAGCACGCCGAGCGCGAAATAGGCCGCCGGCGTGAACGCGAGGGCGACCCTCGATAGCGGCTCGGTGAGCAGCACCAGGACGACCAGTCCGACCATGCCACCGAGCACTCCCGAGTACAGGGATATGCCGAGGGCCTCCCCGGCTTTCCCCTGCTCTTTCATCGCGTAGCCATCGACCACGGTCGCCGCTGCCGCGTTGGTGCCGGGTGTGCGAATGAGAATGGCCGGAATCGATCCGCCATACTCCGCGCCCACGTACGTTGAGGCGAGCAGGACGATGGCAATAGTGGGGTCCATGCCGTAGGTGAACGGCAGGAGCAGCGCCATCGCGATCGATGGCGAAATGCCCGGCAGCGCCCCACCAAGAATGCCCCACGCCACGCCCGCGAACGCGGCCGGCCCGATAGCCGTGGTGACGATCGCCGTGAACGCGCCGATCACGGTAAGTCGATCACGGTAAAGGGGGCCACCATCCAGGCGGTTGTGCGACACGCATCAGCACAACGAACAGCAGCCACAAGACGATCCCGCCGGAGAGCGCGACCGCGCCCGCCTGGCGACCGAGGGCGCCACCCTGGTAGTAGACCGTCGCCAGGATCACGGCGGCGATCGAGAACAGGTAGCCGAGCCAGGGTGCCACCAGGATGTAGACGACACCGATCGCAAGCATCCCCGCGACGCGCCAGAGCGGAGAGGTGGGCCGGATGACCGGGGGCCGGGAGCCCGCCGAATCCGTGGGTCGTGCGTCGGAGGCCCCGGGTGTCGTCGGCATCTGCGTGCGCTTTCGCAGCGCGGTGACGATCAGCGCCAGCGACACGACGCCAAGGAGCAGGGCGTAGACCCGGGGCAGCCCCTGCGGGCCGACGGCATCCGCAAGCTGGCTCGTCGGTATCGCCGCGGCCATCCAGTAGTACCCGGCGGAGAGCGCGAGCATCGTGCCGCCCAAAGCCAGATCCCTGTGCATTACTCGATCACGCCAGTGTCTCTCAGGAACGCCTCGGTGTCCCGGCCGAACGTGTCCATGAATTCGACGTACTCGGCGTGCGGCATGAAGCCCGGCTGCAAGCCGTTCGCGATGTAGATCTTGCGGTACTCGGGGTCGTCGAGCAGGATCGGAATCGCCGTCTCCCACGCCGCGATGACATCTGCCGGCAGCCCCCTGGGACCAGCCAGTCCGCGAAATTTGCGCACGGCGAGATCGATCCCCTGCTCCTTGACGGTCTGGACGTCTGGATACTGTGGCAGCCGGTCGTCACCGACGACCGCCAGCAGGCGGAGCGTGCCCGCATCGAGCTGCGACCGTAGTTCCTGTAGCTCGCCAACGCCCATGTCGAGGGTGTGATTCAGGACATTGATCAGCATGGCGCCGCCACCCTCGAAGGTGATGACCGCCGCAGCGACGCCGGCCTTCAGCTTCAACTGCTCCATGACCTGACGCTCCAGCGACGCGGGATTCGCCGCGCCCCATGCGCCTCCGCCACTACGCGCATGATCGATGACGTCGCTCAGCGACTCGAACCCGGAGTCGGAGGCCGTGTAGAGCACCTCGGGATCGAAGAAGAGATTCACCAGCGGGTCGAGGTCGGTGTAGCGCGCGGCCGGCCGGCTGAGAAGCGACGTGTAGACAAACGTCGGCGTCGTTGCGTAGAACATGCGCCCGTCCGGTTCCGCGCCGACAAGTGCGGCGATCGCCCTGGCGCCGCTGCCACCCTGGAGATTGTCGACGACAAAGGTCCTGCCCATGATCCTGGAGAGATGCGGCGCCATTTCGCGCAGGAACACGTCACTGCCGCCGCCCGGACTCGAGTGCGTCACCAGCCTGACGACCGCAGCGGACTCGTTGCTCCGGTCGCACGCCGTCGCGCACGTCGCCAGCGCGAGCGCACAGAGGTAAGTCTTCCAGGACGTCATGCCGGGGGAGTCTGGCACAGTCAGTGACCGCCGCCAAGAGTCCAGGACTACGATCGTTCGCGCGTCTTGGACCAGTCCGTCACATCCAACCTCTTGAAGCGCGCAAAGTTTTTGACGTTGAGGGTGATGAGCGCCAGCCCGTTCACGTGGGCAATGGCCGCGATCTGGCCATCTGCGAACGGCGTCGGCCTCCCAACCGCCTCGAGGCGGGCTCGCTCATGCCCGTGCCATGTAGCGGCCGCTTCGTCGTACGCAAGAATCGGAAACGACGCCTGTACCACGTCGTGCAGATAGCTCTCGAGCGCGTCCCGACGTTTTCCACGCGGCAGTCGGCGGCAACCATAGGTCAGCTCGTGCCACACCGGAGCGGCAATGGCACTCTCGAGCCCGTGGACCTCGAGGCGTTTGATGATGTGCGGGTTCGGGTTCTTCGTCATCGGTACGGAGATGACGCTCGTGTCCAGCAGATACCGCACCGTCACAACGAAACCTTGCGACCGATGTCTTTGTCCCGCAGAGACGTCGCAAAGTCCGGATCGAGACCGATGTCCTTCAGCACGTGTGAGTCGAGGATCCGACAGGCGGCGGTACGACGCCGGTGGTGCTACACCAATGCTCGCATGGCGTCGCGAAAGCGCTCGAGATCGGACAGATCCGTCCGCAATACACGGGTCACGATCACGGGGTCCAGCCTCGTGTAATCGTGCACCAGAATGTTACGGAATCCGACCATCGACGCGAGCGCAGCTCCCAGCGCACGCGGCAACAGGTCGGCACCCGCGAGGATCTCGAACGACTCGGCGCCGGTTTCCGGGATACGCAGGCGGCGATCGGCGACAAGGTGATCGGCCAGGTCCATGCAGGTCTCGATCGCCAGGTGCAGCGTGCGTTCGACGATGCGCTGCGTCTTCCAGTCCTGCCCATAGACGTCGATGTCGATGCCGCGATAGGGCGCCAACTGCTCGAGGTACATGTCGAGGTTCGCGAGCCGGCGCAGGATCAGGTCGCGATCAACCACGTGCCTCTCGCT
>JAQBVV010000177.1 GCA_027622905.1 Acidobacteriota bacterium
CCCGCCTGTCGTACCCAGGTCGCGGCGTGAACCCATCAAAACCACTGCGTCGGGGTACTAGAGCGCTTTTCGTTTCGGTCTAGGGCTTCTCGCAGGGGCAGGCCTTTTCGAAAAGCGCCTTCCCGCGTTTCTCGGTCTCCACCGAATCGAAAAACGCTCTGGTTTCAGTTCGTGATAGTTTGCGTACCGAACCAGCTATCCGGGGGAAACTTTGGAGGACATCACGCCGAACGCGGTCGAGTCACGAGAACCGCCGACCACCGCCGAACCACGGCATGACGATCTCGCCATCGTCCTCGACGGTGGCGGGGCTCGCGCGGCCTATCAGGTAGGATTGCTGCGCTGGCTCGCGCGGCGACACCCCGACTTGCAGCTTCGTGTGATCACCGGTGTGTCCGCCGGGGCCATCAACGCTGCATTTCTGGCATCGCATCGCGGCACGCTCTCGTCCGCCGTGGACGATCTCTCCGCCATCTGGACCTCGCTGACCGTCGATCAGGTCTTCCGCGTCGACACGCGATCGCTGACCGGACACTTGTGGCACTGGGGCCTGCGTCTGGTGTCGGGTGGCAACGCGATCGCTCCGCCCGTGTCCGGACTTGTCGACACCGCGCCGATGCGACGCACCCTCAGGTCAGTCTTCACCCTCGGCCCCGGTGGCGAGATCGACGGCATCGACCGCAATATTGAAACGGGTCGTCTGGCCGCCCTCGCGGTGACCGCGAGCAGCTACTCGACGGGGCGATCGGTCGTCTGGGTTCAGGGCCGGAGTATCCAGGACTGGGAACGGCCGTTTCGACACAGCAAGCAGGCGCGAATCACGCTTGATCACGTGCTGGCGTCCACGGCGCTGCCTCTTCTCTTTCCAGCCGTGCAGGTTGGCGACGCCTGGTACGGCGATGGCGGCATCCGGCTGACCGCGCCCCTCGCGGCGGCGATTCACCTTGGGGCGAGCAGGATCCTGGCGTTTTCGACCAGATACCGGGGGACTCGGCACGAACGGGAGCAACCGCAGGTGCAGGGGTATCCACCACCCATGCAAATCGCTGGTCAGCTCCTGAACGCCATTTTTCTGGACGACCACGATCGCGACGCGCTGAACCTGACGCGCATCAACCATCTCCTCGCGAACTCGCCTCCTGAACGCCGGCATGGACTTCGTACCGTCGATCTCGTCCTCATGAGACCGTCGCAGGACATCGGCCGGCTCGCGGGCGACTACGAGGCGCGCCTGCCTCGTCTCTTTCGCCATCTGCTGCGCAGCGCCGGCGCCCGTGGCACCAAGAGCCCCGACCTCCTCAGCCTGTTGATGTTCGACCCGGTGTATCTGAAGCTGCTGATGGCGATCGGTGAAGCCGACGCCGAAGCACGCTGTGAGGAGATCGACGCCGTGATCAAACCAGCGTCCCGCACGGTCGGGGTGTCGTAGATCGTGACAAGACAGGACTTCTTTCAGTGACCGACACCCAGCGAGTCTGGCATCAGTTCTACGACGAGGGCGTTCCACCCGCCCTGCAGTTCGAGGCCCTCCCACTTTCGGCATTCCTTGAGCGCAGCGCTCGGGATCACGGCGACGCCACGGCGCTGATCTTCCTCAACTGCCGGCTCACGTATCGCCAGCTCCAGGACGAGGTCGATCGGTTTGCCACCGCGCTGGCAGGACTCGGCGTCACCAGCGGTACGAGAGTGGCGATCCAGTTGCCGAATCTGCCGCAGACCGTCATCGCTTTCTACGCAGTACTCCGCCTCGGCGGTGTCGTGGTGATGACCAATCCCCTGTACGTGGAGCGTGAGATCGAGCATCAGTGGAACGACGCCGGCTGCGATGTCGCCATCACCACCGACTTTCTGTTTGCAGGCCGCATCGCCGGGATCCGTTCCAAGCTCACCGTCCGGCACTACATCATCGCGTCGATTCCCGAGTATCTGCGGTTCCCGCTGAACCTGCTGGCACCACTGAAGCTACGGCGCGCGAAACCGCCCCTGATGGCCACGGTCGAGGAGGGGCCCGGCATCCACTTCATGCGCCCGTTGATCAAGCGCACGCCCGCCAGCCCCCCCGAGACTGTGATCGACATGGACGCGCCCGCCGCGCTCCAGTACACCGGTGGCACGACAGGCGTGGCGAAAGGCGCAATCCTCACGCACCGGAACCTGTCGTGCAACGTGCAGCAGGTGGCGTCGTGGTTCGTCGGCGCCCAGCCAGGCAAGGAGGTCATGCTCGGATGTCTGCCGTTCTTTCACGTCTTTGGCATGACGGTCTCGATGAATTTTCCGGTCCATGCCGCCGCCGCCATGGTGTTGATGCCCAATCCGAGGGATATCCCGCTCATGATCCAGAACATCGCCAAGCACCGCGTCACGCTCTTTCCGGGCGTGCCCGCGATGTTCAACGCCATCATCAACGCCCCTGGCCTTGAGAAGCTCGACCTGACAAGCGTTGCGTCATGCTTTTCCGGAGGCGCGCCGTTGCCCCCTGACGTGCTCGAACGATTCGAAGCCCTGACCAGCAGCAAGATCGTCGAAGGCTACGGGCTGACCGAGACATCCCCCGTGACCCACGCCAACCCGCTCAACGGCCAGCGCAAGATCGGCAGCATCGGCGTACCGTTTCCCGATACCGATGTGAAAGTCGTGCATCTCGACGACGCCTCAACCGAGGTGTCCGCGGGGGAACAAGGGGAGCTGCTCATCAAGGGCCCGCAGGTCATGCCCGGGTACTGGAACGCGCCTGCCGAGTCGGCGGCGGCACTGACCGACGGCTGGCTCCACACGGGCGACATCGCCCGAATTGACGACGACGGATACTGCTTCATCGTCGGCCGCAAGAAAGACATGATCATCGCCGGCGGCTACAACATCTATCCAGACGAGGTCGACGCGGTGCTGATGGCGCACCCGGCCGTCCACGAGTCAGCCACGATCGGCGTGCCGGATCCGACCCGAGGCGAAACGGTCAAGTCGTTTGTCGTCCTGCGCCCCGGGCAAACAGCCAGTGCGGACGAGCTCATCGCACATTGCCGACGCGAACTGGCCGCCTATAAGATTCCCCGCGCGATCGCGTTCCTCGATGAACTGCCCAAGAGCAGCGCGTTGAAGATTCTCCGCCGTGAACTGCGGGAGATGGAACTCAACGCCGCAACCGAAGGGTCCCCATGATGACCATCCTGAGTGTCGTACTGCTGCTCGCGCTCGCTGTGTGGCTGCTGTATCTCGGCCGCGGATACCTGGCGTGGACGCTCCCCGGCGCGACGGCGCTGGCGTGGTGGTGGATGCGCACGTCCTCCGTCGGGCCTGGCGGCGCCGGAGACGTGACTGCGGGATCCGACCTCTCGGCTCCCATGCTCGTCGTTCTGGCGCTGTTCGTCCTGCTGGCGGTCGTCACCGGTATTCCAGCACTCCGTCGTCAGTTCGTGAGCCGCGCCGCGATGCAACTGATGCGACCGATGCTGCCCCGGATCAGCGACACCGAACGCGAAGCGCTCGACGCCGGCACCGTCTGGTGGGAGCGCGATCTCTTTGCGGGTCGCCCCGACTGGCGGAAGTTGCTGGCGTTTACCCCGAAACCGCTGTCCGATCGCGAACGGGCGTTTCTTGACGGGCCGGTCGATGAACTCTGCTCGATGCTTCGGGAGTGGGACGTCGTGCGCGCCGGCGATCTTCCACCCGAGGTGTGGAGCTTCCTGAAGCGCCACAAGTTCTTCGGCATGATCATCCCGGAATCGTTCGGGGGTCTCGGGTTCTCGGCGGCTGCGCACTCGGCCGTGATCGTGAAGGTGGGAAGTCGAAGCGTGACGGCTGCGGTCACCGTCATGGTGCCGAACTCGCTTGGTCCTGCTGAGCTTTTGCTCAGGTACGGCACCGACCAACAGAAGCAGCACTACCTGCCGCGCCTGGCGACCGGCGAGGAGATCCCGTGCTTCGCTCTCACCGGACCCGAGGCCGGCAGCGATGCGGCAGCGACGCAAAGCGTCGGCATCGTGTGCCGCGGCGCCTACCAGGGCGAAGAGGTTCTGGGCATCCGCCTCAACTGGCGCAAGCGCTACATCACGCTCGGTCCGGTGTCCACGGTCATCGGTCTGGCGTTCCGCCTCCGCGACCCGGATGGCCTGCTCGGCGGCACCGAGGACCGCGGCATCACGTGCGCCCTCGTGCCAGCCGACCTGCCCGGCATCGAGATTGGCGCCCGACACGATCCGATGGGCATTCCGTTTCACAACGGCCCGAACTGGGGCCGCGACGTGTTCGTCCCGCTCGATTCGATCATCGGCGGCCCCGACATGGCCGGTCAGGGCTGGCGCATGCTCATGGAGAGTCTCGCTGCGGGCCGCTCGATCTCACTTCCGGCGCTTGCGTGCGCCTCCGCGCAAGTCTCCGCTCGCCTGGTTGGCGCCTACGCCATGGTGCGAGAGCAGTTCGACACACCGATCGGCCGGTTCGAGGGGATCGAAGAACCGCTGGCACGTATCGGCGGACTCACCTACGTGATGAACGCCGCGCGGTCGCTGACCGCCGGCGCCGTGGACGCCGGGGAGCATCCGGTCGTCGCGTCGGCGATCGTCAAGGCCTACCTGACCGAATCGATGCGGCACGTCGTCAACGACGCAATGGATATCCGGGCTGGCGCCGCCATCTGTCGCGGGCCCCGAAACATCCTCGCGCAGATGTATCAAGCGGTGCCGGTCGGGATCACCGTCGAGGGGGCGAACATCCTGACGCGCTCGATGATCATTTACGGCCAGGGCGCGATCCGGTGCCACCCGTTTCTGCAGGACGAAGTGGCGGCAGCCACCGCTGGAAATCTCCCCGCCTTTGACACGGCGCTCTTCGGACACATAGGACACGTGGCGTCGATGACCGCTCGCGCCCTCGTGCTGGGTGTCTCCGATGGCCGGTGGATCTCGCATGCACCACCGAGCCCGAAGACGCGCCGTTTGTATGGCCGGCTTACGCGAATGAGCGCTGCGTTCGCGCTGGTCTCGGATGTCTCTCTCGCCACGCTTGGCGCCAACCTTAAGCGGCGCGAGAAGATCAGCGGTCGACTGGCCGACGCGTTGGCGTGGCTCTACCTTGGCTCAGCCGCCCTCAAGCGTTTTCACGACGACAAGGAACCGGACTGGGCCCTTCCCTTCGTGCGATTCTCCTGCGAACACGCGCTGCACCAGATTCAGGAAGCGCTGCAAGGCGTCCTGGATAATTTGCCCAATCGACTTGCGGCTCGGGCCGTGCGGCCGCTCGTGTTTCCACTCGGGGCACGGTACCGACCGGCGAGCGACGCGACGGGAGCACTCGTCGCCCGGGGCCTCCTCGAGGAGCACGACGCCCGCAAGGGGCTCACGCCCGACATCTACACGCCATCCGCGGACGAGCCTGGCCTCGGGATGCTCGAGGCCGCATTGCATGAAGCGGTCGCTGCGCACCGCGTGGAAACGAAGATCCGCGATGCAGTCCGCGCCGGACAACTCGACAAGGCGCCTGGTGACGTTCTACTGGAAGCGGCACTGGCCGCGCGGGTCATCTCGCGCGAGGAGCACGATCAGGTGCTCCAGGCCGACAGGGTGCGCGACGAGGTGATCCAGGTGGACGCCTTCTCGGCGGCCGACTACGCCGCGGGGGCACGATGACCCAGCGCTGCCGTTGATCGTCTGCCTACAGCGCTTTTCATGACCGGGCGGCGCTCGAGTAGCCACACGGCACAAGAGTGCTCTGAAGAGTGCTCTCGCGATCTTGCTGGCGTCAGGACGAATGTTCATTCGACGCCACCGCGCCATCGTCGAGCAACTGATGACCGTGCCTTGCGTAAACCCACTTCAAAACAAACGGTGACGCCAGGGTGGTGAGAGCGATGACGACGACCATCCCCGCGTACGTCTCGTTTGCGAAGACGCCACTGCTGCGACCAAGTTCCGCGAACACAGGACCGACCTCGCCACGCGGGACCATGGCAACGCCGATGGCGACCCTCGAGCTCATGGGCTGCCTTAGGACCCGGGCAGGAATAACTTGCTCGTCGTGGCCACCGATGCATCCCACCGGGCTGCGTTGCTCTTCGCTTGCATACGCCGAGT
>JAQBVV010000178.1 GCA_027622905.1 Acidobacteriota bacterium
TACGCCACCTGCCACTGGTGCCACGTCATGGAGCACGAGAGCTTCGAGGATGCCGGCATCGCTGCCGTACTCAACCAGCACTACGTGTCCATCAAAGTCGACCGGGAAGAACGGCCGGACGTGGACCGGGTGTACATGACGTTCGTGCAGGCGACGACGGGATCGGGGGGCTGGCCGATGAGCGTATGGCTGACTCCGTCGCTCGAACCGTTTTACGGAGGGACCTACTACCCGCCGATCGCGCGATGGGGAAGGCCGGGTTTCACCGAGATTCTCCAGGAAGTGGCGCGGGTGTGGCGGGAGGAACCTGAGAAGGTGGTGCAGTCGGCCGCTTCCATCATCGAGCGCCTGCGGTCGCTCGGTGGTCGCACCGGCAACCCCGTCATGCCGGGGACCGGTGTGCTCGAGGTCGCCGTTCAGGAGTTCGCCTCTGCGTTTGACCGCGCGCGAGGTGGATTCGGGGATGCGCCGAAGTTTCCCCGCCCCAGCGAACTGCTCTTTCTGTTGCGGGAGCACGTGCGCACCGGCGCGGAGGCCTCCCGAGACATGACGCTGGGGACGCTGCGGGCGATGGCGGCCGGCGGCATGCGCGACCACATCGGTGGTGGCTTTCATCGCTACTCGGTGGACGGCGACTGGCGCGTTCCGCATTTCGAAAAGATGCTGTACGACCAGGCGCAGCTCGCGCTCGTCTACACCGAGGCCGCGCAGCTGACCGGCGACGGGTTCTTTGCCGACGTCGCGATCGATACGCTGGCCTACGTCAGGCGGGACCTCACGCACCAGGAGGGCGGTTTCTACTCGGCCGAGGACGCCGATAGCGTGCCGCCGGAGCTGGCGACAGAGCCGGCGCCGCACAAGAGCGAAGGTGCGTTCTACATCTGGCGCGACGAGGAGATCGCCAGGGTGACCGGGGGCGACGCCGAGGTTGTGCGGCTGCGATACGGTGTGCTCCCCGACGGCAACGTGACCGCCGATCCGCAGAACGAGTTCACGCATCGGAACATCCTCTACACCGCCGGGTCGTTCGAGGAGATCGCCGCTGCCACGGGTCGCACGGTGGAGGACACGGTCGCGGTTCTGTCCCGTGCCAGGGCCGCGTTGTTGAGCGCGCGCTCGGCCAGACCCAGGCCGCAGCTCGACGACAAGGTGCTGACGGCGTGGAACGGGCTGATGATCGCGGCGTTCGCCAGGGCAGGGCGCGTGCTCGCGGGCCGGACCGGCGACGTCGACGTGGCGAGGCGCGCCGCGGTGTTTGTGCGCGGGCATCTGTGGGACCCGGATGAGCGCACCCTGCTTCGACGGTATCGACAGGGTGTGGCAGGCGTCGAGGCGTATGCCGAGGATTATGCGTATCTGATCTTCGGGCTGCTGGAGCTGTTTCAGGCCGATGGGGACGCCGACTGGCTTGAGTGGGCGATCACGCTGCAGGCGCGCCTCGACGCGGCGTTCTGGGACCCCGTCGATGGAGGATGGTTCTCCACGACGGGGAAAGACGCGTCCGTCCTGTTGCGGCTGAAAGACGAATACGACGGCGCAGAGCCGGCGGCCACCTCGGTGGCGGTGCTCAACCTCCTGACGCTGTCACACCTCACGGGAGACGCCGGGATGGTTGACCGTGTGACGAAAACATTCGGCACCCTCGGGGCGAGCGCATCGATGAGCGGGCGGGGAGTGCCCATGATGCTGGCCGCCCTCTCGACGTATCATGCGGGAGTCCCGCAGATCGTGATCGTGGGAGAGCCGGACGCGGCCGACACGCGCGCGCTGTCGGAGGTCGTACGGCGGCATTACATACCGACGGCTGTGGTGGTTCCGCTCGGCGAGGCGCAGCGCGCGCCGCTGTCGCGCCTGCTGCCGTGGACAGGGAGCCTGCGCCAGCAGGAAGGAAGGGCGACAGCGTTCGTGTGTCAGGAGTTCGCCTGCCAGACGCCAACGACGTCGGTCGATGAGCTGGACGCGCAGCTCGAAGGGATCACGCACACGTAGCCAGGGTCCGGTGGTTCGGACCTGGCGTCATGGGGTCTATGGAATTTCAAGCAGATATCTGGGTCCGCGGCGAGCATCACGCGACGACCCAGGCGATTGGACCGGTGCCTCGGGAGCCCGGCGACTGGACCGACGGCGATATCGTCCTGGTGCTCGAGGGCATGCTTCGCGCCCTGGAGCGGGCACACGACCCCAGCGCCGAAGCGGATCGCCCGGTCTCGCTGCGCGGGTTCAGCTGGATCGTCAGTCCGTTCGAGAGTGGTGGCGTCGTCATCGCGTTGGAGTTGACCCTCGGCGCCGTCGTCGCGGGCCCCTTCGACGTCGCGGAGAGCGCATTGAGCGCGAAGATCGAGCGGGTCATGGCGGCCGATCGCGCAGCGACACAAGCAGCGGCGCAGACGGTGCACTGACGGTGGTGTCGAACCGCCGGAGGGCGATGACGGTGCTCGTATGGCTGGTGATCTGCTACCCGGGCACCGGCGCATCGGCGCAGGACGCTGCCGCCGATCGACAGGTTCAAGGCGCGGTGGAACGCGCCGCTCCGCCGGAGGTCGCCGTGGCGCCAGCCTCTGGTGAGGGGCGGGCTCAGTATCCGGCGTTCCTGGCCAACGCGTTCGTCAACGTGAACATCGGATACATCAATTATCCCTTCTCAGATCTGCAGCTCGAACCCGGGCATCGGGCCGAATCCGTTCGGGTGCCGCATGCATCGGTACGAGCCGTGCTGTTCGGTCGCCACTTCGGTCGATACCTGTCCGGCCAGGTGAGCTACATGCGACCGGTCGAGTACGCGCAGTATTTGAACGTGGACGGAGCGGACAACTCGCGTTCGGCCTGGATGCACTTCGGCACCCTGTCGCTCCTGGCGCGGGCGCCCCTCGGCCCGCGTCTGTCTCTCTTTGGAGAAGGCGGGCTGGCAGTCACGAGTCGACGGGGCTTTGCGGACGGCGCAGATGTCGTCGTCAACGACGCGCAGTTCTGGTCTCCGTTGGTTGGCGCGGGTCTGGAGTACCGGGTCAACGACACGTGGGATCTCGTGTCGAGCGCGACCTACATCCCTCCCAGCGACGAGCATCGTCAGCCGCACACGGTGTTCGCGTCCGCCGGCTTCCGGATCAACGTGCGTCCGCTCCCGGCCGAGCGCGTCAGGAAGACGCTGGACGCTGGCCGGATCGTGCCCGAGAACCTCATACAGGTTGGCTACGCGACCAACGCGCTTGGCTACGGCGCAAACAACGTGCTGTCCAAACAGGTCCCGATCTTCTGGCGCGGCAAGGTCGAGGTGGAACACAGCGTCGTGAACGTGCAGTACCACCGCAACGTGTTCTATACGAAACGGATCTTCGCGCTCGACTTCGGCGCCAGCTACGGACAGTGGACGAGCGACAGGAACGGAGACACGTTTCACACCTTCTCCGTGTTTCCGGTAATGCGGTTCACCGTCGTGCGGTCGCGGCCGGCTGACTTCTACGCGTTGTATTCCGTCGCAGGCCCCACCTACATCTCACGGACCGTCATCGACGGTCTCGATACGGGGAGTCACTTCACGTTTCAGGACTTCATGGGGATCGGCGTCTTTCTGGGAGCGCGGCGGCAGTTCAATGCCGAGATCAACCTCAATCACTACTCCAACGGCAACATCCAGCTGGAGAACGCGGGCGTGAAGGTGCCGTTGACGTTCAAGGTCGGGTATGGGTTTTAGGTCGAGGCGGCGGATGACCGTGGCGGCGACGCTGGTGGCGTGCGTGGTCGGCCTGCCGTCAAGCGCACATGCCGACTGGATCGCCAGCGCGTATCTGGGGCACGCGTGGACGCGTTCGAGCACGGTGACGCTGGCGCTACCGGACCGTCAGACCGCCGTCGAGATCGGCGGCGTCGAGTACCGGGGGGAGTCGTTTCAGTCTCCGCAGTATTACGGGTACCGCGTCACGTGGATCCCCGACGCACATCGATGGATCGGCATCGAGGCCGAGGTGATTCATGCGAAGGTGTATGCCCAGACCGATCGGCTGGTGCATTTCAGGGGAACACTCGATGGCGCCGACATCGATGCGACGGTGCCTCTGTCGTCCGTCGTCCAGCGCCTCGCCATGTCGCACGGGCTGAATTTCATCCTTGCCAATGTCGTGCTGCGGCGTGAACTGGGTCCCGTCGATGCGGCAGGGACGCCGCGGTTTGCGATCGTCGCGCGTCTGGGGGTGGGGCCCACGGTCCCCCATGCCGAAACCACCGTCGAGAACACCAACCGCGACCAGTACGAAAGCGGGGGACTTGGAGCGCAGGTCGCGGGTGGCGTCGAAGGGACCGTGTGGAAGCGACTTGCCGTCCTCGCTGAATACAAGTTCACGACGGCCACCCCCGAGCTTGAGCTGGACGGCGGGACGATCACGGTGCCGAGTCGCAGCCACCATCTGGTCGGCGGCCTGGCGTATCGCTTTTGATGCCTGCCATCGGCCGCAGCCAACGGCTCCAGTTGACGACGCCCCAGAGTGAGCAGGGGGCGCAGGGTGCACAGGGTAAGCAGAGTGCGCAGCGTGCCGAGGGTGCCGAGGGTGCACAGGGTGAGCAGGGCGTGGGAGCCCTGCAAGTTGCTCAACGCGGGACGCGCCGGCGTGTCGGATCGGCGATCGCATGGCTGGCGTTGCTCGCGGTATTGCTCAACGGTGGCGCCGCCTCGGCGCAAGACACGGCGACATCGCCGCCGGAGCCGAGCGAGGCGGCTGACGCGCGCTGCGATGGCCGGGGCTTCTCGACCATCTTCACGTGCATTCCTCGCGACCTTCGTAACATGGTCCGGAGTCCGTCGCTGGTCTGGCTCGCGGCCGGTGGCGGCCTGTCCGCGCTCAGCGCGCCGCTGGACGATCGGGTTGACCGGGCCCTGAGGGACGGGGATCCGGACGTGTTTCCGAAGGTCGGCGACCAGTTGGGCCAGGCGGGGTTGCATTTCGGCGCGCCGTTCGCGCTCTACGTCGTGGCGCGCGCGACCGGCCACTCGGAAACCGCCGGTTTTGCCGTCACCTTGCTCCGCGCGCAGGTTGCCAACGGTATCGTGACGCGGTCGTTGAAGTTCATACCCCGAGCTCGTCCGTACCAGATGGAGGCCAGGACCGGGCACGGTTCGTTTCCGTCCGGCCATACGTCGGCGTCGTTTGCGACCGCGACCGTGGTGCAGCGGCGGTTCGGGTGGCGAGCAGGGCTGCCGGCCTACGTGCTCGCGAGCTATGTCGGTATCTCGCGGTTGCACCGCAACCACTACCTGAGCGATGTGGCCTTCGGCGCCGGGCTCGGTGTCGCAGCAGGCCTGGCGGTCAATCGGCCGAACCGACGGGCCGTCGTGTCACCGATCATTGCGCCGGGCGCAGCCGGGTTCACGATCGACCTGCGACTCGCTGGTGGAAGCTAGCCGTGATCCCAGCCGCGACCATAGTGCGACATTCGCCTCTCGACGGTTCGAGGAGCCGGCTGCCCGTCCCGCCAGAATCTTTCAAGCCCGGAACGCTCGGCCAGTTCGATAGAATCAGTAAGTTCCACGCACTGAACAACATGCCGGGGTGGCGGAACTGGCAGACGCACGGGACTTAAAAGTAGGTGGAAGAGCGTCACGATTCGACAATACGTTAGGGATTCTGACGATGGAGACGTCACAACCACCGTGACTTTAACTGTTCTCTAACCGTTGCCCCGTTTGAACGCCTTCACCTGCCCCTTGCTCTTCACCTGCTGCCCGCTGTTCCACGTGTTCATCTTCGCGGCAGCCTCTCGGAGCATCGCCTCATCCTGAATCGCGTAGCGGCGGTAGATCGCCTCGGTCTTGTGGCCGACCATCGCCATCGCGGTCGAGCGCGGCACGCCGCCGCGTTCCAGATTGCGGACCGCGGTGCGGCGGAAGTCGTGAAAGAGCTTGCCCGGAAAACCTGCTGCCTCGCACGCCGTGCGCCACGACGCGCGAAAGCCCTTGATCCGCCGACCGTCGGCCCAGTGAAACAGGAACGGCGTCACGATGCCGCGCTTTTTCAGCGCGTGGATCGCGTCGAGCTGTGTCCCGAGGACC
>JAQBVV010000179.1 GCA_027622905.1 Acidobacteriota bacterium
GTTCGATGACGTCAGCCCGCACGACGTCCGGATCAGCCTTGGCCGGTTCCAGGAGACGACGCCCGGGCAGGTTCGGGACGCGGTTGCCGCTGCAGCCGAGGCTTTCCCGACGTGGGCCAGGCAGCCGTGGCGCGAGCGCGTGGCGGCCGTCCGCCGCATGGCGGATGCCATCCGCGCGCACCGGTGCGAGCTTGCGGCGCTCATGGGCTTCGAGGCGGGCAAGAATCGGCTCGAGTGCCTGGGCGACGTCGAGGAAACGGCCGAGCTGATCGCCTACTACTGCGACGAGCTCGAGCGGCACGACGGCTTCGTCACCACGATGGGGACGCTCGGTCCGAACGAGGAGAACCGCAGCGTGCTGCGGCCCTACGGGGCGTGGGCGGTGATCTCTCCGTTCAACTTCCCGCTCGCGCTCGCAGGCGGTCCGACCGGTGCGGCGCTGGTCGCCGGCAACACCGTCGTGCTCAAACCGGCCAGCGACACGCCGTGGCTGGGTCTCGCGTTGCACGACATGGCCGCGGAAGCCGGCCTGCCACCAGGCGTGCTCAACGTCGTCACCGGGCAGGGCGCGACCGTGGGTCGGACCCTCGTGGATAGCAACGGCATAGCGGGCGTCGTGTTCACCGGCTCACACGACGTCGGCATGTCGCTGATCCGCGACAATGCCAGCCGCCTGGCCCCCAGGCCGCTCATCGCCGAGATGGGCGGCAAGAATCCGGCGCTGGTACTCGCCTCGGCGGACCTCGAGAAGGCGGCCGACGGCGTGCTGCGATCGGCCTTCGGCGCGCAAGGCCAGAAGTGCTCCGCGTGCTCGCGGGTGTACGTGGCGCACGAGGTCCGCGAACGGTTCGTCGAGCTGCTGGCAGAGCGAACGGCAGCGCTGGTGACCGGCAATCCGTTGGACCGGGGAGTGTGGCACGGACCCCTCATCAATGCGCGGGCCGTCGGACGCTTCGAGGGGGCCGTCGCCGAAGCGCGGAGAGACGGCGGACGGACCGTTGTCGGTGGCCGGCGCCTGACGGAGGGGCCGTATGCGCATGGCTACTTCGTGGAGCCGACCGTGATCGAGGGTCTGCCGGCGTCCCACCGGCTCCTGGTCGACGAGCTGTTCGTGCCCATCACGGCCATCGTCGGGATCGCATCCCTCGACGAAGGTCTGAGCCTGGCCAACGATACGGTCTACGGTCTGACCGCCGGCATCTTCACCGAGAACGAGGCCGAGGTGGCCGAGTTCTTCGAGCGCGCCGAGGCGGGCGTGCTCTACGCCAACCGCCGCGCCAACGCCACGGCCGGTGCCTGGCCGGGCGTCAACCCGTTCGGCGGCTGGAAGGCGAGCGGCTCATCTGGACGCGGGTCGGGCGGTCCCTATTACCTCCAGCAGTTCCTTCGGGAACAGAGCCGCGTCCTGGTGCGGTAGGACCTCCCACACCGCGATGCTGAACGCGCTGTCCCGGTCCCTCTTTCTGGCGCTTGCGCGGCGCCCGGTGCTCGCGTCGTTGCTCGTTCGCGGGGGCATGCGCAGGCCGGACAGCTTCGTGCGCCGATTCGTTGGCGGGGAAACAATCGCCGAGCTGGTCAGTACGTTGCGGGAGATCGACGGGCAGGGATTCACGCACACGTTCAATCACCTCGGCGAGCACGTGCAGTCGGCGGAAGCCGCCCGCGCCGCCGTGCGCGACTACGTGGACGTGATCGACGCGGTGGCCGCCGCCGGGATGGAGTGCAAGGTCTCGGTCAAGCTCTCTCAGATCGGCCTGGAACTCGACCGGGGACTGTGTCTCGAACACTTGCGACAGATCCTGGTGGCGGCGGACCGGCGCAACGGGTTCGTGCGGGTCGACATGGAAGGCTCGCGCGTGCTCGACGATACGCTGGATGTCTTCGACACCGTGTGGGGCGAAGGGCATCGCAACGTCGGGGTCGTGCTACAGGCGTACCTGCGTCGCACGGAAGCGGATCTGCGGCGTGTCATCGAGCGGGGAGGCCGGGTGCGGCTGTGTAAGGGCGCCTACAACGAGCCGTCCACCATCGCATTCCGTTCGAGGGAAGATGTCGATGCCGCGTTCATCCGTCTGATGCGCCTGCTCCTGTCGGAGGGGACCCGTCCGGCGATTGCGACGCACGATCCCCACATGATCGACGCGACTCGAACATTCGCGCACGAGCGAGGGGTCGCCCCGCGGGACTTCGAGTTTCAGATGCTGTACGGCGTTCGGCGCGACCTGCAGGAAGCGCTGCGGGATGAGGGCTACACCGTGCGGATCTACGTGCCGTTCGGCCCCGAGTGGTACCCCTACTTCATGCGCAGGCTTGCCGAGCGGCCGGAGAACGTCCGGTTCCTCGTGCGCAGCCTGATAGACGAGTATGTCGGCCGGCCGGCGCGCTGAGCCCGCGCGGCGCTCTTGGACCCGCTGTCCCATATAATCCTCGGCGGATGGCAGCGTGCGCCGCTGCCGTTATTTCGCCATCGCGCGAGCGCGGCGAAGCGTTGCCGGCGTTATACGTGTCTGCGATCGATCACACGGGGAGGCTTCTGATGATGACCGGCATTCACGCGTTGCGGTCCTGCTCGCTCGGCCTCGCCGGAGCGGTCCTCATCGCAGGTGCGGCGGCTGCCCAGGAGGCTGGGCCGACCACGCGCATGGTCTACGTCTCGGCGTCTGACGGCGAGGGCGAGCCCGTGACCGACCTGACGGCCGCGGACTTTCGGGTCAGGGAAGACGGGGAGGATCGCGAGGTCGTTCGGGCGGAACTCGCGACCGAGCCGATGCGCGTGGGCATTGTCGTTGACGACAACGGAGGTGGGTTCTTCCAGAACGGGATCATCCAGCTCCTGACCGGGCTGGATGGACGGGCGGAGTTCGCCGTGATCGCCGTCAACGGATCCCCCACGTGGGTCGTCGATTACACGTCCGAATTCGGGGCGCTGCAGGGCGCCTTATCCGGGGTCGGGCGCCGGGCCGGCAGGCCAGGGGACGGGCAGGTGATGGAGGCCCTGATGGATCTCGGGCAGAGGCTTCAGGAGCGCAGGGTCGCGCGCCCCGTCGTCGTGGTGTTCACCGTCGGCGGCGGGTCCACGTCCATTCGGGCCAGCGACGTGAGGAATCGACTCAAGCCGAGCGGCGTGCTCCTGCACGTCGTGGGAACAAACCTGGCGCGGGACATGGCGCCGATCTACACCGGACGGGTGGACGATGCGGACCTCCAGATGAACATCATGTTCGATGACGGCGTGACGGACACGGGCGGACGCGTCCAGGAGTTCACCGTCGCCGAGGGGATCGAGTCGGCGGCGGAGAGAATCGTCGACGAGTTGCTGAACCAGTATGTGGTTTCGTACACGTTGCCGCCCGGTGTGGAGCCGCACGAGCGCCTCAACGTCTCGGTGATGCGGAGAGGCGTCTCGCTGCGGGCCCCGCAGCGGATCCCGGTGAATTGAAGACCGCGCGAAGCTCTTGATCCCCAGGAGGCTCAGTGGCGCGGGCCACGGGAATCGAACCCACGTGACAGGAATGCATCTGATGACCCAAGGACTGCTGGCGGTGATGGTGGGCCTGTTGGCGTTGAGCGTGACAGCGTGGGCGCAGCCGCAGCCATCGGTGGCTACGCTGCAGGAACGCGCGGCACGCGGCGACGCGTGGGCGCAAACCATGCTCGGTGCGATGCATGCTACCGGACAAGGCGTCCCGCAGGACGACGCCGAGGCGGTGCGGTGGTATCGCCTGGCAGCGGAACAGGGCGACACGAGGGCGCAATACAACCTTGGTGCGAGGTATGCCACCGGACAAGGCGTCCGGCAGGACGATGCCGAGGCGGTGCGGTGGTATCGCCTGGCAGCGGAGCAGGGCGAGACGAGGGCGCAATACGACCTTGGTGTGAGGTACGCCACCGGACACGGCGTCCCGCAGGACCATGCCGAAGCTGTGAAGTGGCTTCGCCAGGCGGCCGAACAGGCACTGTGGTTGGCGCAAGACAACCTCGATCTGATGCACCGCAACGGGGAAGGCGTGCCCCAGGACGATGCGGAGGCGGTGTGGTGGCTTCGCGTGGCGGCCGAAGGGGGCGAGGCACAGGCGCAATACAACCTTGGTGTGATGTACGAGAGGGGAAGCGGTGTGCGGGAGGACTACACAGAAGCCCATATGTGGTTCAACCTTGCGGGATCGCGTGCAACTGGCACCCTCCGATTGCGAGCTGTTGCAGGGCGAGACACGATTGCGCGACAGATGACGCCTGGACAACTCGTCGAGGCTCGGCGAATGGCGCGTGAGTGGGAGGAAGCCTTCGAGCAGCGATAACCGTAGGCGCCTATGTAGACTTCGTGCCGAAATGGGCGAACGTTGAGGCGACCGAGTCGCCACGGGGATAGCGCAAGAACGGAACCTCTTGACCCCAGGAGGTTCACTGGAGCGGGCTACGGGAATCGAACCCGTCTAGCTGGCTTGGGAAGCCAGTGCATTACCACTATGCTAAGCCCGCGAGTGGCGGCCACGCGCCACAGATTGTAGCGCACGCGCTGCGCCCCGCTCCCCCCCTGAAAGTGACTGCTCCCTTGACTCACCTGAGTCGAGGAAGTTCTTGGAGACGGGTGGCGCCGGGAGGGGCATCCCCGCCCGCCGCGCAGGCCCCTCTCGTACGATCACGTCAGTTCGGGTCGGTGTATCAGCTGCGAATCAGCGCCACCACTTCGTCGCGCTTCTGCTCCATCATCTCCGGCGACGTGGCTTCAAGGTTCAGCCGCAGCAGCGGTTCGGTATTGGACGGCCGCACGTTGAAGTGCCAGTCGGGGTAGTCCACCGACAGTCCATCCATGTGCGCCAGCGTCGCATCCGTGTAGTGCGCTTCGATGGCCGCGAGTCGCTTCGGCACTTCCTGCATCGAGGCCAGCTTCGTGTTGATCTCTCCCGAAATGAAATAGCGCTCGCGGTATGGCTGGAGCAGCTCCCGAAGAGACTGGTTCTTCCGCGACATGAGTTCAAGGATCAGCAGGGCGGGGATGAGTCCGTTGTCCGCGTAGTAGAAGTCGCGGAAATAGTAGTGCCCAGTGACCTCGCCGCCGAAGATGGCGTCCTCATCGCGCATGCGTTTCTTGATGAACGCGTGGCCGACCCGGTTCATCAACGCGCGGCCGTTGTATTTGGCCACGATGTCCTTGACCGCGTGGCTCGCGCGCAGGTCGTACACGATCGTCGAGCCGGGATGCTTCAGGAGAAAGGCCTCGGCGAGCAGCGCCGTGACGAAGTCGCCCGAGATGAACTCGCCGCTGCCGTCAATGAAGAAGCACCGATCTGCGTCGCCGTCCCAGGCAATGCCGATGTCCGCCTGCTGGCGGATGACGTCGGCAGTGATGTCCGCCCGGTTCTCCTCGATCAGCGGATTCGACTCGTGGTTGGGAAAGTTGCCGTCGATCTCGCAGCACAGCTTCGTCGTCTTGCAGGGCAGCCGGTCGAAGATGGGCGGAGCGGTCAGGCCGGCCATGCCGCTGCCGGCGTCGAGGACGACGGAGAACGGCTTGATCACCGATGGATCGATGAACGACATCACCTTCTCCAGGTAGTCGGGCACCACATCGCCGGTGGCGATCGAGCCGCGCCGCTCTGCCGGCGGCGGGAGACGGTCGTTGACGATCATGTCGCGGATATCGCCGATGCCGGCGTCGCCGCTCAGCGGCAAGGCACCCGCGCGCACCATCTTCACGCCGTTGTACTGCTTCGGGTTGTGCGACGCCGTGATCTGCGCGCCTCCACCGAGGCCGTCGCGGATCACCGCGAAGTACAGCATGTCGGTGCCCATCATCCCGTAGTCGATGACGTTGGTGCCCTGCTCGCGGACGCCGTCGATGAACGCCGTGGAGAGCGCGGGCGACGACAGCCGCATGTCGCGCGACATGCCGATCGTCGGTGTCTGGAGGTAGGCGGCGAGCCCGCGTCCGATGAGTCGCGCCACCGTTTCGTCGATCTCTCCGGGGTACAGGCCGCGGATGTCGTATGCCTTGAAGATGGCGTCTAACGCGTCAGCCACAGCTG
>JAQBVV010000180.1 GCA_027622905.1 Acidobacteriota bacterium
GAAACAACTGGTCAGCGAACCGGCCGCTCGATCGCAGCCATTCCAGCGCGCGAGCGGTCATTTCTTCACCGGAAAGTAGCCTAGCCAACACAGGTAGCCCATGCGCATCGCAATACTCGACGATATTCACAAGGCCTGGGAAGGCACCGACGGCGTCCGGCGGCTCCGCGAACGTGCGGATGTCCGCGTCTTTACCGAGCCGTTCGGCGAACCTACGGCGTTAGGCGGTTTCGATGTGGTGATCGCCAACCGGGAGCGGACGCGCTTTACCCGCGAGTTACTCGAGCAGTTGACCGACGTACGGGTTCTCGTGCAGACCGGCAATCACGCCAACCATATCGACTTTGCCGCGGCGCGCGATCGCGGCATCGTCGTCGCCAAGGCCTCGGCCGGGTATTCGATCGGCGCGGCCGAACTCACGTTCGGCCTGGCGATGGCGGTGATGCGGCAGATCCCGGCCAGCGACGCCGCGGTCAGACGAGGGGAGTGGCCGACGCCTTCGACGCAGGTGCTGCACGGCAAGACCCTCGGGGTCGTGGGCCTCGGTCGGGTCGGCCGGCATGTTGCCCGGATTGCCCAGGCGTTCGGGATGCGTGTCGTCGCCTGGAGTCGTACGCTGACTGACGAGGCGGCCGCGACAGCAGGCGCCGAGCGCCGCGAGTTCGACGACCTGTTGGGCGAGGCGGACGTCGTGACCATTCATGTGGCCCTGTCGCCCTCGTCGCGCGGCTTGCTCGACGCGCGGCGTATCGCCCTGATGAAGCCGACCGCGTTCCTGATCAACACCGCGCGAGGCCCGATCGTCGACGAGGTGGCTCTCGTAAACGCCCTCGCGGCGGGGCGCATCGCCGGCGCCGGCCTCGATGTCTTCGACCAGGAGCCCGTGCCGGCCGGGCATCCGCTCACCACACTCAGCAACGTGGTACTCACGCCCCACATCGGTTGGCCCACCGACGACGGCTACCAGCGCTTCGCCACGGCGGCGTGTGACGTGCTACTCGAGTACATGGCTGGCCGCCCCGTGCCAGGGTTCGACGCACACTAAATTTTTCCTGGCTTCGCTCTCATGATCATCTCCGACATTCGCCTCATCCGCATCAGCCTGCCGCTGATCACGCCCTACCGGTTGTCGTACCGGACGGTCGAGGCTTTCGAGCCGTTGATCGTCGAGGTCCGCGACGCTGATGGCCACAGCGGTTGGGGCGAGGGCCATGTGTCCCCCGGCTCGAGCGCCGAGACGCCGTCAGGCGCCTGGGCGTACTGCCGCGGCATCGCAGCCGCCGCCGGCCGGGACAGCACCGTCATGAAGTCGACGATCCTTGAGTCCAGGGCGTCGAGTCCGGTTGCCGCCAGCGCCTGTGCGTCGGCCATCGATATGCTCGATGCTGAACCGCTGCTGCGACCGCCGGCCCGTGATACCCGCCTGCCATTGCTGTCGCCCGTGAACGCCACGACGCCTGAGGCCATCGAGACGGAGATCGAAGCCAAGCTTGCCGACGGGTTCCGCACGTTCAAGGTCAAGGTCGGCAAGAGCCTGGACGCCGACATCGCGCGCCTCCGGGTGATTCAGGCCGCGGTTGCCGGGCGTGCCACGATACGCGTCGACGCCAACCGCGCCTACACCGAAGATCAGGCTCGGCGGTTCGCAGGCGCGCTGAACCCGGAAGGCATCGAGCTGTTCGAGCAGCCGTGCGCGGCCGAGGACTGGGATGCCAACGCCGCCGTCGCCGCGATGTCGCCGGTGCCGGTGATGCTCGACGAGCCCATTTGCACCACCGCAGATATAGAGCGGGCGGCGGGCATCACGGGGGTCGGGCTGTGCAAGCTGAAGCTGAAGCGCTTCGGCACGCCCTTCCTGCTCAAGGAAGCGCTTGATCTGACCCGGGCACTGGGGTTGACCGCGGTGCTCGGTGACGGTCTGGGCACCGAGCTCAGCTGCTGGATGGAAGCCTGCGTGGCGCGGACGACCATCGACAACGCCGGCGAGTTCAACGGCTTCCTGAAACCCCGAACACGACTGTTCGCCGAGCCTCTGGAGTTCGCCAACGGGCATGTGGTGCTGCGGGCCGGTTTCGTGCCACGTATTGACGAGGACGTGCTCGCCCGCCACACTATCGCGGAGGAACGGTTCGTGGCCTAGGTTAGCTCGCCTGGCCGAACCAGAGAACCTAGAGCGCTTTTCGTTTCGGTCTAGGGCTTCTCGCAGGGGCCAGGCCTTTTTGAAAAGCGCTTTCCCGCGTTTTTCGGTCCCCACCGAATCGAAAAACGCTCTAGCCTGACAGGAACGGGCGAAGGAGACTGAATACGTGGCGTTGGAATGTGTGCCCTTGAGCGACGCGCTGGGAGCCGAAGTGCGAGGGCTCGACCCACGCCGACCGGTGAGTGGCCCGGACCGCGAGATGTTGATCGCCGCCTGGCGGGAGCATCTCGTGCTGATCCTGCGCGGGCATGCGCTCACGGATGCCCAGCTGATCGCCTTCTGTCGTGTGTTCGGCGAACTGGACCCACCCGGCCCCAATCCGTACGGGGCGCCGTTTCTGTCCGAGTTTCCTGAACTCAACGTCATCTCCAACGTGGTCCAGGACGGCAAGCCCATTGGTGGCCTGGGTGCGGGCGAGGCGGTGTGGCACGCCGACATGACGTATCAGGATGTGCCCCCCAAAGCGGGCGTCCTTCATGCGCTCGAAGTACCCGACAGTGGCGGCGACACCCATTTCGCCAACATGGTTGCCGCGTATGACACCTTGCCCGGTGGCATCAAGGAACAGATCGATGACCGCATCCTTGTTCATGACGCCGCGCACAACAGCGCTGGTCAGCTGCGCAAGGGGTACGACGAGACCACCGACGTCCGCCAGACGCCCGGCGCGCGGCATCCGCTGGTCCGGACCGATCCCGACACCGGACGAAAGGCACTGTTCCCCGGGCGCCGTCCGCACGCGTACATCGTCGGTCTGGCAGTGGAGGAGAGCGAAGCGCTTCTCGACGTGATCTGGCAGCACGCTGCCGAGCCCCGTTTCGCCATCGCCCACCACTGGCGGGTGGCCGACACCGTGATCTGGAACAACCTCTGCGTGCTGCACCGGCGCGACCCGTTCGACAGCAGCGCCCGCCGTGTCATGCACCGGGCGCAGATCAAGGGAGATCATCCGGTCACCTGAAGGCGTGGATAGCATCGAATCGGACATCAGCTTCCTGATCGGGATCACACAACGGTCCGGCACGAATTTCCTGTCCCGACTCCTCGTTCGCCATCCTGACGTTTCGGGAACACCACCCATCTGGGAAGATCACCTGATTCAACACTCGCGGTTGCTTGTCGAGTATGCAGGCGAGGTAGATCGAAGCTGGGGCTCGGATTGGGGCACGCACACCCTCAGAGATGAGCTGCTGGGTGATCTGGGTTCCGGCATCCTCCGGTTCCTGGAGCGTCGTGCACGGCCGGGCCGCAAGCATATCGTGGCAAAGCGTCCTGTCACGGAGGGGCTCGAGCACATCGAGGGTATTCTCGCGTCAGCGAATTGTCGTTGTGACTCGCGATGGTAGAGACGTGGTCGAGTCCGGCGTACGGAGTTTCGGATGGAACTACGAGACGGCGATGCGACACTGGGCAGTGGAAATACACTGGAAGCCCGTCCCTCAGTATGAAAACTTTCGCCCATTGGAGCGCTGGCGCTCATGGGAGCAAGAGCGCGTACGCCAGTTCGAAGAGATTGCCAGAGCGCAATTAGAAGCGTTGGGCTACTCATGGTAGCTGGAGACAGGCCGGCCCTTTGGCGGATGATCGGTGTCGCCGAGTCCGGCACGCCGGTCGCGGATGTCTGTCGGCAGACGGGTATCGTCGAAGCCAATTGCCGTCTCTGGAAGAAAAAGTACGGCAGCCTTGGCGCAGCCGACATGCGGGAACCTGTGCCTGTGCGTCATCGGCGACAGTGAGCGCTGTCTCAACGGGCCAGGGTCGCATAATCGAGACTTTTGTTAACTTCGGACCCCCGCTAATGTTTCCTAAATGCTTCCTATAAGCGGGCGGAGCTGATGCGCCGGACCTTCGGGTTCGACGTCCTGGCTTATCAGCCCTGCGACGGGCGCCTGATCGCTGTGATCGACGACACCCCAGTCATTCGGGGTCTTCGCTGGAGTTCTGGAGGGTGGTCACGTGGCGCTAGAGGGCGCCGTGCGGAGAATCAACACTGGACAGTGGGCGAGGCGAAGGACGCGCTCGGCGACCGATCCCAAGAACAACCGCGAGAACCCTGTGCGGCCATGGGACGGCATCACGATCAGGTCACAGTGATTCTCCTGCGCCACCGTCGCGATAACCTCCCCAGGTACACCCGTTCGAACGATCAGCCTCAGATCCTGATACCTCGGATCGCTGAGACGTTCCTCGAGCGCAGCTCTGGCCCGGTCTTCACGGTTCGAGTCGACGAACGCAGCCCGGATGAAGTCCGCCTCGGTACTGAGGTCGGACAACACGTGAATTACACTCACATGCTCCGCAGAATCCACGATCGTCAACGCTCCGTTCGTACCACGGCACCTCGGCGCGCGAATCCTGTGCGTCCTCTCCTTCCCCGGTCGTCGCCACGGATACCGATTCTGGTTCGCCGACGTTGGTCGGTGCATCTTCAAGGCCCTGTCCGTTGAGCGTCGTGACGGTCAAGAGGACGGTGCTGAGTATGACCAATGTATGAAGCTGTGGCCGTCCGAGACGCGGACTGTGTGATACGTAGAAAGTGAGAAGTCCATGCCGACACATTACCGGCGCGAGATTTCATGGCTGTTTCAGGTAGGTTATGTTTCTGTTGCGGTCCGCAGTCGGCGCTCACCGCCACGCGGGTCTTCGTCAGCGATTGCCCCAGCTGTCGGGGAGTGGCCAGGGGCGCCCAGAGTCGCGTGACAGGTCTTCCGTTAACTTTCGGGAGCCCGCCGGTGTTACGCGCGTCGAAAGCGAGCTGAACGACTTCCCGTTCGTCATGATCGATCCGGCCACCGTGCTCGACGAGAAGGACATGTGGGACGCCGATCTGGAATGATCTCTTTCTGACGAGATAGGCATGACGTTGGGACCGATGTCACTCGGCGCCGGTGCCGATGTCATAATCTGAGGCGGGCCTTCGCGGCCTTTCGATCAGCGGATGATTCAGACGCGGCGCCGGCGAAGGGTATCAGCAGGGTCAACAGCGGGTCGAGGTGGAGCGACAACCGCTCCGTGGCTATCAGTCCAGTCCACCGTCCATCGAGGAGATGTTTGCACGATGAGAACCACCCGCGTGATCTGCCTGCTGTCCTTGTTCGTCGTCGCTGCGGTGTCCCCGGTCGCGGCCCAGGTCGAGGAGGATGACCTCGGCGCCTGGTACATGTACATCTGGAGCACGCGTCTCAATGACGGACACAGCCGCTGGGGCTTTCAGGGCGACGGTCAGTGGCGCAACTGGGATCTTGGCGGCGATCTGGAGCAGCTCCTGTTGCGCGGCGGCGTGACCTACACGCCGGAAGACTGGGACGCGACCTTCACGCTTGGCTACGCCAACATCACCAGCGGCACGTTTGGCAGCAGCAACGACACCTCAGGCGAGGATCGCACCTACCTCGAGGCGCTGCTACCCCAGAGTCTGGGCCAGCGTCTCCGCCTACGTCACCGCTTCCGCTATGAGCAGCGGTGGGTCGACGGTCAGGATTTCCGCACTCGTTTCCGCTATGCACTGTTCGCGGATATCCCCGTCAACGGAACAAGCATGGAGACGGGTGCGATCTACATCGCGCTCTACAACGAGCTGTTTATCAACCGCGAGCGCGACATCGGCACCGCGATGCCTGTCGAACTCTTCGACCGCAACCGGCTCTACGGTGGTGTGGGATACGTGATCAGCAACCGTCTGAAGTTCCAAGGTGGCTACATGCGCCAGACGACCGATTCGTGGTCCAAGGACCAGCTGCAGTTCAGCTTGCATCACAGCTTCTAGGAGCCCGACCGAGTAATCGTTGTGAGGGTCACATTCCCTCGTGCT
>JAQBVV010000181.1 GCA_027622905.1 Acidobacteriota bacterium
GAGAGCGCGGTCACCCAGATGAGCTCCTCGAAGAACCCGAGCACCACCGCAAGCCGGGTGCGCCCGTCCACGACGGCAATCGTCCGCATCGTGCCAAGCGCCACGTCGCACATGCGCAGCAGGAAGATCACCGCGGCCACCGCCCACGGCGACAGATCGCCTAACAGGCTTGGCATTCAACGCTCACGTCCACCATTATGGGGCACGCGTGCGACGGGACTGGCTGGTCTCCTAACCCCAGAACACGCGATGCCCTCTCCGCTCCAGTGCCTCGGCCACGGCCTTCTCGGCCGCCTCCGCCCGTGCCCGCGTCGGGAGTGGGCCAATCGCCTTCATCAGATCCCATCGCAGCCTCTGACCGTACCGATGGGGTTTGCCCGCTGCCAGCTTCCCGCCGGCCTTGTGCTGGACGAACCGGTATGCGGGATCGTGCGCCGTCTGCCCGACGTAGAGGGGTGCCAGCGCACACGGCTGTCTGGTGCACTCCCGGGAGAGTTCGATGATGTAGACGGAGTAGACACGCGCGGGAGGCCGATTCCTGGGGGTTCGTCGCTTCGCCATGGCCGGCCAGCCTATCGGCAGTAACGGCGCGCACGTTCACCCTGAACCGGCGCACCAGATACAGGGCAGGCTGTCACGTCGCCGCGAGCGTGGCCCTTCCCCGCTTGAGCACCTCGTCGTAGTGCCGTTCGAGCGCCGGGTTCGCGCCTCGACAGCCGGCCACCACCTTCTCGGTCCAGTCCAGATACGCGATGCGCCGCGCGTGGGTCCAGCGCGGCGGCGGATGCTCGACGACGTCCTGGATGTTAGCGATCTTGTCGGCAATCCTGATCGGCTTGGCCCGGCGGGACAGCTTCGGCGCATGCTCGATCTGCAACTGCTTCCGCTGCGCGGACCCGAGCGTCTCGTCGTCGGTCATCTCCTCGACCAGCTTCCGCACCGTCTCCCCGAACTGCGCCTCGATCTCGGCCGGCGTGGTCTCGGTGTCCTCGATCGTGTCGTGCAGGACCGCCGCCATCAGCGTGAGCAGGTCGGTGATGCCGCCAGCGTCGGCCAGCAGATGGGCCACGGCGATCGGATGGTTGATGTAGGGAGAGGCGCCGGCGTCCTTCCGGCGCTGCGTCGAATGCTTTCGGGAGGCAAACTCGATGGCTTGCAGAAGAAACGCGGTATCGGCACGCTCATCGGACAACGAATCCACCTTTCATTATGACCGGGACACCTGCACAGGACGGAGCAGGCCCGCCGATACCCAGTCGACGTACCCGGGCGTCGTTGCCCTCGCGGCGGAAGCACTCGAAGAGGGAACTCTCGTCATCCCCTTGCGGCGGCAAGATCTGAAAATAAGACTGGCAGGGCGATCAACCCTGCCAGCCTGAGCGTCGTCGACAGCGTCGTCGACAGCGCCGTCGCAACGGCGGCGAACCCGATGATTACGCGAGGGCCCGCCCGTACAGCTCGAGCAGGCGGCTCCACGCCCGTTCGGCCTGCAGCTCGCTGTAAACGCCGGAGTCCGGCGGGCACCAGCCGTGGGCGGCGTCGGCGTAGACTTCGATCTCCGCCGGCAGGTTCGCCGCGGCAAACGTCTCCCTGAGCACGTTCTTATCGTTGGGTGCCCGCATGTCGTCGTTGGCGGCAATGGCCACCAGCATCTGCGCCTGAGCTTTCGCGGCCTGCAGGTGCGGGCTGTTCGGCATGTCGGTCACGAGTCCGCCGCCGTGAAACGACGCGACGGCGCCGATGCGGCCCGGCATCGCGGCCGCGGTTCTAAACGCCATCGGGCCTCCCATGCAATAGCCCTGCGTGCCCACCTTCCGGTTCCCTGCAACCGACGCCTGCCGGTCCAGCCACCCCACAAACGCCCTGGCGTCGGTCATGTGCGTCGTCTCGGTCAATGCCTGCATGAGGGGCAGGACCTCGGGAATCGGCGTTGCCGCGCCGTTGGCTGCGGTCGGCGCAGGCTGCACGCGATAGAACGGGTTGACCACGAGCACGGAGTAGCCCGTCTCTGCCAGCCGCTTGCCCATCTGCCGAAACGCCGGCCGGAGACCGAAGATGTCCGGCCAGATCAGCACGCCGGGCGCGGTGCCCGTCTCCGGGTGGACGAAATAGCAGTCGGCCATGCCGTCCGGCGTCATCACCGTGACGTCTGACTCGGTCACCGCGACTGCGTTGGTCACCTTCGGCAGCATCATCACCATGCCCGCCCCCAGCAGGACGCCAAACTGGCGCCGTGTCACCATGCCGCGCGCTTCGAAGCTCTGTAGGTCGTCCTCAAAATGATCCTGATCGCACATATTCGCTCCTGACTTCTTCGACCCCTGCTCGCGCAGTCCCCGCGCGCGAGAGCAGCCCCTCCGCACCGGCCGGAGAGATGATATCCGCCGGAGGTTATCAGATTTTGCGCTCGTCGGGTCGGCAGCCCGCGCCAGTCGCCTCGCGTAATCGTCGCCCTGCGCGTACACTGCCAGGGTTACACCGACGACGGGACGGAAGGACCCGAACATGCAACTTGTTTTTGAACAGATCCGCGCGGGCGGCGACCGCAACTTCGGCTATCTCCTCGGCGATCGTGACGCCGGCGTGGCCGTCCTGATCGATCCCTCCTACTCGCCCGAGGTGTTCGTCCAGCGTGCAACCGACCAGCGGCTGACGGTCACGCATGTGATCAACACGCATGGCCACCACGACCATATCAACGGCAACGCCACGGCGCTGGAACTGACGAAGGCGCCGCTTGCCGCCTTTGCCGACTCCGCGCTGGTGTCTCCAGATGTGGGTCTGACTGACGGGCAGGACCTCGCCGTTGGTGGCCTCCGGCTGGAGTGTCTTCATGTGCCCGGTCACTGCCCCGACCATCTGGTCATCTACGAACCAGCGTCGCGCGTCCTGCTGACCGGAGACCTGCTGTTCGTCGGCAAGGTGGGCGGCACGTCGAACGACGCCGACGCGCGGGCGGAGTGGACGAGCCTGCAGCGGGTGGTCGAACGGTTTCCCGGCGATGCCACGGTGTGGCCGGGTCACGACTACGGCGTGCGCCCGAGCTCCACCATCAACCTCGAGCGCGCGACCAATCCGTTTCTGCAATGCGCGGACGCCGACGCCCTGATCGCGTTCAAGCAGGACTGGCCGTCCTTCAAGCTGCGGCTCGGCCTGAAGTAGCGGATCCGTGCGAGGCGAGACGAAGAGATGACGATCGAGCAACTCGCACGCGCGCTCGCAGGCCAGCTCACGTTGACCCGCCCGCTGGTGTGCGTCGACCTGGAGGCCACCGGCGTCTGGCCTGGCCACGATCGCATCGTCCAGATCGCGACCGCGAAGGTGTTCCCTGATGGCACGGTCTCCTCCTGGTCATCGATCGTCAATCCTGAACAGCCGATTCCAGCGGAGACGACGGCGATTCACGGGATCACCGATACGATGGCGGCCGACGCACCACCCTTCGCTCAACTGGCTCCGGAGATCGCGTCGATCCTGTCTGGCAGCGACCTGGCCGGCTACAACGTCGAGCGATTCGATCGCCGCATGCTCGCGGCCGAGTTCCGCCGCGCGGGGCTCGAGGACCCGACCGACGGCGCCTGCGTCGTCGACGCCTACACGGTGTTCCTCCGCCAGGAACCACGGAGCCTGGACGCGGCGCTCCGTTTCTACGAGGTCGAGGACGGACCGACGACGCGACAGGCACACGATGCCGCCAGCGACGTGGAGGCGACGGTGGCCGTGCTGGTGGCACAGTTGCAGAAGTATCCGGATGTCCCCCGAACAGTCGAGGCATTGCACAACTGGCTGTATCCGCGCGACCCCAACCGGGTGGACGCGGACGGCAAGATCGTCTGGCGCAACGGCGTGGCGACGGTGGCCTTCGGTGCGCAGGCCGGGACATCGCTGGCCGCCCTGGCCGCCAACGACCGCGGCTTTCTCGAATGGGTCTTGAGGAAGGACTTCTCGGATGAAGTGAAGGCGATCGTCCGAGATGCGCTCGCCGGTCGCTTGCCCGTCGCTCCCGAGACTCCGGCCCCGTAGCGCTACTCGGTCAGAAGGCCGGATGAGGTGTGGGCATGTCCACACCTCCCGGCAGGTCTCGGACTCCGACCACGCAGTGCTCGGAGTCAAATCTCGTGGCTGGTCTCCCCTTCCGTGTAGGTGATCTTGTAGAGATCCCGCCGACGGTCATTCCAGTTCTGCACGGAGCCGCCTTCCCGATGCCGCCGCAGCAACTCCAGGTCGACGTCGTGAATGATCATCGTTTCGATGTTCGCATTGCACTCGGCGGCCACGGCATCCCGCGCGAACTCGGCGTCGGCCGGCGTGAAGATCGCTGACTGCGCGTAATGAATGTCCGAGTTCTCGACGAACGGAAGGTTCCCGGTACAGCCTGCCACCGCCACGTACAGCTGATTCTCGACGCACCGCGCCATGGCGCAATTACGCACGCGCAGGTACCCGTGGCGCGTGTCTGTATTGAAGGGCACGAAGATGATCTGCGCCCCCTTGCTTGCCGCGATGCGCACCAGTTCCGGAAACTCGATGTCGTAACAGATCAGGATGGCGACCACACCGCAGTCGGTCTCGAAGACCTCGACGCGACTCCCGGGCGTCACCCCCCACCATTTCCGCTCGCTCGGTGTGACATGAAGCTTGTACTGCTTGCCGAGCGTGCCGTCACGGCGGAACAGGTACGAGACGTTGTAGAGGACGTTCTCCTCGACGACGAAGTGCGAACCGCCGACGATGTTGACGTTGTACTTCACGGCCAGCTCGGTGAAGAGATCCAGATACTGCGGGGTGTACTCGTGCAGCTGGCGGGCCGCTTCGCCCGGTCTTGATTTCGTGGCGAACGACAGTAGCTGCGTCGTGAACAGCTCCGGGAACAACACGAAATCCGACTTGTAATCCGACGCGGTGTCGATGAAAAACTCGCACTGCTTCGCGAACTCGTCAAATCCCGAGATGGTTCGCATCTGATACTGAACGATTGCGAGACGAATCGGCTCGACCGTGTGGTGATAACGGCGCTTGGCCCCGCGCTTGTAGTCGTAGTTGAGCCATTCGCAGTAGGTCGCATATCCCCGCGAGTCAGCGTCCGAGGGCATGTAGTCGGGGATCAGGCCCTGGAGCACGAACCCGTTGGCGAGTTGCGCCGTCAGAACCGGATCCACGAACGTCTTGTCGATCACGCGTTCCACGTACTCGCGCGCGGACATCTCTTCCGCGTACTTGCGGTAGCCGGGAATGCGTCCGCCGATGATCACGCGAGCCAGATTTCGGTCCCGACAGAGCTCTTTTCGCGCGTCATACAGACGGCGCGACAGCTTCATGCCACGGAACTCGGGATCCACCATCATCTCGATGCCGTAGAGCGTGTCGCCGCGGGGGTTGTGGTTGCGAATGAAACCTTTGTCGGACACGACTTTCCAGTCATGCCAGGCGAGATTGAGATCGAATTCCAGGATCAGGCTGCTGCTGGATGCGACGAGTCGGCCGTCCGTCGGGGGTGATCGAAGGGGAGGGCGCGTTGCCCTGCGACACGGCGACGAGATCATCGTCGGCCGGAGTCGATCGCCCTACGTGTTCCGCTTCGAAATCGCGACTGACTGATCCAACATGAGCGCCATAGACGTACTTCATGGCACACGGACGAATCCGCGGCCATCCCCCCTGAAGTCTCGGAAGTAGCCTTCCGATACGGTCGCATATGCGACCCATGGAAGCCACGGCCACGCACCCTCCTGTTGCGTCGCTGGTGGCAGCGACGGAAGAAGCACGGCACGCGCTTGGCGGCCGTTCCGACGTGCGCGTCACGACGCTTCCCTTCCGTGTCGGACGAGAGAGGCGAGAGGCGGGCTCAACGCCCCCGGCGTTTGCCGATCAGCGGCGCGGCACCGCACCTCAGCTGAACGATGTCTACCTGCTCGATTCGATGAGGAAGCAGCTGTACGTCTCCGGTGCGCACTTTGCCATCGATCGCGATGCGGACGCGTTCGTTCTCCTGGACC
>JAQBVV010000182.1 GCA_027622905.1 Acidobacteriota bacterium
GCGTCGAGGCGCCCACCCGGCAAGGCGCGAAGAGCGCGCATACTCGGCGTATGCAAGCGAAGAGCAACGAAGCCCGGTGGGATGCATCGGTGGCCACGACGAGCAAGTTATTCCTGCCCGGGTCCTAAGCACGGCGACGCCGATGGACGTAATATTGTTGCAATGCTGAAGAAATTATGTCTCGGCGGCGCGCTACTCGTGACGCTCGCCATCCCGACAACCGCACAGGGCCCCCTCCAGATCGCCATGGGCGACTGGCCGGAGATGCGTGGCCCCAGCCGCGACGGGGTTTCGCGCGAAACAGGCCTGATCGACACCTGGGCGCTCGATGGCGACAACTTTCTCTGGCGCGCGCCCTACGGCGGCCGGTCCGCACCGATCGTCATGGGCGATCGCGTCTACGTGCAGAACCCGGCCGGACGTGGCGACGCCCTCCAGGAGCGCGTCATGGCGCTGAACGCTGACACCGGAGAGGTGATCTGGGAGCACCGGTTCAGCCTGTTCCAGAGTGATGTCCCGGCACACCGCGTCGGCTGGGCGTCGCCGGCCGCCGATCCCGAGACCGGCAACATCTATGCGCTGAGCGGCGGCGCGCAGGTGATCGCGCTCAACCGAGACGGCGAGCGCCTCTGGGATCGCTCCTTCGGCGAGGAGTTTGCGGCCTTCACGACACACGGCGGCCGGACGATGTCGCCCGTGGTGGACGGCGACCTCGTGATCGTCAGCGGCGCGGTATCGAACTGGGGCTCGCTGGCCGGGCGCATGCACCGCTTCATCGCGCTCGACAAGCGCACAGGGGACGTCATCTACGTCGCGAACCCCGGCCCCCGTCCATTCGATACGGCGTACGCGTCGCCGCTCATCGCGACGATCGACGGCATGCGAATGCTCATCGCCGGCCTCGGCAACGGCGGCGTGCACGCGATCAAGCCACAGACCGGCGAAACCCTGTGGGGCTTCACCGCGGCCCGACGCGCCATCAACACCGGCGTGGTCGTGCACGGCAACAAGGTCATCGTCTCGCACGGCGACGAGAACCTCACGGGCAACGAACTCGGTCTGATTGCCGCGATCGATGGCTCGCAGCGCGGCGACATCACCGAGACGGAATGGGCCGTGAGAGGCACCGAGTTCGGCTATTCGTCACCGTTGCTCGACGGCTCGCGCATCTACCAGCTCGACAACAGTTCCCGGTTGCGAGCGTTCGACGTCGAGACGGGTGAGGAGCTGTGGGAACAGGCGCTCGGCACGCTGCAGAAGGCACCGCCCGTGCTCGCGGACGGCAAGATCTATGTCGGCACCGACGGCGGGTCGTTTTACATCATTCGACCCTTCGCGGATCGCGCGGAGATACTGAGCGAGGTGGAACTTCCGGACAGCACGAACAGTTGTTGCGGCTCCGAGGGGACACCCGAGCAGGTCCTCGCCGGCGCGGCCGTGTCGCGTGGGCGCATCTTCTTCGTCTCGAGTGACGCGGTGTATGCCATCGGCTCCAGGCAGCCGCAACCGGTCGCCGGCTTTGCCATCGATGAGCCCGCGCAGGCCGGCCAGGGTGCGCCCGCGCATCTGCAGGTCTCGCCCACCGAGATGGTGCTGGAGCCTGGCCAGACCGTCCAGTTGCGTGCTCGGCTGTTCGACGACAAGGGACGCTTCCTTCGCGAGGAGGCCGCCGTGGAGTGGGCGCTCAACGATCTGAACGGTACCGTCACCGGTGGCGCCCTCACCGTGTCGTCGGATCCGGTGGAACAGGCCGGCACGATCACCGCGACCGTGGCAGGACTCACCGGGGAGGCCCGCGCGCGCGTGGTGCGACCGCTGCCGTGGAATCAGACGTTCGACGACTACGAGGACGGCGCCGTCCCGCCGGGCTGGGTAAACGCCGCGGGTGCCGCCGCCATCTCGGTGGTGACGCTCGACGGCAACAAGGTGCTCCAGAAGGCACCGCTGGAGACGCTGTTCAAGCGGGCTCGCGTGTTCTTCGGTCCGACGACGTGGTCGGACTACACGTTCCAGGCTGACGTCCGCGCCACCGAACGACGCCGCCAGATGGCCGATGTCGGTATCACCGTGCAACGGTATTCACTCGTGCTCTACGGGACCAACCAGCGCCTCAAGCTCGAGCCATGGGAACCGGAGATCGAACGTACCGTCACCGTACCGTTCGCATGGGAGACCGATACGTGGTACAGATTGAAACTCCGCGTCGACAATCTGCCGGACGGGCAGGTGCGCGTACGCGGCAAGGCATGGGCCGTCGGCGACCCGGAACCGGCCGACTGGATCATCGACAGAACCGATCCGATCGGGAACCGCGAGGGATCGCCCGGGCTCTTCGTCGATGCCGAGTTCGGCACCTATCTTGATAACTTTGTCCTGACGGAGAACGAGTAACGATGCCGACCCCTTCCATCACACGAGGCTGCGTGTCCGCGCTGATCGCCGTGGCAGTCCTCGTCGGCGTCGGTGCGCTGACACCAGAGCGGCTCGCTGCGTCGGACCCGGGCACCGGCGACTGGCCGATGTGGGGCGGCACGGCGGATCGCAACATGGTCTCCGACATGACCGGGCTTCCCACCGAGTGGGATGTGCAGACCGGCGCGAACATCAGGTGGGTCGCCGATCTTGGCTCGCAAAGCTACGGCAATCCTGTCGTGGCCAACGGCATGGTCTTCGTCGGCACCAACAACGAGTTGCTGCGCGACCCGAATCAAGACGGCGACCGCGGCGTGCTCATGGCCTTCCGCGAATCGGACGGCGAGTTTCTCTGGCAGCAAACGCACGAGAAGTTGGCGTCCGGGCGCGCCAACGACTGGCCCTTCCAGGGCGTCGCCTCCTCGCCGCTGGTCGAAGACGGTCGGCTGTACTACGTCAGTAACCGCGGCATCGTGCTCTGCCTCGACGTGCAGGGCTTTCGCGACGACGAGAACGACGGCCCGTTCACGGGTGAAGAACTGACCGGCCAGTTTGATGCTGACGTCATCTGGGAGTTCGACATGATGGAGGAGGTCGGCGCGTATCCGCACAACCTGGCGAATTCCTCGCCGGTGATCTCCGGTGACCTGATCTTCGTCAGCACGTCGAACGGGCAGGATGAAAGCCACGTCAACATTCCGTCGCCGCGCGCACCGTCCATCATCGCCGTCAACAAAGTGACCGGAGAGCTGGTCTGGGAGGACAACTCCGTCGAGGACCGCATCCTTCACGGACAGTGGTCAACCCCGACGGTGGGCATGATCGGCGGTGGGCTCCAGGTCGTCTCTGCGCAGGGCGACGGATGGGTGCGCGGCTACGAACCCGAGACCGGCACCAAGCTGTGGGAGTTCGACACCAATCCCAAGGATTCTGTCTGGCCGCGAACCCGGAACGAACTGATTTCCACACCCGTCATCAGCCAGGACCGTGTCTACATCGCCAACGGTCAGGACCCGGAACACGGTGAGGGCGTCGGCCACCTGTACGCCATCGACGCCACCAAGCGTGGCGATATCACCGAGACCGGCCTTGTCTGGCGCTTCGACGACATCCGACGGTCGATCTCAACGGTGGCGATTGCTGACGGACTTCTGTATATCGCCGACTTCAGCGGTTATTTCCATTGCCTCGACGCCGGGACCGGTCAGCTCTACTGGACGCACGACGTGTTTGCCGCCGTGTGGGGATCGCCACTGGTGGCCGACGGCAAGGTCTACCTTGGTGATGAAGACGGCGACGTCGTCATCATGGCGCACAGCAAAGAGCCACAGGTGCTGGCGGAAATGAACATGGGCGGCGCCGTGTACGGCACCGTCGTGCCAGCCCACGGCACGCTGTTCCTGAACAACCGCAGCCAGCTCTTCGCGATCGCCGCCGACTAGCCGAGGCCTTCGTCGACGCCGCCTGGCAAACGGGTGACCGCGCACGTCAGCTGCGGCTACGGACGCGTACCCGGGATGCAACGCATGAACAGACACACCATTCAGCGATACGCGCTCATCGTCGCCATGACATCGGTCGTGCTGCCGATTGGCGGGCAGACGCTGCGGCCCGCGTCGGAGCATGAGTGGCGCCAGTTCCGTGGGTCCGCGCATCTGACCGGACTGTCGGCCACCACGCCTCCCGCGACGCTCACGCTGCTGTGGACCTACGACGCTGGCGAGGTCATCGACTCATCCGCGGCGATCGCCAACGGCGTAGTGTATGTGGGCGGCGGCGACGGCGACCTCGTCGCCCTCGATCTGGATTCCGGCGCCCTGCGCTGGTCGTACTCCACCGCCAACCTGATCGGCGAGTCGTCGCCCGCCGTCGGCCCTGACACGGTGTACATCGGCGACCTGGGTGGCTTCGTCCACGCCGTCAACACCGCTGACGGCCAGGGCCGCTGGACATTCCAGACCAATTCCGAGATCAAGTCGTCGCCGGTGCTAGTGAACGACCTCGTCCTCATCGGGTCGTACGACGGTCATCTCTACGCGCTCGACGCCCGTACCGGCGAGGAACGATGGAAGGTGCTGACCATGGGGCAGGTTCACGCGACACCGGCCGTGCAGGACGGCCTCGCGTTCATCGCCGGCTGCGATGCCCAGTTTCGCGCCATCCGCGTGACAGACGGCAATGAGATGTACCAGATCGACGCCGGCGCCTATACCGGGGCGTCGCCGATCGTGACCGGCGACCGGGCCTACTTCGGCACGTTCAACTTCGAGGTGCTCGCCCTGGATCTGAAGGATCGCACCGTCGCATGGCGCTACACGCGGGACGATGCCCAGTTTCCGTACTACTCCTCAGCAGCGCTGGACGGAGACCGTATCATTCTGGGCGGGCGTGACAAGCGGGTGCACGCGATCGACGCCGCCACCGGCGCGCCGGTGTGGACGTTCGCGACGCGAGCCAGGGTCGACTCGTCACCCGTCGTCGCAGGCGGTCGCGTGTATATCGGATCCGGCGATGGACGCCTCTACGTGCTCGACGCCGCGTCAGGTAAGAAGATCTGGGAATTCGACACCGGCGCGGGCATCACCGCCTCGCCTGCGCTCGCCGACGGCAAGATCGTCATCGGCGCGCAGGACGGGCGGCTGTACGTCTTCGGGTAGTGGCCTGATTGCGAATCCACTAGCGCGTTTTTGGCTCCGGTCTGCCATGAAACGCTCGAAAACGCGTTAGGCATTCGGCTGGCGTCGCCGATCGCTCACCAGAGTGAGTTGACGATCTTGGCAGACGGCACCACGGCCGTCTTGCACTTTCCCATCCACGCGACGAACGCCGCAAAATCCTTCCAACTCGACTGCGCCTGCGCGAAGTGATCCGCAATGCCAGCTTCGCTCTCGTAGATCTCGTTCAGGACGAAACACGTACTACCGGTCACGCCAGCACTCGGGTCCAGCGGGTTCTTCAGCTCCGGCGCCTTGGAGACGTTGTAGCTGAGCAGCGCCTTGTCGCCCGTCCGATGATGCGTCGACTCGATCCAGGGAGCATGACTGCGGAAGATCCGGTCACCCTCTTCCACCAGTTCCGGGGGCGCCGTGATCGTGAAGATGAGCTGAATCTTGCCCTCGTTGGCCATCTGTCGCGCTCCTTGTCTGTGTTTTCGATCGGCATGAATTGCCGGCCGGTTCCGAGCCCGTCGCGGATTGGCGCGTGCATCGCGCACCGCCAGCGGGCTGTCCGTCAACGTCAGGCGAGTTGCAAGAACTCCCGGCTGCCGGTGACGTAGAGATCGGTGTATCCCTTCATCTGTTCGCGAAACGCCTCGTTGGTGGCGTACTCCTTCATGTGCGCCTCGAAGGCACCGAGGTTCTCCACCTCGTATTCAAGAACGACGCGATTGAAATCCCCGGTCACGTCGGTCAACACCCGGCAGTTGGTAACTTTCGCAATGGTCGCGGCCGACTTGAACGGGGATGTCCCACTGACTGTTGAAAATTGAAGCGGCGGCTCCTCACGGCTCGTGCTACACGAGTGGTG
>JAQBVV010000183.1 GCA_027622905.1 Acidobacteriota bacterium
AAGAGCAACGCAGCCCGGTGGGATGCATCGGTGGCCACGACGAGCAAGTTATTCCTGCCCGGGTCCTAATCCGCCTCGCGGGCGATCATGACCTCGGTGGACTTGATGATCGCCAGCGCCGGCTGGCCACGCTTCAGTTTGAGTTCGTCGACGGCATCCCGCGTAATGACGGCCGTCAGTCGCTGGTCCCCGATCCGCAGCCGGATCTGGGCCAGCAGGCCCTCCACCCGGACCTCTTCGACGATGCCCCTGAGCTGATTCCTTCCGCTGATGGCGACGACGACACCAGGGGTCGCACGTGCAGCCGTCATCGATGGCGACGTTACGTGTCCGTGCACCGCCAGCAGGCGTTCGATTTCGGCCTCCGCGATTCGGTGATGGCCGCCACTGGTACGGACCGAGCGAACTGTTCCTCTATAGATCCACTGCTTGAACGTCGAGTAGCTGACCCCGAGTCTTTCCGCAGCGACGCGGACGGTGGTCAGCGCCATATCAGGAGTTGCCCCACGTCATGCGCGGTCGTCCAGTGCGCTGCTCTCGGGCCCGCTGAAACTTCACGAACTGGCTCACGGATATACTTAATAGCATTGAACCGACTGTTATATCGACTGAAATCATATTATATTGACTTTGATGATTCGCGTGATCTTGCTGGTCCTGCTGACAGGGGCCGGTCTGCTGGCGGCCAACCAGGGCTCCAACCGTGAGGAGGATACTCGTGCGACCGCGACCGTCCGCGTGGCGGCTGCCGCGGATCTGAAGTTCGCGCTCGACGATGTCGCGGCTCGGCTGGCTTCGCGGCGGCCGGCCGTCCGCATCGAGGCGATCTACGGATCGTCGGGCAGCATGCACGCGCAATTGCGCCAGCGAGCGCCCTACGACGTGTACCTGTCAGCCGACGTTGCGTATCCGCGGGATCTCGTGTCCAGGGGCATCGGTGCCGAGCGCGATCTGTTCACCTACGCGGTTGGTCGGATCGTGGTGTGGGTGCCGAATCGCTCCGCGCTACCTATCGAGCGGGACGGGCTCGGCGCGCTGACCGGCGCGCTCCGCATCGCGATCGCCAATCCGCGTCACGCGCCGTACGGGCAGGCGGCCGACGCAGCGTTACGCGGCGCAGGCTTGTGGGACCGTCTTGGTCGGAAGCTGGTGCTCGGGGAGAATGTGGCGCAGGCCGCCCAGTTCGTGCAGAGCGGTGCGGCCGATGCCGGCATCATCGCTCGGTCGCTCGCGCTCGCGCCGGCGATGCGCGCCGCCGGTCGGTACTGGGACGTTCCCGAGGATGCGTATCCGCCGCTGACACAGGGTGGATTGATCCTGCCCTGGGCCGTGTCGCCCGAGGGCGCAGCGGGGCTACGCGACTATCTGTTGAGCGACGAGGGTCGGCAGCTGCTGGCCTCGTACGGATTCGGACTGCCGGCAAGGTAGGCACCGTGGACTGGGTGGCGGTCGGCCTCACACTGAAGCTCGCGGCGCTCACAACGATCATTCTGGCGGTTGTTGGGCTCCCCCTCGCCTACTGGCTGGCGACCACGACGCGCACCTGGCGCCCGATCGTCGATGCGGCCGTGGCCGTGCCGCTGCTGCTGCCGCCGACCGTACTCGGGTTCTACTTCCTGGTGTCGACAGGTCCTGATACGTTTCTCGGACAGCTCTACACCCTCGCATTCGGCGGCACGATTCCGTTCTCGTTCGCGGGCATCTTGCTGGCGTCGGTGCTCTACAACCTGCCGTTCGCCGTCCGCCCGTTCGCCTCGGGATTTGCGGCGGTCGACCGGCGGCTGATCGAGGCTGCCCGTTGTCTGGGCGCATCGGCACCGCGCACGTTCGCCACGGTGGTGGTACCGCTCTCCTGGCCTGCCGTGCTCACCGGTCTCGTCCTCGCCTTCGCACACACGGTTGGCGAGTTTGGTGTCGTGCTGATGGTCGGCGGCAACATACCAGGCGTCACACGCACCATAGCCCTGGCCATATACGACGATGTGCAGGCGCTCGACTACGCCGGAGCGAACCAGGCGTCGGCCGTGCTGCTGATCTTCGCCGTCAGCGTGCTTGCTGTGACCTATTCGTTGCAGCGCCGCGTCGTGCCGCTATGACGCTGCTCGATGTCGATATCGGGTTCCACTATCGACAGGGTCCCGGCATCGAGTGTCGGTGGCAGGACCCGGTTGACACGCCACGGGTCACGGTGTTTCTCGGGGCCTCCGGATCGGGCAAGTCGACCGTGCTGCGATGCCTCGCGGGTCTTGAACGACCGCAACGCGGGCACGTGCGCTTCGGCGACCAGATCTGGTTTGACGCGGAGCGGAGCGTGCACGTCACGCCGGATCGGCGCAACCTGGGGGTGCTCTTCCAGGACTACGCGCTCTTTCCACACCTCACGGTCGAGCGGAACGTGGCGTTCGGCGCACACGGACTCACTCGACCGGAGGTCGCGCGTCGCGTGGGTGAGCTGATAGAGGCGTTTCGGATCCAGGGCCTTGAAGCGCGCCTTCCCGGCGAGCTGTCGGGCGGGCAGCAGCAGCGCGTGGCATTGGCCCGCGCCGTCTTCAGGAAGCCCAGGCTGCTCCTGCTGGACGAGCCGCTGTCGGCGCTGGACCGCGCGACCGGCGATGAGATGCGGGATGAACTCGGGACACTGATTCGCACGCTGGGCATGCCGGCCTACGTGGTGAGCCACGATCGTGCAGACGCGCTGGCGCTGGCCGACCAGACGGTATTGCTTGACGAGGGACGCATCATTCAGCGTGGCACGACGCAGGACGTGTTCGACGCGCCAGCTTCCGCTGCAGCTGCCCGGCTTGTCGGCGTGGACACGATCCTGCTCGGCCGCATTGCGTCGGTCGACAACGGTCTGGCGCGCGTCACGGTCGGTGGGCAGGAGGTCCGGGTGGCGGTTCCGGCGGCGGTAGGCCACGAGGCTGCGCTGTGCGTTCGAGCCGAGGATGTGACGATTGCGCTGCACGACGCGAGCGATGTGAGCGCAGTGAATCGGTGGCACGCGGTCGTGCGATCGGAGGCACCTGACGGGCCGTTCGTGCGTGTCTCTCTCGACTGCGGTTTTCGTCTGGCAGCAGTCGTCACACGCGATGCCTGGCAGCGGCTCCAACTGAAGCCGGGAGATGCCGCCTGGGCCATTGTGAAGGCCACGTCGATTCGGGCACTCCCGAGAAGATGACCGCCGCAGGCTCCGGCGAGTCGCCTTGACAGCAGCGGCGACCCTGGGACACGCTGAACCGCATGAGATCAGGTGCGTGCATTTTTCTGGTGGTGATGGTGGGGCTGTCGCTGGGGGCATGCCGCCAGGCTGATGGTCCGATGCCGACGCCGTCCGCCGACGTGTTGGAAGAACTCAACGATGTGACGCGCGACCTGCAGAACGTGGCTTCGGCGCGGGACCCGCAGGCGCGTCAGGATCTGGCCGACGATCTGCGGAAGTACGTCGAGGCGCCTGATGCTGTGGCAGCGGTCGGCGCACTCTCGCAACGAGTCGCCACGGTGCTTGCTGGTGTTGATCTGGCGGAGCAGGAGGCCGAGCGGCTGGCCCATAGCCTCTGGCTGACAGCCACTGCCAGCGAGCTCAGCGAACGCCAGATGGAAGTCCTTCGGGACGACGTGCAGTCCTTGCTGCTCGCGCAAGGTATCGCCGAGGAGAGCGCGCGGGAGCTTACCGCCCAGATGAGCGAGGTGCAAGGCGCTGTCGCCGCCCGCTCTCGCCGCTGGTACGAGCTGTTCTAGATTAGCGAGGCTGCGCCTCGCTACACAGCGCTTGCTGGCCCTGCCTCCGGCAGGGCGATATGCCTCGCTAGAGACAGCGATTTCTAGAACAGTGCTTGCCGGCCCGTCTAGAGCGTTCTTCGATTCGGTGGAGCCCGAAAAACGCGGGAAAGCGCTTTTCGAAAAGGCCTGGGCCCTGCGAGAAGCCCCAGACCGAAACGAAAAAGCGCTTCAACGGGCGACCGCGGCGGCCTTTTCGACGGCCTCCCACGGAAGGCCTGGCCGGCCGAAGTGGCCATAGTTGGTTGTGCTGCGATAAATAGGTCGCAGCAAATCGAAGCGATCGATGATCATTCGCGGACGGAAGTCGAACGTGTCCATCACGAACTTCTCGGCGGCGCGCTCGTCGCCCGTACCGAACGTATCGACTTTCACCGACACCGGCTTGGCCAGGCCGATGGCATACCCGACTTGGATCTCCACCTTCTTGGCGAGTCCGGCGGCCACGACCTGCTTGGCCACGAATCGGCAGAAATAGGCGCTGCTGCGATCCACCTTTGACGGGTCCTTACCGCTGAATGCGCCGCCGCCGTGGCGGCCCGCGCCTCCGTAGGTGTCGACGATGATCTTTCGACCCGTCACACCGGCGTCGGCGGATGGCCCGCCGTGCGTGAAGCTACCGGTGGGATTGACGTGCAGCGGAACATCGTTTCTCCACCAGGCGCCGAGGACCTTCGGCCCGACCTCATCGCGCACGTATTCCGTGATCCTCTTCTGATCCGCCTCGGGCGTGTGCTGCGTCGACACGACCACCGCGGTGACTTCCTTGGGCTCATTGTTCTCGTAAAGCACCGACACCTGGGACTTGTTGTCCGGTCGCAGCCACGCGACCTTGCCGGCCTTCCGGTCGTCGGAGACCCCTTTGGTGAGCTTGTGTGCCAGCAGGAGCGGCAACGGCATCAGTTCCGGTGACTCGTCGGTCGCATAGCCGAACATGATCCCCTGGTCCCCCGCGCCCTGGTCGCCGCTCTGGCTCGTGGTCAGCGTGACGCCCTGGTCGATTTCGTTGGATTGTCTCGTGATGAGCGAGATGACCTTGAGCGTGGTGTCGCAGAAGGGCTCAGCGACGTCGGTGTAACCGATCTCCTTGACGGCCTGCCGGACGATCTGGTCGTAGTCGAGTGTCGCGTTCGTTGTGATCTCACCAGCCACGACGACCGTGTCGCTCTTGCACAGCGTCTCGCACGCTACCCGGCTGTTTTTGTCCTGCCCAAGACAGGCGTCGAGCACGGAATCTGAAATGTAGTCCGACACCTTGTCGGGATGGCCTTCGGATACCGACTCGGACGTAAAGATATAGCGGGACATAGCGCTCCTTCGCCCGGGCAAGCAAATGCCCGCGCACAGCGTCGCGGGCGTGGCTCGCGACTTAGATAGTGTGGGGGCGCAGGTACCATGCGAACCTGCGGCCTGGCCCATCAAGTCGGTGAAATCGCCAGGCCCCCTAAACGATCAAGTATAGATCACCGGTATTTTGAATCTCAACTTGGCGAGCGATTCTCGAAACAACCCGTCGCGCATGCTCGTGCTGGTCCACCACGGCCATGCCCTCGTGCGTGAGGTCGACCCGACGCAGCCGCTGTCAGGGCCGGGTCGCGCTGCGTCCGAGCACCTGGCCCTCGAGGCAGCAGCCCGCGGCGTGAGACCCGACGCGGTCTGGCACAGCGGCAAGTTCCGGGCGCGGCAGACAGCGGAGTTGTTCCTGCGTGCCTGCAACCCTCACGCAGTCTTCTCCGTGGCGCGCGGACTGCAGCCGACGGACCCGCCTGGCGTCGTCCAGAGTCGGGTCGAGAGCAACGATCGATCGCTCCTGCTGGTGGGGCACATGCCGCATCTGGAGCGACTCCTGCGGGCGTTGTGCGGCGAATCGCCTGGCAGCGTGACTCCAGATTTTCCGTCGCACGGATGTGTCGCGCTTCGTCGGGAAGGGGAACACTGGCAGGAACTGTGGAGGCTGGCGCGGAGCTGACCTGACGGAGCCGCGCGCGGCTGAAATCCGCGCGGACGAGCAGCTTCCGACCCCGCGTCGATGTCGTCGGTGTGCGAGGCGCTATTCCACTGGGAGGATGACGGTCGTGGGAGCGGTGATCCGGACCGTGACCGCCGTGCCTCTGGGGAGCACCGC
>JAQBVV010000184.1 GCA_027622905.1 Acidobacteriota bacterium
TCACCGCCTGCGCTCTGCGGGCACGTAGCCCGCCTCTAGCAGACGCAGGATTTCAGCGGCCGGTATACGGACTGCGCGACCAAGTCGCACATGTCCGATTCGCCGCTGGGCTATCCACGCCCGCATCGTGCTCGGCTTCAGATTCAGTTCCTGGGCTGCCTCGCTTACCGTCCTGGGCTGCCCCATTCGCTCTACCATCGCCCCACCCTGTGCTTCGACATGGCTAATGTCTCCGCCGTTGGCTCGACCGTGGCAGGGGCTCTCTCGTTCACTGGTTCTTTGTTCATGGGCGCTCCTTCTGGTGAAAACCATTCTGGCGACAAACACGTGCCAACGCATTCACAACGATAAGATATCAAAATAGCGTAACCACTTGAACATAAAGTTATTACATAGTATTCTTTTATCGTAAATGAATCGGTTTCCAATTCGGGTCTCGCCAGAATTTAGATGGCCTGTGGCGAAAGCAGGCTACCGGGTCTACGAGGTCCTCGTTCCGAAGACCTTCCGGTCGGAGGAAGGCTATCTGCGTAGCTGGTCCGATGTCGGCGAAGAGTCCGTGGAGATGCATCTCCGTCATGGCGACCGGCGCGTCATATCGGATCCATCTGGCGATTACGAGGACCATCGCCCGCTGGAGGATCCGGCCCTATTCATGAATCTCGCCAGCGTCGAATGTTGCGAAGACCAAGTCCTGGCGTTCATCGCCCGCCACGGGATGCTGTACTACGACATGCAGTGCAGTCATCTCAGATTTGGCCGAGTGAAGGCAGAGGTCGCTCGTATTCGTGACGAGATCCTCAGAATCGATGTGGTCCCCAGTTCGCCGCCAGATAATCGGGAGATTCGAGACGAGGCCATGGAGGACCCGCAAGATTTCGCAGTTACACGGAGCGAATCTTTCGAGGCGTGGTACTCAACGATCCGGTCCCTTCGCTTCGGCGTTGCGCTGTGGAACGCTGGAAAGGCGGACTCCGACGAGGGCGCATATCAGGCCGTCCAAGCCCTCGACCTCGAAGGTGTGGAGTTTAGTGGCAGGGAAGTCTTCGGTCCATTCCTTTCCAACGACTTCGATGCAGGGGACGTAAGTATTGTGTTCACGCGGGAAGATGCTCGACGAGCTGCCCAACAGTTTGCCCTCGCGCACTTCAACGGCCAAGTTGTGTGGTCGTTCGGACAAGCGTTGCCACACAACCGAGACGTGATCGAACTGACGCCGACAAGCCTTGAAAGTGGCTTCAGTTCGTCGCTGCCCTGGCTGCCGACTCGCGATTTAGGACCTGTGAGTATTGCGGGAACTTCTACGACGCCTCGGCGACGAGGAAGACCAGGAAATACTGCGGTGACTCGTGTAAGACCCGCGCTTGGAACCGAGCCCACCCAGACCACATGCCCAAAGCGCGCAAGAAGAAAGGCGGGACCGATGGCTCTCTATAAGCGCGGCGCAACGTGGTGGTTCCAGTTCAAGTACTCCGGTCGGCGCTACCAGGAGTCCGCTGGCACGTCATCAAAGACACTAGCGAGAACCATCGAGCGGGTACGCCGCCAGCGGATCGAGGAAGCCTCGCACGGCATTCGGAAACATCGCAACCTCGCTGTCCTGTTCCCCACCGCCGCGACAAACTGGCTGCCCCTCAAGAAGCCGACCTGGGCGGCAAATACGTACGCTGCGGCGATGCTCGACGTAAAACATCTCAAAAAGCATTTCGGCAACCTGCTTCTAGCCGACATCAAGGCGATTGACGTAGCGCAGTACATCACGTGCCGCCGCAAGGAGAAGGCAGCCGAGAAGACCCTCCGTAACGAATGCGGAAGCCTCCGCAGCATCCTTGGTAAACTGCTGTGGAGTCAGTTGCAGGACGACGGAGTCTCACTGCCATCCGGCAACACCCAAAGCATCGGTTTCGCGCTGTCGGCAGCTCAGGAAACCGCGATCCTCAAGGCGTGCGCGCGCAGCCGCTCGCGGTCACTGCTGCCATTCGTGACGCTGTTGCTCTCAACCGGAATGCGATCTAGCGAAGTGCGACTGCTGCGCTGGAATCAGATTGACTTCACCAACACCGCGATACGAGTCGGCCGCAGTAAGACGCCAACCGGCACCGGGCGCGCCGTTCACTTGAACACTCGCGCACTCGCCGCGCTCCGTAACTGGGGCCAGGAGTTCCCCGAGCGAAAGGGTGACCACTTCGTATTCCCAAGCGAGAAAGTGGGGTTCTCCGGTCACGAGGAGATCGTGTCGGTGTTCGATACGGACCCATCGACGCCGATCACCAGTTGGAAGGCTAGCTGGACAACCGCCCGAGCCACGGCCGGCGTCCGCTGCCGATTCCACGATCTTCGGCATACCGCCGCGACTCGTCTCCTAGAAGCGGGTGAGCCGATCGCCGTTGTCGCCGAGATCATGGGGTGGAGCCCCGCGACGGCTACCCGAATGGCCAAGCTGTATGGCCACATCGGCGATTCCGCGAGGCGGCGGGCGATGACCGCCCTGGAGGTAAGGAAGCCCACGGCGGACGCACAGACGACCGACAGTGCGATCGTCCCCCAGCCACAGACGATTCAATGAGGGGGACTACAGATCTCGCTACACTCGCCGACAGCCGGGGACGAGTCGTAGCGGCTAAGTCCTTTAGAATGTTTGGCTCCTCGGGCTGGACTCGAACCAGCAACCCTCCGGTTAACAGCCGGATGCTCTGCCATTGAGCTACCGAGGAATAGAGGCGTGCGCACGGCGCCGCTACCGGCGGACCGTCGAACCTACCGATATTACGTTTTCTTCTGCCGTCGAACAACCCGGCCCTTTTCTCCGCCGGTGATCCCCAGCTGCACGCCGGTGCCAACCGCGCCGAGCAGAAGCCACGCGATCGGCAGCCATTGCTGATCGGGCGCCGGGTTCATCGGATACGCCACCCACACGTCGACGTTCACCGCGGCGTCCAACGCAGCCTGATTGCCGATGAGGGCGAAGGTGCCCACCAGCATCGTCCACGCGCCACCGAATCCAGTCCCCACGATGATGAAGTAACGCTGCAGGTACATCGACGCGGCGGCGCCCGCGATTGCCATGAAGATGACGGCTAGCACGTGGGGATCGCGATCGCCGGCGGCCAGCAGCACATGCGCCGCGACTGCGCCGAGGGCGGCGCCGATCAGCGCCACGCCGACGAAGTAGGCCGCGATGAGGATGCCCGCGCCCAGCAGTCCACCGACGAGCGCGGCGACAACCATGGCTCCGGTGTCGTTCACGCCGAAGACCGAACTGGCGGCCAGCGACCCCAGGATGAAGCCGAAGATCGCCAGTACGATGCGAAACAGGCGGTAGCCGAAGAAACAGGACACGATCCCGCCCATGAGCAGCACGATCGCCGCGGGAAGCTGGTAGGAGGCCGGCAGCATGGTCACTCGTGCGTCGCCTTCAGCGTCTGGGAATTTCGGAACGCGTCATCGGCACGCTCAAATGTCCCGGCGCCCTTCCATGGCGCGCGTCATCGTCACCTCATCGGCATATTCCAGGTCGGAGCCGACCGGCACACCCATCGCGATCCGCGACGCACGGACGCCAAGTGGTCTGAGCAGGCGCGCCAGATAGAGCGCCGTGGCCTCGCCTTCGACGGTCGGGCTCGTGGCCAGAATGACCTCGTCCACACCGCCCGCGCCCACCCGCTCGAGCAGCCCCCTGACCTTCAAGTCATCAGGACCCACGCCCTGCAAGGGTGACAGCGTACCCATCAGCACGTGGTACAGGCCGCGATACTCGCGGGTCTTCTCCACCACCATCACGTTCTGCGGCTCCTCGACGACGCAGATCACGCGCTGGTCGCGCGTCGGCCCCGTGCAGAACACGCACGGATCGGCATCGGTGATGTTGTTACAGGTCGAGCAGTAGGTCACCCGCTCCTTGACATCCCGGATCGCGCCGCACAACTGCTCGGCGTCATCTCGGGGATTCTTGAGCACGTGAAACGCAATACGCTGCGCGCCCTTGGCGCCAATGCCCGGGAGTTTCTGCAGCTGCTCCACCAGCCTGGTGAGCGGTTCAGGTAGCGACAACTCGTGGCCTGTCCTTCAGAGTCCCGGAATCTTCAGGCCGCCCATGAGGCCGCTCATCGATTGTCCGAGTTGATCATCGACCTTGCGGCCGGCGTCGTTCACCGCAGCCACGATCAGATCCTGCAACATCTCCACGTCCTCTCTGGAGACGACTTCGGGATCGATCTGAATCGACTCGAGCTGCTTGGTGCCATTGACGGTGACGGTCACCATGCCGCCACCCGCCGTCGCCTCGACACGCATGTCGGCCATCTGCGTCTTCAGGCGCTCCTGCATGTCCTGCGCCTGCTTCATCATCGCTTGTATATCCAACGGCTACATCTCCTCAACGTCACTGATTTCAGCCGGAAACACCTCGAGCATCGCCTGCACCGCGGACGAGGACAATGCCTCGGCCTTCAGGTCCCTCTCGCCAGCCGTGCCAGCGCCCGACGACGTGGCGGCGGCAGGCGGCGACGACACGTCCGATGCCGGCGACGCAGCCGGTGCGCTCGCGCCTTCGGCAGACTGCACCGCGGCGACGACGACCCGCCGACCCGCCAACCGCTCGGCGGCCGCCTCGAGCCACGGGCGCGTTTCGTTGAACTGATCGTGCAACGCGCGGTGCGTCGGCAGGAACGTGAAGGTGATGGCGTCGGCCGTCACCTCGATCCGCTGTGCCTGCGCCACAACGGTGTTGTAGAAGAAGCCTTTCCCGCCGCGAACCTCGGCCAGAAACGCATCCTTCATCTGGCCGCCGTCAACCGTCGCCGCAGGCGGCGTTGAAGGCGCCGTAGCAGACGCCGTCGCAGACGCAGCCGCGGCCGGCCGGCGAGCGGAGCCACGAGGCGGCGCCAATCCCGAGGCAAATCCCGAGGCTGATCCCGAGGCAAATCCCGAGGCTGATCCCGAGGCCGATCCCGGCACCGACGCCCGGGCCGTGGAGCGGGGTTTCGGTGCCGCCGTGCGCGGCGCTGCCGGCCGCACTGCGGGACGCGCGGCCGCCGATCCCGAGACGGGAGCGCTCAACTGACCACCCCCTGCCCCCGCCTGCGCCATCCATTCGGTCAGCGGCACGAGCTTCCGCAGGTGCATCCACCGGAGCAGCATCATCTCGAAGTGGTAGCGAGGCTGCGACGCGTTGCGGATGTCGAATTCCGCCTTGGAGAGCAACTCGAACGCGCGCATCAGATCTTCCCGCGAAAAGTCTGCCGCCAGCCGCGTCAACTGCTCGCGCTCGTCGTCAGCCAGCTCGGTGTCGCCGACACGGGTCGGATCCACCGACAGCACCATCATGTCGCGCACCACGCGGGAGAGTTCCCGGCACACGAGCTTCAAATCGTGGCCCGCCTCCACGGCGCTGTCGGCCAGCGCAAACGCGCGCGGACCATCCTCGGCGACCACCGCGTCGAGCAACTGAAAGAGCAGATCGCGGCCCACCAGGCCCAGCACCGCCGACACCTCGTCGAGGCTGATGGTCTGCCCCGCAAAGGCCATGACCTGATCGAGCGCGCTCTGCGCGTCTCGCATACTGCCTTCGGCCGCGCGGGCGATCAGCGCCAGTGACGTGTCCGCCACTTCGAGCGCCTCGGTATCAGCGATCTTCCGCAACTGCGCGGCGATCGCCTTGGCCGGGATCGTCCGGAACTCAAAGACCTGCGAGCGCGACAGAATCGTGTCGGGAATCTTGTGCTGCTCGGTGGTCGCCATCATGAAGACCACATGCGGCGGCGGCTCTTCGATCGACTTCAACAGCGCGTTGAAGGAATGGGACGAGAGCTGATGCACCTCGTCGATGATGAACACCTTGAACGTGTCG
>JAQBVV010000185.1 GCA_027622905.1 Acidobacteriota bacterium
CAGCGGCGCAGACACTCGGGGCCGCCGCCAGGATCAGAAACTCGCTCACTCGTGAATAATGCAGGCTAATGCCCATTCTGAATCCATTCAGCACGTCGGCCGTGTTTCTGGGAATGACGAAAGGAGATTCCGACGCAAAGCGAAAGCGTCAGGCTCTCAAAGGCTGCATGTATGCGTTCTTCATACTGGTAACCTTTCTGGTGGCCGGCAGCCTGATCATGGAATTCTTCGGCATTTCGATTCCGGGGCTGCGCATTGCCGGGGGCCTGATGGTGGCTCGCATCGGAATGGGAATGCTCAAACCGGCGGAAGACGACGAAAATACAGATGAATCTCTGGCCGAGGCCGCAGAAAAGGACGACATCTCCTTTACCCCTCTGGCCATGCCCAGTCTCAGCGGCCCCGGTGCCATTGCCGTCACCGTCGGCCTGGCCACAACCGTAAGCCACTGGAGCCACTATCTGGCCATCATCGCCGGAATCCTGATTGTCATTACTTTCTGCTGGCTGGTCCTGCGGGCATCCACCAGGATCGTGCCCCTTCTGGGCGAAAACGGCATGAATGCGATGAGCAGAATCATGGGTTTCCTGCTGCTGTGTGTGGGTGTGCAGTTTATCGTCAACGGTGTCATTGGCGTGGTGGTGGAAGAGGCATTCCTGATACAACTGGCCGAGGCGTATCGCACGGCCACCTCCTGAAACAGATAACTGAAAGGTGCCCCGCCGTGCGGCTCGATCCCAATCTGCACACCGGGAAGCAGCGCCGGGTGGGGCGCCTTCGTGTTGGGTCCCGCGGACAGCGTCCGCGTTGGCGGGCAAGGCCCTGCCTCGCGTTGATACCATCGTGGTGTGCCCACCACGGCTCCAGCGAGGCAATCTACCGAATTCAGGGGGGGCCGAGGGTCCTGCCGACAATGGCTGCGTAGTCGGCCGGCGTGTCGATATCCATCAGGCAGCCCTCATCACTAACCTGCACGTTGACGAGCCGATCGCTCCACGCGTGAACGACGCCTCGCGCACCCAGGTCCAGAGGCGCGCAGCGAAGAGCGTCGAACGCGGCACGGTCGAACAAGACCGGATGGCCGTGCCGATCTCCGACTGCCGGCCGCGCAATAGGCGGACGCCGCTGCTCCCACACGCGGGCAAGTTCCCTGATCGTCGAGGACTGGAACATCGGGATGTCGACGGGCGTCACAAGAACGCCGTCGACGTCTGCCACCTCAGCAGCGTCAAGCCCCACCCGCAGGGAGAACAGCTGCCCCAGCGAGGGCCGTGGATTTGTCACGAACCGGGGGGTCACCGGCGGTCCATCAGCGACGACAGCACCGACAATCGCGTCGTGCTGTCTGCCGGTCACGATGATGATGTCCTGCACCTGCGCCTCGGCGAACGTGCGCACGAGCCTCGCGACAAACGGCCGACCGTCGGAATCGAGCAGGAGCGCCTTCGGCTCCCCCATGCGGGTCGAATCGCCCGCGGCGAGAATGATGGCAGCCAGCACCGCTGGATCCTATCCGGGCCGTGTCCTGCGTGCAATTGACACAGTGACAAGGAGTTGTGGTTGCTTGACTTCCCCCCCTGGACTCCCTACACTGGCCCAACTCTGAGACTGACGCAACGTGATCGGCTGCGGTCGTAGCAGCATCCATTGCCGAGCCGTGGTCGACAGAGTGCCTGGAATCTTGTTTCGGGCTTCGCGCATCGGAGGATTACGGCCATGCCGACTGGGACTATCGCACGCCTGCTCATTGACAAGGGATTTGGATTCATCCGCGATGAGGCTGGCATCGAGCACTTCTTTCACCGCAGCGCCGTGCGCGGAGCGGTATTCGAACTGTTGCGCGAAGGGCAACACGTGGATTTCTCATCGGAGGACTCTTCGAAGGGGCCCCGAGCCGGTGACGTCCGACTGATCGAAAGCTAGTCCAGCTTGCCCGGCCCTTGACAGGGTCGGGCTCATCCACCGTCATGCCGCCATCGACGCCAATCAGGGGCGGAACACGCCGTCGCGCAATACTTGCGCTCCTGCTCCTTGCCATCGGCTGCGGTATCTACGGATTCATCAACCTCGGGTTCTTCCTCGCGCAGGAAGACGAACTCCAGCCGGCAGACGCGATCCTCGTGCTCTCGGGCACGACAATCAGTCGTGCCCTGGAGGGAGCCGACCTCTATCTTGAGGGCCACGCTCCGCGGATCGTGCTGAGCCAGGATCAGCCACCGATCGGGATGCCTGAACTGGCCGCGCGAGGCATTCTTTTTGTCACGGGCGCTTCCCGCACCCATTGGGTGCTTCTTCAACTCGGCATCCCAGACCAGGCGATCCTTATTCCGGAACAGATTCACGGAAATACCGCGGCCGAAGCCATCACCCTCCGCGAGATGGCGACGCGCGAGGGTTGGAATCGCGTGATCGTCGTATCGTCGCGCTACCACCTGCGTCGTGCGGCTTTCGCCTTCCGCCGCGAACTGCGCGGGACCGAGATCCAGGTTCTGATGCGGAGGACACGCTACGAAAACTTCGAGCCGGACCAGTGGTGGAGGCGAAGAAGGGACATCCGCGCAGTCGTCGAAGAGATGCCCAGGCTGGCCGCCTACGTTCTTGGCCTTCGCGCATGAAGTCCATCACCCGCGTCGCCCGCCGGCGCGCGTCAACCAGCCTCGCCACCCTCCTGCGCCGGTGAGCGCGCCCGTCGCAGGGGCCAGTGTCAGCACGCGGTCCGACACCGCACTCGCAAATATCGGGTCAGCGGTCATCACCACCATCGCCAGGCTGCGACTGGCAGCCATGCCGGCAAGGTCGGCCGCGAACCTGGGCTGCTCCGTCGCCGGCAGCGTCACGTTCGGGTGTTCGACGAGCAGGACGCGGGGACTCAGCGCGAGTGCCTTGCCAAGGCGCACACGCATCTGAGACGCCGCATCCAGGTGGCCAGCGGCCTGCGACAACTGCTGCGCGACGCCCACTTCCTCCGCAATACGGCCAACGGTGGCGCGCACGGCGGGAGGCAAGGCATCAAGTTCCATGGACAACGGCAGCGCCAGGTTCTGCTCGACCGAAAAGCTCTCGAGCAGCACGATCCGATCGCTGAGAATCCCGAATTGCTCAGCGGCTGTCAGCCATGTGTCTGCATCCGTGATCGCGCCGGTCGCCTCGCCGAACACGTCGACATCGCCAGCATCCGGAAGCGTCGCGCCGGTGATCAGGTTGACCAGCACCTCGGCGCCGACGTGATCGAACCCCATCAGCGCCACTGACTCGCCCTGGCGAAGCTCGAGATGTTTCACGCGCAGCGGACGAAGGCCACGGTAGTCCTTGTGAACGTTGCGGAGCGAGATGACGACGTCAGTCGACGGCATGCGGGCGCGCCTCCCGCAGACGCGCAAACTCGGCGGCCGGCAGCGTCACCGTGCCTGGAGAGCAGCCGTGTGCCGGATCACCGTGGAAATCGGACCCGCCGGTCAGGAGCAGATCCAGTTCTCGCGCAATATCGACGTACCGGCCGACAAGCGACGCGTTGTGGTCCGGATGGTACGCCTCTATCGCGTCAAGACCGGCCCTGGCCAACGCAGGAATCTGACCCGACAGCCCTAGAGCGTTCTTCGATTCGGTGGAGACCGAAAAACGCGGGAAAGCGCTTTTCGAAAAGGCCTGGGCCCTGCGAGAAGCACTGGACCGAAACGAAAAGCGCTCTAGCTTTCCCGGATGCGCGAGCGACGCGATGCCCCCAGCCCTGTGGATCACCTCGATCACCTTCTCCGTCGTCGGCCCCTCACGGCCGACGCAGCCCGGACGCCCGTTGGCCAGCCAGCGGTCAAACGCCTCCTGAGTGTCGGCGACATGTCCGGCATCCACCAGGGCCCTCGCGACCTGCGGCCGCCCTACCGATCGCCCGCTCTCGAGCGTGGCCTGTCGCAACAGCGCCGTGAGGTCCACGGCAGCACCCAACGACGCGAGCCGGGAGCCGATCGCCTCGACCCGCGCGATGCGTGCCTGGCGCGCGGCCTGCAGCAGGGCGCCAAGCGCCGCGTTGCCCGGATCGAACAGGTAGCCGAGCACGTGAATGTCCCGGCCATCCTCCACGGCCGTGATCTCGATGCCGCTGACCGCCTCCAGACCTGATTCGCGCGCCGCCGCGTCCACTTCCGCCAGCGCCGCCGTCGTGTCGTGATCCGTCACGGCCATCACCAGGACACCTGCAGCCGCCGCGCGAGCGACCAACTCTCGGGGGGTGCAGCGGCCGTCAGATGCAGTGGTATGAAGGTGGAGATCAATCACTGGGCGTCCTCGGACCCGCCCAGTGGCGCTCGGCAGTCACCGCGCGCTACGCGTCGTGCGAGCTTTACGTCGCGCGGGACGACGCGCCCGTCCCTGGCGCCTCACCAGCGCCCGGTACTCACGCACGAGGAGGTCCAGGTGCTCGCGCTCTTCGTCTGCAAACTCAAGGAAGATCTGCTTCCCTTCGGAATCCTCGAATCGCTCGCCATACTTCTTGAAAAAGCGGTGGGACCCACGTTCGCAACGAATCCCGATCATGAGTGCCTGTTGATCGTTGACCCCTTGCAGCAGACGCTCCGTGCCCTCCGCAAACAGCCCGTTGGCGGCGCCCTTGAAGAACAGAAAGGTCGGATGCGACTCCAGCTTGGGGTCTCGCTCCAGGAGTTCGCCGTAGCGCGCCTCCAGCTTCCCCATGTGCTCCTGTTCCTCCAGCGCAAGGTCCTCGAAGACCTTCCGACCTCGGGCATCCTTGGTCAGGCGCGCGGCCCGACTGTAGAACTCGAAGCCACTTCGCTCGGTCGCGATCGCGATTCGTAGCGCATCTCGCGCGAACAACAAGTCCGTCTGGCCGGCTTCACTGCTGGAGTCACGCCCCGTCCGACACTCTTCGCACGTCCCGTAAATCTGGACGACGCTTTGAGAAGCGGCGAAACTCCTCGCGGTCGCCACCTCCTCGACCAGCGCTTCGATATCCGAGCTCAGGAACTCGAAGGACCGATGACAGGTCTTGCAGATGAGATGAAAATGGCGCGGCTGGCGGTAGGAATGCTCGAAGCGAAAGCGACCCTCGCCAAAATCGACCTTGCGCGCGATCCCGGCATCCACCATCCACTGCAACGTGCGGTAGACGGTGGCCCGGCTGATACGCTGATCCTCGCGACGAATCAGATCGACAAGATCGTCCGCACTGAGGTGCCCCTCCTGACCCAGGAAGACGTTGACGATTTGTTCGCGTTTGCTGGACCGTTTCCCGCCTGACGGCTTGAGCCGGGTCAGGTCAGCAAGGGTGGTGGGCACGTCAGACAAAGGTCCGATGGCACGGCTGCGACCCTTGCGGGTCTAGACGCTGAAAGACGACCCGCATCCACACGTCGAGACAGCGTTCGGATTCTTGATCGTAAATCCGCCTCCCGTCACCGTATCGACGAAATCGACCTCCGCACCGCTGAGGTAGCTGATGCTCACCGGGTCGACAAACAACTTGACGCCGTTTGATTCGAAGATCTGATCGGCCACACCGCCACCCTCTTCGATCATCAGGCCATACTGAAAGCCGGAACAACCTCCGCCCTGAACGAACACTCGCAGGCCGCTGCCGTCCTTGCCTTCCTCCGTCAGCAATTCACTGATCTTCGACGCTGCCGTCTCTGACACGTTGATCATGGTCTTCGTTCTCCAGGAAAAGTCTTTGCCATCGATTATAAGCCCCGGCGTCCTGGACCGGCAAGGGCGGCCGCCTCACGGTACCCCGTTGATAAACCGGCGTTTAGGACCCGGGCAGGAATAAGTTGATCATCGTGGGCGTCGAGGCGCCCACCCGGCAAGGCGCGAAGAG
>JAQBVV010000186.1 GCA_027622905.1 Acidobacteriota bacterium
GCTTCTCGCAGCGGCCAGGCCCTTTCGAAAAGCGCTTTCCCGCGTTTTTCGGTCTACACCAAATCGAAAAACGCTCTCGACCCGAGCCCTGAGGTAACGCGCGACGCGAAAGCGGATCTCACGAGGTCGTCGCACCCAGACTGCCAGGCAGGTGAACGCCGCGCTCGGTGAGCGCAGGAGGAATGTAGATGACGCGTGTGATGCTCGGATTGGTGCTGGCCTGCAGCATGGCGGGCGCGTTGGTGAGCGCCCAGGCGCCGACGCCCTACAAACTGGGCACGTTCGAACGAAACGGTCGGGTGTTCGTTGGTATCGTGCTTCGCGAGTCGGTCGTGATCGATTTCGGGACGGCGCACGCCGCGGTACCGTCAGCCTCCCTGACACTGGTGCCGCCGGTCGACATGAAAGACCTGATCGTGCGGTACGACACCGGACTTCGGGCCCGGATCGTCGAGATCGTCGGCAGCGTCGAGGCGGCCGGCGCCACACCGCCTCCGTACGCGTACCCGCTCGACGACGTAAGGACTCTGCCTCCGATCATGTATCCCACGACGATGTTGAACGTGGCGGTGAACTATGCCGCACACGACGCGGAGATGGCGGCGTTGCGCGATCAGGTACCAGGGGCGGGTGCTCCGACGGCCGGCCGGGCGCTCCCCGGCACGGTCAGCGCGCCTGGCATCTGGGAGCGGGCCGAGACGGACGGCAGGTGGAATCCGTACGTCTTCATCAAGTTACCCGCGACGATCATTGCGAACGGGGAGGCGATCCGATTGCCACCCGGGCGCGTGCGCGTGGACTGGGAATGCGAGCTTGGTCTGGTGATCGGCCGGCCGGCGACTCGCGTCGCGGTCGCCGAGGCGGACGACTACATCTTCGGCTACACGATCGAGAACGACGTGTCCGACAGGGCGGGCCGTGGCGACAGCAGGTACGGGTCGGATTGGGTCGTCAGCAAGAACCACGACACGTTCGCGCCGATGGGACCGTTCATCACGCCGAAGGAGTTCGTGGCCGACCCTCAGGATCTCGCGATCAGGTTCGCGCTCAACGACGAGGTGATGCAGGAATCCACGACATCGCTGATGATCCACAACGTCTTCGAGCAGGTCGCCTACACGTCACACATCCTGACGCTGCGACCCGGGGACGTGATCGCGACAGGCACGCCGGCAGGCGTCGGCTCGGCGCGCACGCCGCCCGTGTACTTCAAGGCTGGCGACCGCTCCGCGTGCAGCTACGAGGGTATCGGCACGTTGACGAACCCCGTCATCGGACCGGAAGGCTGATCGCGCGTGATGCTGACCGGGGCTCCACTCGCTCCTGGTAGCCGCCGGGCCGAACAGGGCTTCTGAGCGCTGACACCGGTACACGCAACTAGGGCGCTTTTCGTTTCGGTCTGGTGCTTTTGGCAGGGGCCAGGCCTTTTCGAAAAGCGCTTTCCCGCGTTTTTCGGTCTCCACCGAATCGAAAAACGCTCTGGCCCCACGCCCGGGAAGGGCGGAAGGGCCAGTCGAATTCAATGCACGTCACTCCGGCGGACGCCGTGTCCGCTGTGCCGTTGTTCAGTCCCCGTTCAGCTGGCGACCCTCCAACCAGACCGAATTGATCTGGCGCGTGTTGTTGATGTCGTCGAGCGGGTTGGCATCGAGGACGAGCAGGTCGGCCACCATGCCGGGCGCGATCGTGCCGACGTCGTCCAGCGCTGACACCGCTGCGGCACCGCTGGTCGCGGCGACGAGCACCTGCATCGGCGTCATGCCAGCCTCGACCATCATCGTCATCTCGACATGTTCGAAGTAGCCCTGCCAGCGGCCTGGGTTGCCCCGCACACCACTATCGGTGCCCATGCCGATCTGGATGCCGGCGTCCGACAGAAGCTTCAGGTTCCGGGTGGCCTGCGTGAGGGCTGCCTTGATGGCCTGTGCGCCTTCATCGGCGCGGACCTCCTGCTGATACGTCTCGTCGCTCAGCATGGTGACCTCCTCGCCGTACACAGACATGCCGCGCTGGAAGAACGGATCCTGGAAAAACGCGGGTGTCGCCTCGTAGGTAAACACCGACAGATCGCGCGTCAGCGTCGGGACATAGCCCACGTTTCGACTTCGCATCGCTTCAATCAGCTCCTCGTCGACGTCCTGATCGCGGACGCTGTGGGCCACGACGTCGATGCCGCTGTTGACGATCAGCTTGGCCTCCTCCAGCGTGAAGATGTGGGAGAACGTCCGCAGGTCACGCGTGTGTGCCTCGTCGATGAGGGCAGTGACGGTTTCGCCAGACATGCGGCCCTCGCCGCCCTGCATATGGAACTTGATGCGGTCCGCGCCACGGTTGACCAGATCGGTGACGGCGGCGCGCGCGGCCTCCGAGGACTGATGGGCACGCGTGCTCGGGCCGGACGTGTAGACGCGCGCGCGGTCGAGCTCCATGCCGTCCTGCTCGTCACGCAACGCGACGACGGCATCCCGGTCGTCCTCCTGCTGCCCCAGGCTCACGACAGTGGTCACGCCATAGTTGGCATACATGCGGAGGCGCCGAACGAGGTCATCACGCATGGGCATCGAATCGCTGAGGTACTGGACATGACCATGGGCGTTGATGAGGCCCGGCATCACCGTCTTGCCGTCCAGATTCACGACCGTCGCGCCAGCAGGCACCTCGACGTTGGCCCCGGCCGCCGTGATGCGGTCCTCGCTGATGAGGATCGTGCCGCCCTCCACGGGCGCCTGGCCGGTGCCGTCAATGATGCGGACGCCGGTGAGTGCAGTAACGGGAGGACCCTCGGGCACCTCAGGCGCGCTCTGACACGCCGCTCCAAAGATCGCCAGCACAGCAGAAAGCGCCACGGCCCATCCGCGCATTGAGTTCCGAACCATATCCAAAATCCCCCTGTTTATCGTGTCCGCCGGATCGCCGGTCCGGCAAGCATACGCCACTAGCAGCCCGAGGCGAAAGCCCGGCGTCGGCTCGTCGAATGCAGACCGACTCACGCCACGGGCTGCCAGGGCCGCCAGGGCCAGATCCTCGCCGAGCGGATAGTCGGTCAGTCACTGACCCACTACCGCCGAGCGTCCCGTCTATGATCAGGCCGGTCAAGATGAGCCGACTCGTGACACCGCTGACGAACGCACTGCCGTCCTGGGTAACCGCGCAACGCGCCACGGCGCTCGCAGTGTTCCTCTACCTGACGACGGTACGCACGTGGGGCATTTCCGACACGTTCTGGCTGCTTGGTGATCAGATCCGAGACTGGCAACTCGCGCTGCTGCCGTTTGCCGATCTCCCGCTGACCGGCGCGCCGAGCTCCGTCGGCGGCGTGGGTCTTGGTCCCATCTATTACTGGACCCTGTGGGCGTGCCGGGTCGCTATCGGCCCCTGGGTGGACTACCTGCCGCACGCTGGCGGTATCGGACTCTCGGTGATTCAGTCACTCGCAGACTGTGTGCTGCTGGTGGCCATCTGGCGGAAGTCGGGATCGGGAGCCACGGCGGTGGCTCTGACTCTTCTGCTGGCCACATCCCCGCTCGACATGGCGTTGTCTGCCACGATCTGGAACCCGATTCTCTCGGTCGCGCTTGTCAAGCTCACGCTCGCCTTGCTGCTGCTGGCTCCGAGGCGACCGTCACTTGGATGGGGGATTGGCGTCACGGCCACCGGTTGGCTCGCCGTCCAGGCGCACGCGACGGCGATGTTCGTTGCCGTGCCAGCGATCGGCGCATTCATCATTGCAGACCTGGCCACGCGAAACTGGAAAGGCGCGTCTCAGCGTGCGAGTGCGTCGATCGGCGTCGTGTTGCTGCTGCAGGTGCCGTTCATGTTGCACCTCGTGCTTCGCGAATCGGCCGACGCAGTCAGTCCAACGGCCGTGATCGGCCAGGTGTCCGCGACCGCTGTCGCCCCTCAGACGCTCCGGGTCGTCGACGCCTTCGCCGCCGTCGCGTCGGCGACCGACTTCATTCTGCTTCGGCCGTGGACGTCGGCTGGAACGGCTGTCGTACTGCTGGTCGCGCTCGTGCTGGCCGCCTACCGTTGCCGCAATGACGTGGCCCTGGCCAGCGCGAGCGTACTCCCGGTGGTGACCGCGACGATCGGATTCTCGTTCTGGCAGCTCGCCTACGATCAGTACTGGTTCCTGACGCAGATGCCGTCGATCGTGCTCGTATTCTGGTGTGCGCTGACGGTCCAGCCGCGCGCCGTTCGTCTCGTTGGTATCGCGCTGGCCATCGCGGTCGCGGTCGCCCAGCCCGGACGGATCATGGATGCGCACACCTTGGCACGGCTGCCGGCGTATGGTGCGCTGGTCACGGGGTCGACGCAGATCTATCGCTACACGAACGAGGTGACAGAGATTCGGACGGAGTTTCCGCTCGACCCCACGACCGACCAGGAGTTCCTGTTCAGGATTCTTGGCGGCCGCGTCACACCGGAGGCACGCTTCCGTGCGGCGATCGCACCGGATGGCAGCGTCACGTTTGCTGCCGTGCCGCAGCCCTGACAGGCGGACTACCAGCCCGTGGCAAGTGGTACCCTCGGCGTCATGCGCAGCAGAGTGCTGGGCGGCGAGCGAAGGAGCGTTGGCGGTCACATGCCGGGGAACACGCGGTGGCGGTAGACGACAACAACAGGGACGCAGGAACGTCGTCCGTCGAGACGGTCAGCAAGCTTGCGGCACTCGCGTCCGTGTTCCTGATTCTCGGGCTACAGTTCGCGATCCATCCGGGCGTGTCGTGGCCACTGTGGGTAATCCTGGCGTCGGCGTTCACGGGAGGGTGGCTACTGGGGAGGGTCTCGGCTGGGGCCGCGCTGGTCGCCGTGGCTGGGCTCGGCCCGGTGCTGCCGATGGCGAGTGCCGTCGCCGCTGGCAGTGTCAGCTCGATCGGGGGCGCGGATCCGGTCGTGCAATCGATATGGCTTGCGGCGGTCGTCGGCGGACTGTTGCCCTCGATACACGTGACGCGATGGAAGCTGCCACCCGCGTGGCGCGTACTCCTGGGCGGGTGGGCCCTGACGCTGTCGCTGGCCTGGCCGATCGTCGTGGCTCGCGAGGTCGGCTTCGACCCGCGCGTGTGGGCCGATACGGCGACGATCAACTCGTGGGCGGGGATGTCAGCTTCCGAGGTCTCGGGTTGGGTCATGTACGTGGTGCTGATCCAGCTGACGGGGTTGCTGTGGCTCGATGCGATCATGCCGAGGTTGCGGGCGTGGTCGGAGTCCGGCCTCCCAGGCTTCGTGCATGCGCTGTGGGTCGGCGCAACCGTCTCCAGTCTCGTGGCGCTGTACCAGGCGTCTGTCGATCTCGAGTTTCTCAGTAGCGCCGAGTGGGCGTCGCTGGGTCGAGCGACCGGTCTGATGCTCGATGCCAACGCCTACGGCGTGGTCGCGGCGCTGGCCGCACCGCTGGCGGCGCTTGCGGCAACTGTCCTTGCTCCACCGTTCCGCTGGTTCGGCGTGGCAGCGTTCGTGATCAACTGGGGCGGCGTGTGGGCCTCCGGATCGCGCACGGCACTGCTGTGCGCGGCGGCCGGAACCGTGGCCTTTGCAATCGGCGAGGTTGCTCGGCGTGGGGCGCGGCGCGTGATCTGGGTGTCGGCAGCCGGTGTGTTGGCCGCGCTGGTCGTCGCTGGCGCGCTGGCCGTCACACTGTCTCGCACGACAAGTCCGTTCGAGCGCACCGAAGAGTTCAGTGGCGGCTCGCCGTGGCAGGTGGCCGGCGAACTGGTGGCCCGCGGCCGCTATGGTGAGATCGCGGCGCGGATGATCTGGGAGTATCCACTGACCGGTGTCGGCGTCGGCACGTATCACTGGCTGGGG
>JAQBVV010000187.1 GCA_027622905.1 Acidobacteriota bacterium
CCCTTATGCGTGACGTGCTCCGCATCGCCCTGAACCAAGCGGTCACGGATGGCGCAGCGGCGCGCAACGTCGCCGCGCTCGTGAAGCGTCCCAAGCCGACCCGCCGGCAAGGGCCGATCTTGTCCCCGGATGAGGCATCCGTGTTTCTCTCGCGCATCCAGGACACGAGGCTGGCTCCGGTCATCGCGATTGGTGTGTCCGTCGGACTGAGGCTTGGAGAAGTGCTGGGCCTTCAGTGGGCCGGGATTGATCTTGACGCAGGCGTGATCCGTGTCGAGCGTGGACTTGAAACCATCGGCCGTGACCGGTCGCTTGTGGCCCTCAAGTCAAAGGAAAGCCGGCGCACGATTCACCTCCCCGACTTCGTGCGTGCGGCTCTGCTCACGCATCGCCAGCAGCAGTTGGAGCGTCAGCTGCTGGCCGGAGGCAGATGGCGCGCCGAAGGTTCAAGCTTCGTGTTTACGACCCGCGATGGACGCCCGCTCGACGGCTGTGGCGTGACCCGCGACCTGAAGCGTCTGCTGACGCAGACGTGGATCGGAGGACGGCAGGAATGCAGGCATCCGCGGGTCATCAACCGCCAGTGCGCGGATTGCAGCGGCGAGCACCTGCCGGCGCTCTCGTTCCACGTCCTTCGGCATAGCTGCGCGTCGATCCTGCTGGCGCAGGGCGTCCCGGTGCGAGATGTCTCCGAGCTCCTGGGCCACAGCGACGTGCGGCTGACGTTGAACACCTACGCGCACGTCATCGAGGCGGGGCGGAGTCGCGCAGCGGGTGTGATGGATCGTGTGCTTCAGATGAGAGCCTGAGTGCAGGCTGTGGCTGTCAGATTGGCTGTCAATCAGGTGCCCTGGTGTCGAGCACCGATGCGAACAGATGATTTTGCTAAGGAAAAATGGAGCCGGCGAGTGGGCTCGAACCACCGACCTGCTGATTACGAATCAGCTGCTCTACCAACTGAGCTACGCCGGCAAGGCGGGAACCGCGATGGTAGCACACAGCCGGCGCGCTTGTGTGAACTGAACGGCGCCCTGTTTGACCGCACGGCGCTTGAGCGCCAGGCGACCGTTGGGAGGCAAATTCGACGTACCATAGTGATTACGATTATGGCGCTGGCGGGTTACTCCACGGGGGAGACACTGATATTGGCGCCGTCGGCGGTTTATCGGTTCGCGGAACGGAGCCAGGATGCTCACTGTGTTTATCTGCCAGAGGTCAAATCAAATGAGTCGTTATACCTCACCCCGTCGTACTGTGTTTCGCAGCGGTCTGTGTAGCAGCGTTGCTGTTGCCTGTCTGCTGCTTGCCGCTTCTGCCGCACAGGCCCAGGAGGTCCGGTCGGTCCGGGTTCTCGGTGGTCCGACGCGCTTCGTAGCACCGGTCAACGACGTTGCCTCGCTCGCCCGGTCCATGGGACGGCCGACGATTCAGGCGGATATCGCTACCGTGCTCCAGGCTGCTGGTATGCCCGCCCTGGCCGAGCACGTGCAGCACAACTTGGCGGTGGGTCAGGCGACGGCGGCGACGCTTCCCCAGGGCACGGTGATGCAGTGGATGGCGCTTCGACGAGGTGGTCCGAACGTCGTGCGCAACATTCGCTGGGACGGCGATGCGCCGCTTGCGGGATTTGCGTTCACGGTCGACGACCTGAATCAGACCTACCATTTCTTCGTCCCCTCGATCTGCGGCAACATCTCGTATATCCGGAGCGAGCCGAGCCTCGAGGCCGCACGACGGGCCAGGTTTGCGGAAGAGGATGCCGCTCGAGCGGCTGCGCAGGCGGCGGCCGACGCCAACGCGAAGGCGCGGCTCGCGGCCGAGCAGGCGGCGGCGGAACACCAGAAGCTGGTAGCGGAGCAGGCGGCTGCGGCCGAGCAGGCGCGTCTGGCGAGGGAGCAGTACGAGGCCTCCGAGGCGGCACGGCTGGCAGCCGAGCAGGCGCTGGCGGACTATCTGGCGGCTGAGCAGCGCGACCTGCGGGTCCGCCCGTTTCTTGCCGGGTATGTCGGCAAGCAGCAGCGCCAGTACGACAACACCGACCCGGCGGGTCTGGGCCGATTGCCAGTCTTGGGTCAGGGCATTGGCCTGCCACTTCTTGACGTTCCAGCCTTCTTTGACACGTTGGTGGGCCTCAAAGGTGGCGTGGCGCTGAAGATGGCGGAGCACGTGTCGTTCTCGCCCGCGATTGGCGTGGCGGTCAACGTCGACCAGTCGGAGCGCACGAGCCTGTTTGGCGATGCCGAGATCGACTTCCTGTTTGGCTCAGGGGCCTACGTCGGCACGGGCATCACGTTCTGGGATATCACGCACACCGACAGCGTGACGGCAGGTTGGCTTGGGACGTTTGGTGTGCCGTTGTGGACGAGCACCGAGCGGCTGAATCAGGCCTTGTTCAGCGTGGAGTACCGGCAGATGTTCGATCGCATGAGCGATCCCGACGTGAACTACCAGGTCTGGGGTGGGTTGAAGTATCTCTTCCGGTAGGAACCAGGTCTTGCGGAGTTGCCCCCGCTTCCGCACATGGCGGAGGCGGGGGCTCACGTTCGTGCTTTACCTCATTGCGACCTTGATTTCGGCGAGCTTGGCGATCATGTCCTCGGCCGACGTTTCAGGGCGCACCATCTTTTCGATGGCGGCAATCCGGCCGTCCTTGTTGATATAGAACGTCCACCGGCTCGCAACGCCACGCGCGTTCAGCACGCCGTATTTCGTCGCGACCTCCTTGGTCGGGTCGCTGAGCATCGGAAAGTCCGCTTCCTCTTTCTCGACGACTCGCGCGTCCGCGCCTTCACCGAGCGTCACCGACGTCGCGTTGGCGAACCGGATGTTGTCCTCGAGGGCGTCGACGCTCGCCATGAAATACGCGACCTCGAACTTCTTGATCCCGTCGCCGTTCTCCGCCAGTGACTTGCACTCGATCGTGCAGCCTGTGGTGAACGCCCGCGGGAACCAGGCGACCACGACAGCCTGCTTGCCCCGGTACTCGGACAGCGTGTGCGTCCTGCCGTCCGTGCCTTGCAGCGAAAATTCCGGCGCCATGTCGCCGACCTTCAATTCGGCCGCGCCCTGCGCCATTGCGCTTCCCGCCAGCGCCATCACGAGTCCCATCGTCATCAATACACGCATCGACCACTCCTCCTGTTTTCGAGTCCCTCATGCTGTTGGCCCGAAATGAAAACCCCGACCGGAAGGGTCTGATTATAGCCCGTCACGGCCCCGTCGCTTGAAGGCCCCTGCCGGGGGGCAGTAACATTGTCCGCTTACGGTGTTCAGGAAATAGGGAGCAGAGTGCCTGACGCGAGATCCTCGGTTCGCCGCCCGCTGGTCGTCCGCGGCGCCCGTACGCACAACCTGAAGAACGTCGACGTCACCTTGCCAAGCGGCGCGCTGGTGGTGATCACCGGCGTGAGCGGCTCGGGGAAATCCTCGCTTGCCTTCGACACGATCTACGCCGAAGGGCAGCGGCGCTACGTCGAGTCGCTGTCCGCCTACGCGCGGCAGTTCCTTGAGCGGATGGAAAAGCCCGACGTGGATTCCATCGAGGGGGTATGTCCCGCCATCGCCATCCGCCAGAAGAACAGCGTCCGCAGCCCGCGGTCGACGGTTGGCACGATGACCGAGATCCACGACTACATGCGCTTGCTCTACGCGCGCGTGGGTCGCACCCACTGTCGGCAGTGCGGCCAGGAGATCACGCGGGAGACCGCCGATCTGGTGGCGACCACGCTGGCCGCCCTTCCCGACGGCACGCGCGTGCTGGTCGGGTTCGAGGTGCCCGTGGTCGCACTGCGCACCGCGTCCGCGGCGAAATCAGCCGCCAATGCCGAGGCAGACGCAGATGCGGACGCCGACCGTCAGGCTGAGGCTGACGATGAGGACCGTGAGGGTTCCGCTCCCGACACGGCGGCGCCCCGGCCGAAAACGACGAAGCCACGCGCGCGTCCCGACCCGGTCGGGGAGATGGTCGATATGCTGCGGCGCCGGGGGTTCGGCCGCCTGCTGGTCGACGGGCGCGCGTGCCGTCTCGACGAGGTCGACGTCGCCGGGCTGCGGGGGCGCGCCTCGCTCGAGGTCGTCGTCGATCGCGTACGGATCGAGGGGAACGTGCGGAGCCGATTGACCGGCTCCATCGAAACCTCCTACCAGGAGGGCGGGGGGGCGGCGTTCGCGGTGACCCTCCCGAGCGGTGGCGATGCGGGCTCGCAGGGGTCTGACGTGGGGGAACGGCTCGAGTTCTCGGAGCGGTTCGAGTGCCGAGCCTGTGACCTGACCTACGAGACGCCGCAGCCGAGGCTGTTCTCGTTCAACAACCCGTTCGGTGCGTGCCCGACGTGCCATGGATTTGGCAACATCATCGAGCTGGATATGGACTTGGTGGTCCCCGACCCGTCCAAGTCGATCGAGCAGGGCGCCATTGAGCCGTGGACCAAGCCGCACTACCGCGCGAATCTCGCCAAGCTGAAACGTGCGGCCCGCACGACCGCGATACGGCTCGACGTGCCATGGGAGGATCTCACCGCCGAGGAGCGGGGGTTCGTCGTGGACGGCGACGAGGGCTACGAGGGCGTTCGCGGTTTTTTCCGAGGCCTCGAGCGCAAGAAATACAAGGTGCATGTCCGCGTGTTCCTGAGTCGCTATCGGGGGTACCTGTCATGCCACGAGTGTGAGGGCTCCCGATTGCGGCGCGAGGCGCGCGACGTCAGCGTCGCCGGCCGCCCGATCGATGTCACGTCGGCGCTCACCGTGCAGGAGGCGTTGCTGTTCTTCGACGGCCTGCAACTGAGTGACAAGGAAGCAGTGGTCGCCGAGACCATCCTGCGCGAGATTCGCCGTCGGTTGTCGTTTCTGCGGGATGTCGGACTCGACTACTTGACGCTCGATCGCCTGTCCTCGACGCTGTCTGGGGGGGAGTCACAGCGGATCAATCTGGCCACGTCGCTCGGGTCGGCGCTGGTGGGGACGCTCTACGTGCTGGACGAGCCGTCCGTCGGTCTGCACGCACGAGACAATCAGCGACTGATCGACATCCTCCGGAAGCTGCGCGACCAGGGAAACACCGTCGTCGTGGTCGAGCACGACGAGGACATGATCCGCGTGGCCGACCACGTCGTCGACATCGGACTGGGCGCGGGCGAGCAAGGCGGTCGAGTGGTGTACTCCGGCGACCTGCCGGGTCTGCTGCGGGAGCCTCAGTCGCTCACGGCGAAGTATCTGCGCAATGAACTGGCGATTCCGGTGCCACCCACGCGTCGACGGGGCGTGGGGCAAAAAATCCGACTGTTCGGCGCCACGGAACACAACCTGAAGGACATCGACGTCGAGATTCCGCTCAACACGTTCACGTGCGTGACCGGTGTCAGCGGGTCCGGAAAGTCGACGCTGGTGCACGACGTGCTCTATGCGGCGATCAAGCGGGCCAAGAAGGACTGGGATCGGCGGGTCGGCCAGTTTCGCGGGATCGAGGGCATCGAGTTCATCACCAATGTCGTGCTCGTGGACCAGACGCCGATCGGACGTACTCCGCGGTCCAACCCGGTGACGTACCTGAAGGCGTTCGATCCCATCCGGGCGCTGTTCGCGTCGACCAAGGACGCGCGGACCCGAGGATTCGTGCCGAGCCACTTTTCGTTCAACGTGCCCGGCGGGCGCTGCGAAGCCTGCCAGGGCGCGGGGTCGGT
>JAQBVV010000188.1 GCA_027622905.1 Acidobacteriota bacterium
CGAGGTGACAGTGACCGGCCTGTCTACTACAGCCGGTCGATGGCGAATCGGCGCGGGTAATAGGCCTCATTGCACGCCGAGCGCCTTGAACACCGCGTCCACAGGGTCGGCGTAGAACCCGGTCTGGAACTTGGCGAACAGCTCCCTCCACGGTCGCTTTGCGTGCGTGCTGTCGGCTCCTCGGCAAGATCAGGGGCGCGCTCGAGGGACGTGGGTGAAGAGAGACCCGGAGTGCCTGCTGGTCGTTGACGACATCGACGACAATCGCGACCTGCTGTCGAGGCGCCTGATGCGTCGGGGATATCAGGTGGTGACGGCCTCAGGCGGTCAGGAGGCACTGCACCTCCTGGCTCACGCGCGCGTGGACCTCGTGTTACTCGATATTGCGATGCCCGGCATGAGTGGATACGACGTGCTGACCGCGCTGCGCGCCGATCCGAAGACGGCCGCAGTCCCGGTCATCATGGTGACGGCGGCGCAGGACAACGACAGCCTCGTCGAAGCGCTGGGGAAAGGCGCGAACGACTACATCACCAAGCCGATCAATTTCGTGGCAGCGTTCGCGCGAATCGAGGGGCAACTCTCCAGACGACGCGCTGAGCTGGCGCTGCGGGAGAGTGAGGAACGGTACGCGCTGGCGGTACATGGCGCAAACGACGGACTATGGGATTGGCAGCTGACGTCTGACACGGTCTACTTCTCTCCGCGCTGGAAGGGGATGCTCGGACTCCAGCCGGATGAGGTTGTCGGGCGCGTTGACGACTGGCTCTCCCGTGTGCACCCGGAGGATCTCGAGGGGCTTCAGGCTGCGATCCAGGCCCATCGCGACGGCGTGACCCTGCAGTTCGAACATGAGCACCGGCTGCTGAACGCGAACGGCCGGTATCGGTGGATGTTGAGTCGCGGAGTGGCCGTGCGGGACGCGGGACGGGCGGTCCGCATGGCTGGATCGTTGACCGACATCACTGCGCGAAAGGAAGCGGACCCGTTGACGGGCCTGCCGAATCGCGCACTCGTACTCGATCGCGTGGCTCGCGCCATGGAGCGGAGGCGCCGACCCGGGGGCTGCGCGTTCGCCCTGCTGTGTCTGGATCTTGATCGATTCAAGGTCGTCAACGAGACGCTGGGGCATGCCGCTGGCGACCAACTGCTGGTGGAGGTTGCGCGCCGACTTGAGCGGGAGTTGCGCTCAGGCGACATGGCGCTCCAGCGCTCCTACAGCAGTCTGGCGCGCCTGGGGGGGGCTGAGTTTGCGGTGCTGGTGGAGGACCTGCAGGACCGCGAGAACGCATTGCGCATCGCCGACCGAATTTCGGGGGCGCTGGAGGACGCGTTCGTCCTTCATGGACGCGAACTCGTCGTGACTGCGAGTACGGGCCTTGCCTTCTGTGAGTCGGAGGGGCAGTCGCCCGAGGAACTCCTGGCGAACGCGGGCATGGCCCTGTCTTCGGCCAAGAAGCGCGGCGGAAATGTGCGGCAGGTGTTCGACGAGCGGATGCGATCGTCGGCGCTCGACCGTTTGAGACTGGAAGAGGATCTGCGCCGGGCGATGGACTCCGATGAGCTGGTCGTTCACTACCAGCCGATTGTCGATCTGACTCTGGGGCAGGTATCCGGTTTCGAGGCGCTGATCCGCTGGGAGCATCCCCTTGACGGGACGCTGCAGCCGGAACAGTTCCTGCCCGTGGCAGAGGAGACCGGCCTGATCATTCCGATGTCACTGTGGGTGCTTCGCGAGGCGTGCCGCCAGTTGGCGCGCTGGCGGCGAGAGTTCCCCGCGCTGAACCTGACGATGGGCGTGAACGTATCCGCCCAGCACTTTGGGAACAGTCAGCTCGGGGACGCGATTCTCGAATGCCTGGCAGCATGCGAGTTGCCGGGCGAAAGTCTGCACGTTGAGATTGTCGAGAAGTCCATTCTTCACTGCTCCCCGGACGTCATCGGTCGGGTGGCGGAGCTTCGCGCCCAGGGCGTGTCGATCGAACTCGATGATTTCGGCACCGGGTACTCGTCGTTGAGCTACCTGCATCGGTTCCCCTTCGATGCCCTGAAGATTGATCGAGGGTTCGTCAGCACGCTGGAAGCCTCGGGCGAGAACGAAGAGATCATCAGATCGATCTTGATGCTTGGCCGCGATATGAACCTGCGAGTCGTCGCGGAGGGGATCGAAACGCCAACGCAGGTCGCCCGGCTGCGAGAACTCGGCTGCAGATTCGGACAGGGGTACCTGCTCGGCAGGCCGTTCGATTCCGCGATGGCGTTCGCCTTCCTGGAGAGTGCGGCATCGGGTCTCCCAGGAGGCGTGCTGGACGGCCACGATCGCGGTACTCGCCAGCAGTCGGCCGACGGTTCGCGGACGCCATGAACATCCCATGACACAGGCACCACTCATCTACGTCGTGGAGGATGACGAGGCGAGCCGGGAACTCCTGGTTCGGAGGTTGAGGAAGCGCGGCTATCGGGCCGAGCCGATCGCCAGCGGGGAGTCGTGCCTGGAGCGGTTGCCTCGCGAACTGCCAGAGCTCGTGCTTCTGGATCTCGTGATGCCGGCGATGGGTGGGCTTGACGTGTTGAGGACGATTCGACGCACGCACTCGCTCTATCAGTTGCCTGTGATCGTCGTGACCGGGAAGGTGACGACGGAAGAGGTCGTTGACGGTCTCGACGTCGGCGCGAACGATTACGTCACGAAGTCGATCACGTTCCCCGTGTTAGAGGCCAGGATCAAGACGCAGATCGCGATGAAGCAGAGCATCGAGGCTCTCCTGCAGGCCGAACGCCAACGGGTCATGATCGAGAGCCTCGGGGCGGCGTGTCACCATATCTCTCAGCCGATGACGAGCGTCATGGGAAACCTGGGGCTCTTGCAGGAGTCGCTCGGGCCCGATGATGCCGATACCAGGGACAAGATCAGCGATATTCTCAAATGGACTGAACAGGTACGAAGCCTGTTGGACCAGTTCCGGACCCTCAGAGAGTATCGACCCACGCCGTATGTGGGCGATTCGCACATCCTCGACATCAGAGCCGATTGAACGGTCCGTCGACAGGACAGTCTGCTGGCACCGTGCGGTGCGGCGGACTCCGTGCCTGCATCGGCGCTACGATAGGGCAGCGTCCGGGTGCTCGCGTCCAGGCGCCCTGCACGAGAAACAGATCCACATGCCCATCACGCACACGACGACGCGAGTGCACGACGCGCTGACATGAAGGCATCCAGATCCGTCTTTGTCTGCCAGGACTGTGGGGTGCAGTCACCCAAGTGGCTGGGGCGATGCGAATGCGGAGCGTGGAACTCATTTGTCGAGGAGCGCGCAGCGGACACACCGACTGCTGGCGGGGGCGCGAACCGGTACGCACCGCTCGGCGCGGGGTCGGCGCGGCTGTATGCCGATGTGGGTGTGGCCGACGCGGCGCGCCTGTCGACCGGGATCGACGAATTCGATCGCGTCCTGGGCGGCGGGTTTGTTCCGGGGTCACTGGTGCTGCTGGGCGGGGAGCCCGGCATCGGCAAGTCAACCCTGTTGCTGCAGGCGGCGGCCCACTTCGCGCGGGATCGAGGGCCGGTACTCTACGCCTCCGGGGAAGAATCGGAGCACCAGATCAAGAGTCGTGGCGACCGACTCGGCGTCGGCGACGCGCCGCTCTACCTGCTCGCCGAGACGTGTATCGAACGCATCCTCGAGGAGATGGCACGCCTGAAGCCAGCGCTGGTCATCATTGATTCGGTGCAGACGGTCTTTTCGATGAAGTTCCAGTCGGCGCCTGGCAGCGTCGGCCAGGTGCGGGAGGCGGCGACGCAGTTCCTGTTTGCGGCAAAGGGACAGAACATTCCGACGGTCCTGGTAGGACATGTCACCAAGGACGGGAGCCTGGCGGGGCCGAAGGTACTCGAGCACGTCGTGGATACCGTCCTCTCATTCGAGGGCGAGCGCCATCACGCGCACCGCATCGTCCGCGCCGTCAAGAATCGCTTTGGCGCCGTCAGCGAGCTCGGCGTGTTTGAAATGACGGGCACGGGCCTGGTCGCGGTGCTGAATCCGTCGCAGCTGTTCCTTGCCGAGCGTTCGTCGGAGACGCCGGGATCCGCGGTGTTGTGCTGCGTCGAAGGGTCGCGGCCGATTCTCGTGGAGGTGCAGGCTCTTGTCAGTACGAGCACGTACGGCAACGCCAGACGCATGGCCATCGGCGTCGATCAGAACCGCGTGGCGTTGCTGCTCGCGGTCATGGAGAAGCGCGCCGGCCTGAGTCTGGCTGGCGACGACGTCTACGTCAATGTGGCTGGTGGGATGAGTATCGAGGAGCCCGCCGTCGACCTGAGCGTGGTGGCGGCCATTGCGTCGAGCGTGCGCAATCGCAGCCTGCCCGCATCCACGGCGGTGTTTGGCGAGGTGGGCCTGAGCGGGGAGATCCGGGGGATTCCCCAGGCCGCGCTGCGGGTGCGCGAGGCGGCGCAGATGGGGTTCAGCCGTGTGGTCATGCCGGTGGCCAATGTCGATGGGCTGGAGATGGCGGGTTGCGAGCTGGTGGGCGTGCGGACGGTGGGTGATGCGCTCGATCAGCTGATGGGCTGACAGCTACAGGATCGTGATTCCTCCGTATCACTGGTGGCGGACCGTGTTCTTCCTGATTCCGGCGATCAGCGTCTACACGATCGTTTTGGGCACCCTGTCAATCGGGTCAAGCCTGTTCGAGAAGCGCGGGTATGTCGCGCACTGGTGCGCGCGCACGTGGTCTCGTCTGATCCTGCGAACGACGGGCGTACGCGTGGACATCGACGGACTCGAGCGCCTGGTTCCTGGCCGCACCTACCTGTTCGTCGCGAATCACCAGAGTATCTACGACATTCCGATTCTCTTCTGGTCGCTGCCGTACCAGCTCCGCATCATCGCAAAGGAGTCCCTGGGGCGCTTTCCCTTCCTCGGGTGGCACCTTCGCAGGACCGGGCACATGCTGGTCAACCGGCGACGACCGGACCGCGTGGCGATCTTTTCCTGGGCGTCTCGCCTGACGTCGGCTGGGTTGTCGCTCATCGTGTTTCCAGAGGGCACGCGAAGTCCGGGCGGTCGGGTAGGACGGTTCAAACGGGGGAGTTTCTACCTCGCGCTCGAGTCCGGTATGCCCGTCGTGCCGGTGTCGGTCATTGGCAGCCGGCACGTGATGTTGAAGGGGCGGCTGGCGACCTATCCTGGGGACGTGCGGCTCGTCATACACGCGCCGATCGACACCGGCGGCCTGTCAGACACCGACCCGCGAGCGTTCGGGGAACGGGTCCGCCAGATCATTGCGCCCGCTGCCGAATCCGATGTTGACGGATGACGTTCACGCTCGCTCCTGAGCTTGCGGCGATCGTCCGGCCGGGCGTTCTGTGGCTGGCGGGTGCGGTCGTGGTCGAACGCGACCCGCGTCTCGACGATCCGCTGGCTCGAGCCGAGGCCGCCGTGCGGGCCAGCCCACCAGGCGCGCTGGCGGCGGTGCGCACGATGTACAGGCGCGTGGGCCTCGACCCCACGAAGCGGCGTCCGTCCTCGGAGGCGCTGCTGCGGCGCGTCTCCAAGGGAGACGCCTTGCCGCGCATCAACAGCATGGTTGACGTGTGCAACTGGTGCTCCCTGGAGGCTCGATTAGGACCCGGGCAGGAATAAGTTGATCATCGTGGGCGTCGAGGCGC
>JAQBVV010000189.1 GCA_027622905.1 Acidobacteriota bacterium
GTCGCCCGCCTGTCGTACCCAGGTCGCGGCGTGAACCCATCAAAACCACTGCGTCGGGGTACTAGTAGGACTTGGCGAACCAGGCGTGCGCGGTGGCGGGAGCGTCACACACGAGGCACGACTTGCCGACCGGGGGCGTGCTCGCAAAAGGGATGTTCCTGATCGTCGCCTGCGTCTGGTTCTTGATCGACGCCTCGCAGGTCGCGGAACCACACCACGGCGAGATCACGAAGCCGGGCCGACCGGCCATCAGCGACTTGAACGCTTCGTAGCCATCAGCCTCGACCGTATGCTCGTCCCTGTAGGTGACCGCGCGGTCGTAGAGCGCCTGCTGAATCGTGGCGAGCAGTTCCTCGACGTGGGCGCCGAGCCCATCCATCGGCACGAACGACTTCTCGCGAGTGTCTCGCCGCGCGAGCACGACCTGGGACTTCTCGAGATCCTTGGGCCCGATTTCCAGGCGCAGCGGCACACCGCGTAGCTCCCATTCGTTGAACTTCCAGCCCGGCGTCTGCGAATCGCGGTCGTCGAGCTTGACGCGAACGCCGCGCGCAACCAGCGCATCGCGAATCTCCTCGGCTTTCGGCAGCACGGTTTCCCGCCAGTTCCCCCGCGGAATCGGCACGATCACGACCTGATGGGGCGCGATCCGTGGAGGCAGGATCAGCCCGCCGTCGTCGCCGTGCATCATGATGACACCGCCGATCATGCGCGTGGACACACCCCACGACGTCCCGTGTACGAACTGGACGGACTTGTCGCGCGCCTGGAACGTGATGTTGAAGCCCTTGGCGAAGTTCTGCCCGAGGTTGTGCGACGTGCCAGCCTGCAGCGCCCGACCGTCGCGCACCAGCGCCTCGATCGAATACGTGCGATCCGCGCCAGCGAACTTCTCGCTCTCGGTCTTTTGCCCGTCCACGACGGGCATCGCCAGCTCGGTCTCGGCGAACTCCTTGTAGACCGCGAGCATGCGCAGCGTCTCCTCCTGCGCCTCCTCCGCGGTTTCATGCGCGGTGTGCCCTTCCTGCCAGAGAAACTCGGTCGTCCGAAGAAAGAGCCTCGTCACCTTCTCCCAGCGCACGACGTTGGCCCACTGGTTGATCAGGACCGGCAGGTCCCGCCACGACTGGATCCACTTCGCGTACATCGTCCCGATGATCGTCTCGGACGTCGGGCGGATCACGAGTCGCTCTTCCAGCACCTCGTCGCCGCCCTGTGTCACCCACGCGACCTGCGGCGCGAAGCCTTCCACGTGTTGCGCCTCACGCGTCAGGAGACTCTCCGGAATCAGGAGCGGAAAGTAGGCGTTGACGTGACCCGTGGCCTTGAAGCGTCGATCGAGACCCTGCTGGATCAACTCCCAGATGGCATACCCGTAGGGACGGATCACCATGCACCCCTTGACCGGCGAGTAGTCGGCTAGCTCGGCTCGCCGGACGACATCGATGTACCAGCGCCCGAAGTCTTCGGACTGCGGCGTGATCTTGGTCGGAAAGTCTGGAATTTCAGTCGACATGCAGGCAGTCAGTGATTCGCGTGTTCCAGTGTAGATCGTCGCGCGCTGGAAAATCCTCGCGAAAGTGCGTGCCACGGCTCTCGGTGCGGCACCACGCTGCCCTCGCCATGAGCAACCCCGTGGTGACGATGTTCCCGATCCGGCGGCGCTCCGACTCGTCGCCATCCGACGATCGGCACCGCTGGAGCGCACGCGCCCATGCCTCCAGCTGTGCGACGGCCCGCTCCAGCGACTGGCCATCCCGCAGCACGCCGACCTGGCGCCACATCAGATCCCGCACCTGCCCGGCCGTCGGAATCGTGCCCCGCGCCGAGATCGGACGGGCACCCAGCACGGCAGCGGCCGCATCCGACGACGCCACGACCGAAGGTGCGCCGACCGCGGTCGCCACTCCGGCCCTGGCGATGGCGGTCCCGGTCGCTGCGGTCCTGGCCGCTGCGGTCCCGGCTGCCGCCGCCCGCGTCGTGACTCCGTCCGAACCCGACGCGACTCCGCCATGACGAGGCGCAGATGATGACGGCGACGCACCCGTCATCACCTGTGCTGCACGCGCGCCGAACACCAGCCCTTCGAGCAGCGAGTTGCTGGCGAGCCGGTTGGCGCCGTGCACGCCGGTACACGCGACCTCCCCGGCAGCGAACAGGCTCGGCAGCGATGTCTCCCCGTTCAGATCGGTCTCGACGCCGCCCATCACGTAGTGCGCCGCCGGACTGACCGGCACCGGGTCGCGCGCCAGATCGAGCCCGACCTGCGCACAGGCGCGCGCGATCGTCGGGAACCGCTGCCGTACAAAGGCCTGATCGAGATGGGCCAGCGACAGGTAGACGGCCGAGCCGGTGCGCTCGATCTCACGAACGATGGCGCGCGACACGAGATCGCGCGATGCCAGATCACCCGCGGGTTCATACCGCTCGACGAACGCCTCGCCCGCGGTGTTGACGAGCCGCGCCCCTTCGCCGCGCAGCGCCTCCGACAACAGGAACCGCGGCGCGCCCGGGACGCTGAGCACCGTGGGATGAAACTGCACGAACTCGAGATCGATGATGCGCGCCCCTGCGCGCGCCGCCATCGCAATACCGTCTCCAGTGGCGACGGCGGGATTGGTCGTCTCGCGAAACACCTGCCCGGCCCCACCGGTCGCCAGCAGCGTCCGTCCGCCGGACGCGGTGCCGCGCGTGTCACCGCTGGTCACGAAGGTCGCACCGGTGCACACGCCGCCGGTCACCACCAGGTCGGTCGCCAGCGCATCGTCAATGACGCGAATCCGTGGATGAGTGCTCGCGCGCGACCAGAGCAGCCGCGCGATCTCCCTGCCCGTCGCATCACGCGCATGCAACACCCGACGGACGCTATGCGCGCCTTCGCGTCCGAGCGCAGGCTGGCCGTCCGGCGCACGATCGAAGGCCGCACCCCAGTCGAGCAACTCGCCAACGTAGCGCGGGCCTTCATGTACGAGAATGTCCACGGCCTCCGGCACGCAAAGTCCGTCGCCGGCCGCCAGGGTGTCGCGGGCGTGTAACTCGGGCGAATCGTCCGGGCCCATGGCCGCCGCGATACCGCCCTGCGCGTATCCCGTGTTGCTTTCGCTCCGATCGGCCTTGGTCAGGATGACGACGTCGCCGGCCTCGGCCAACGACAACGCGGCGCGCAATCCGGCGATGCCACTACCGATCACAAGAAAGTCGCCGCCCACATTCACGGGTGCTATCCTATCAACCCTTGAACCCCACCGCGGTGAGCGAACCGGTCCGAGTCGACGTACATGCAGGCCAGTATCCGTCGACGATCTGGATCGGCAATGGTGTCAGTCAGCGAGCGGGCGCGCTGCTCGACGCGCACGGCGTCGGCCGCACGCGCTTCGTCGTCTCGAGCCCGGTGATCTGGCGTTTGCATGGCGAGCAGGTGTCGCGGGCGCTGGGCGGTGTCGACCCGATTCTGATCGCGGACGGCGAGCGTTTCAAAACCCTTCAGTCGGTGTCGCGTATCTACGAGGCGCTGGTCCTCGCAGGCGCGGACCGCGGCAGCGCGATCGTCGCGGTGGGCGGTGGCGTCATCGGCGACACGGCCGGCTTCGCCGCCGCGACGTTCCTGCGAGGCGTGACGCTCGCGCATATTCCGACGACGCTGCTGGCCCAGGTGGACAGTTCGGTCGGCGGCAAGGTCGGTGTGAACCTACCACTCGGGAAAAACCTTGTCGGCGCGTTTCACCAGCCGGCCATCGTGCTGGTCGATCCCCTGCTGCTGGCCACGTTACCCCGTCGCGAGTTCCGCTCGGGACTCTACGAGGTCGTGAAATACGGGATGATCGCCAGCCCCGCGCTGTTCGAGCGCGTGACCAGCCAGACCAAGGCCGTGTTCGCGCGTGAGCCAGAGGTGCTCGTCCCGGCCATCGTCGAATCCTGTCGCATCAAGGCAGACGTGGTCTCGCGTGACGAGCGCGAGGGTGGCCTGCGGCGCATGCTGAATTTCGGACACACGGTGGGGCACGGACTTGAAGCCGTGACGAAATACCGCCGTTTCCGCCACGGGGAGGCGATCGCATACGGCATGCTCGCGGCGGCGGATCTCGCGGTGGCGCGCGGCGCGCTGGCCGAGCGGGAACGGCAGGCACTGGCCACGCTGATCACGCAGCTGGGGCCGTTGCCGCCGGTCGTCGATCTGCCGGCCGGCGAGGTTCTCGAGGCCATGCGACGCGACAAGAAGGTGGTCAATGGCACGCTGCATTTCGTCATCGCCACCCAGGTCGGCGCCACGATGACGATCGATGATGTGACGGAAGCGGAACTACATGCGGTCCTGGTGCGCCTCGGACTCACGGCCTAGAGCGCTTTTCGGTCTCCACCGAATCGAGAAACGCTCTAGCCGACCATCCCGGACCAGACTCCCTCAGCCGTCGATACCGTACTCCCGTTGCTTCTTCAGCAGCGCCTTGTAGCTGATGTGCAGCGCCTGCGCGGCACGCTCCCTGTCCCCGTCCGCGTCCTTGAGCGCTTGTTCGAGCTTCAGCCGCTCGACCACAGCTGTCACGCGCCGGACCGCGGCCGTCATCGTTCCGGAGAGGTCGAGTTCGGCCAGAGGACTTGTCGGCGAAGGCGCACGGGTCGGCTGGTCGGCGCTCGCGCTCTTCCGCGATCCGGGCCCCACCGGTTGATCGGCCGACAGGCTCAGGTGACGCCGCTCGATCGTCCCGTCATCGCAGAGAATCACCGCGCGCTCGATGCAGTTCTGGAGTTCGCGCACGTTGCCGGGCCACCGGTGGGTTTCCAATGCCTCCACGGCCGACGGCGACAGGTGCAGGGTCTCTTTCGTGAGGTCGCGGCAGAACTGCTGGATGAAGTGGCGCGCGAGAATCACCGCATCGCCGGTGCGATCGCGCAGCGGCGGAATACGGATCGGAAAGACCGACAGCCGGAAATAGAGATCCTCTCGAAACTGCTGCGCCGCGACGCGCGCTTTCAGATCGCGATTGGTCGCCGCGACGACCCGAACATCCACGTGGGAACTGCTCGTGCTCCCCACCCGCTCGAAGGCCTTCTCCTCGAGGGCGCGCAGAATCTTGGCCTGCAGGGGGAGCGGCATGTCGCCGATCTCGTCGAGAAACAGCGTGCCCCGGTCGGCCATCTCGAACCGCCCCGACTTGGTGCCGATCGCACCGGTGAACGCGCCCTTCTCGTGCCCGAACAGCTCCGTTTCCAGAAGCCCTTCGGGAATCGCCGCGCAGTTGATCGCGACAAACGGCCCGTCGACCCTGGGGCTCAGCGCGTGCAGCCCGCGTGCGAACAGTTCCTTGCCGGTGCCGCTCTCGCCTTCGAGCAGCACGGTGGCGTTCGTGCGAGCGGCCTTGCCCAGCTGTTGCGACACCCGCAGGAGTTGTGGGTCCTTACCCACGACGCGCGGAGCGCCGCGTCGCTCGGCCAGTTCCTGATCCCGGCGAGCGTCTTCGGCCTGCATCCGACGTTGCGCCACCGCCCGCTCGACGATCAGCAGCACCCCGCCCGGATCGACCGGCTTGACAAGCACATCCAGCGCGCCGGCCTTCATCGCAGCGACCACGTCGTGAATGCCACTGTCGGCGGTCATCACCACCACCTGCAGTTCCGGATCGATCGTCCTCACCGCGCGAAGGACGCCGAGTCCGTCGCCGGC
>JAQBVV010000190.1 GCA_027622905.1 Acidobacteriota bacterium
GTGATGGCTGGCGGTCAGCTACTTTGCGAGCGCGTCCGGGCGCACCTGGAACTTCACGATCTTGCTCGTTGTCCCTTTGCCGCCCTCGACGTGGAACGGCGTGCGGGTGGCGAACGTCGACCAGATCGCCTTGCCTTTCCAACCGGCGCTCGGGTCGTCGATCCGCCCGTCGAACCCCTTCGCATAGAAGCCCATCGGATAGGGCACGCGCAGGCTCCGGAGGTCGCCGTCGACCATCGCCACGAGCGCCTCCGAGTGATTGCCCGTGGCCATCGGCACGTTGTCGCCAAGGCCGAGCATGTTGAACCGGTCGACGAACGCGTAGTACGGCGAATCTGCGCTTCCGGTCGAGACCGAGTTCCGGTAGTTGGGACCCGGCAGCGGGTGCATGGCCCAACCCTCGGCGCAATGCTGCCCGGTCGCGGTCGGGCCGTTGAGCGGCCCTTCGCACTTGCGCCGATCGAAGCTCGCCAGGTGCCCGCTCGCCGTGCCCATCCAGACGACGCCGTCCTCGTCAACGTCCATGCCGCGCGGCGAGAACGCCTCGACTGGCTGGCCGTCCCGGAGGGGGAACTCGTAGTATTCCGCCAGTGCCGTTTCCGGGGGGTTGTCTCCCGGCACGAGGCGAACGACCGACCCTGGGAAGCCCGTCGACGACCCCCAGATCGAGCCGTCGAGCGGACTCGGCGACACGCCATAGAGCGGCGCACTTATCCGCTTGTCCTTGGTCGGATCGAGCGGCGCGTTGGGTTCGACGTACGCGTCGCGCCGCCCGTTGCCGTTGGTGTCGAGGACGAGCACCGTCCATCCCTGCGCGAGCTGTTCGTCCTTGGTCTCCTCGTACAGCTTCGTATTGAACCAGCCGACCACCTGGCCGCCGCCGCAGAACCACAGCGTGTCGTTGGCGTCCTCGGCAAAATTCAGGTGATGGGTGCCGAAGCAGGTGTCGATCGTCGTCAGGGTCTTCGTCTGCTGGTCATACATCGCAACCTGCCGGTTGCTCTGGTCGATCGGGAAGGCCCGGGCCGACGGATGCGTCGATCCCTCGCGGCAGAAGGCAGGCGTCTGGCCGGGCCGGACTCGTGAGGCAATCCACACGCGCGCCTGATCGTCCATCGCGAGGCTGTGTGCGTTGGCCTGGCTGTCCCAGAGCACTTCCTCGCCCCAGTAGACCGACGGCGCTTGCGGCACCACCTGGCCCGAGGTGGGCGTGTTCGGGTCGCGAACCTCCAGCGCAACCTGACTCGACGTGTGGTGGACCGGATCCGCCACCGGCAGGTAGTCGGCGCTCGCCTCGAGCGCGCCGAACAGCGATCCGTTGGCGTTGACGTGCGGATTGCGCTTGTCGCTCGAGATCGCGTCGTGGAGGTAGGCCTTCGGGTCCGCCCAGTCCCACATGCTGATGACAACGTTGCGTTCGACCCCCTGAGGCCGCGGCGGTGCGACGGTCGGGTACTCGCCGGCGGCGATGCGATCGGTCCAGTCCGCATACATGCCCAGCGCCCGGGCCTTGCCGGCCGTCGTCAGCCGGCCGAGCATCGTGCCTCCGGCCTGTCCGGACTGCACGCGCCGTTCCCACGCCTCCGTCGAGGACGAGAACACGCCAAGGCTTTCCGGGATCGTCCGCGTCGCCTTGTTGCCAAGCTGGTGGCACCCGGCACAGGCGTCGGTGCTCACCGTGTCCCGAATCCACTGCCCCTGGCTCCCGATGTCGGCCGCAATGCCGTTGCCTCCATTACCCGTGCCAGGGAATTCGCCGGCTCCGGGAACCTGCAGCAGCGACAACCAGTACTGCGCCGGGTAGTACTCAGCCGCTGCTTTGGCGTTCGGAGCCGCTGATGCCGTCAGGTTCAGCGTGGCGCCAGGCTCGCTCTGCACCTTCGGCGAATCGACGAGCCCGTAGCCCCTCACCCATACGCTGTAGCGGGCTTCCGGCAGGTCCGGCAGCAGATACCGTCCGTCGTCGTCGGTGACGACGATACGGGTGAACTTCGTGGGCAGGTTCGTCGTCTCCGCAATGACCCAGACGCCGGCCTCCGGCCCGCCCGGCCCGGCGACGACGCCGCCAATGTCATCGGCGTCTACGGCGACCGCCGGCGCCTGGCCGACGAGCTCCCCGGTCGTCGCCGCAAACATCACAATGGCAAAAGCCATGGCTACACCAACCGCCGATGCGCGCGGATGTCGAAATGTCCTTGTCACAACTGCCCTCCTTCGGTCGGCCGACGCGCTGTCGCGGTCGGGATTCGTTGGCGACGACGGAGTCCGAACGTCACACTACGCCTCCGGCAGCGGATTTTCAAGCACGGCGCCTGACCCTGCCTTTCCGGTGCGAACAGTGGCCTTGCAACTGCGGAGCATCCTGCACCCACGATTCTGCGCCGCGGTGTACGCATCGAAAGGAAGATCGGCGGTCACCTGATCCCAAAGGCCGGCGCCGTCTGCAGTTCTTGCTCGTACCGGCGCCACTTGACGATGGCTGGCTGCCACACGTACCAAAAGCGCATGCCCGTGCACCTGAATTGGTACTTGCGAGCCGCAGGACCAGCCGCGGTTCATGGCCCCATGCCGATCTTTGGCGCAAGTCCTGACGAGGGCGAACGCCGACGGTCAGACGGAGACGGCATGGTTTGTGTAGGTGAACGCTCCGTGGGTTTCACCACACCCAGGCGTTTCTTGCTGATACCGGTCTTCCTCATCGCGTCGGCTGTCGCGGCCGGTGCGCAGGTCATGGACTGTACGCCTCACTCGTATCCGCAACGCACCGACCAATCGCTGGCCATCGACCCGTTCGACGACAGAATCGTCTACGTCGGGGTCGAAGGCGAAGGCTACTTCAAGACCGTGAACGATGGGGCCACCTGGACCCGGATCGTTGACGGCGTGAGAGCGTTCGCGAAGCTCGGCGGCGGTCTGTGCTACTCCGAGTTCTTCGACACCGTCGTCGATTCCCGAAATCCTGAACACGTCTGCTTCGCGATGGCGGGAAGCCCAGGCACGCTCGACGTCATCCAGGCGGCCAATCAGGGTGTCTACTGTTCGAGCGATGGAGGCATGCGCTGGGAGCAGCGTGTCGGCCAGTCCATGAACACGGCGATCTACGCGGTAGCGATCGATCCGACCGATTCGCAGGTCCTCTATGCCGGCGGCAACGCAAATCCGGCGAGCTATCAGGGCGCCAACCCAGACGTTCTGTTCAACACCGTGGGCGTCGTCTACAAGTCCGCAGACGGCGGGCTCACCTGGACGGAGCTGCCGACCGGGCTCATCCGCGGCACGCGAGTCACCGACATCCGGGTCGATCCCGGCAACCCGTCAACGATCTACGCGAGCACGTTCGGCCTCTTGTCGGGCGGCGGCAGCAATTATCTGGACCCGCAGTTCGGCGTGCTCAAATCGATGGACGCGGGCGCAACGTGGACGCCGATGAAGTCCGGGCTCGGGCCAGACTTGCGGCGCCAGGCCATCTTTCGACTGGATCTGTCGCCGCGCGATCCCGAGCGCATCATGGTGACGGTGGCGGACACGAGCTACTTTCTCTCGAGCGACGGCGGAGCGACGTTCGCTCGGCCGACGGCGCCCAGCGCGCAGTCGGGCATCATGCGATTTGATCCGACGGATGCGACCGGCCTGCGTGTTGTGGGACTTTCGCAGAGCGGCACCCAGATTGTCGAGAGTCGCGATGGTGGCAACACGTGGCGGCAAGTGGGCGTCTTGCCGGTGGATACGTTGAACAACGGCGATCCGTCGAATCCGACCGGCGTGAGACCGAGCGACATCGAGATCAGCCACCAGGATCCACGCATCATGTATCTGTCGGGCTCACACGGATCCGTCTATCGAACCGACGATGGGGGCGCCACGTGGACGAAGGTGCTGAGCGGCGAGAGCCTGCCGCAATAGGATTGGGGCAGGACCATGTCAGGCTCGGTCTCCGCCGTCGTCAGCGACCGCCCGCTGAGGTGAGCATGTCGATCAGCTCCGTGTCGGCCGGTGGAAAGCCGAGCGACCGGAGCTCGTCGCGTCGGACCCAGCGCATCTGCTGGCCGAGCGTTGGCCGCGGCGTTGCGCGCCTCCATGTGTCAGGTCGCTCCGGCAGCCGGCATGAACCAGGCGCTGCTGACCGGCAACTACGTGTATCAGTATCCCGACGCCCGCAACACCTTCACGCAGCAACTCGAGCATGTTGTGTCCATCGATTTCGACCTCGACGCCGGCAGGTGGGGCCTACGGACGGATGTCTCGACTGGCGTGGGCTACCTGGGACAGAGCGACCTCTGGGGCGTGATGGCGATGCCCTGTGCAAACGTCACCCGCAAGCTCCAGTTCGTCGGTCGCTATACGTTCCTCGACAGCCAGGACCCGAACGGTCTCCGACTTGCAACCTACGACAAGCGCGTCGTATCGGGCCTGGGGGACCGGTACAACGAGCTGTATCTGGGCGCCAACTATTTCTTCTACGGCCACAAGCTCAAGCTGCAGACGGGCGCGAACTTCGCGGACATGGACGATCGCGCCGGCGATGGCGGAGCCTATTCCGGCGTGGCGTGGACGACCGGCCTTCGCGTCAGCTGGTGAGGCCCGGGGACGGTGGCCAATCTCCACAGACGACATCTTGCGCGCCGCTGGCGCGAGCCCTACCGGGGCGGCAGCGAACCGAGATATGCGGAAATCGCGATGATGTCGTCGTCCGTCAGATTGGCGACGACACGTTTCATCAACTCCGCTGCCTTCCCCGCGCTCGAGCCATGTCGCATGAGGAAGAGCTGCCGCGCGATATAGCGCGGCTGCAGTCCGGCGAGCCGCGGGACCTCTCCCAGGCCCAACTGTGCCTCGCCGTGGCACAGCGCGCATTGCACCGTCTTGTCGGATGTGTCGCCTTCGACCAACGACTTGCCTCTGGCGATACTGCCAGGTGGTACGTAGGCGATGAACCCGGCCCGCGGGTCGCGGATGGCGGTGCCGAACGGATCCGCAGGGACTTGAAGAATCCGGCGTCCGATCGGCTCGGTGCCTCCGGCCGGATCGAGCTGACGATGACGGCCCTGGGTGGCGATGAACGTCTTCGGCGGCGTGGCGGTCTCGATGACCTCCACAAATGTCGTCGGCGTCAACGCGGCAAAATACTCGGCGGCCTCCCGCACGTCCTCGTCCGACGTGAGCTGTGCGATGAGGCCCATGCGGTCCTCTTCCTTGCGCGCACCCGCCTTGTAGTACGCCATCTGCCGGACGAAGTACTCGACCGGCAGACCGGCGAGGTCGGCGGATTCAGGATGGCCCTGGCCGGACATCAGATGGCACGCGCCGCACGCGAACTGGATCCCCGGACCGCCTGTCACCGATTGTGGCGCGGGCGGGTGTGCGTCGGGAAACCAGTCGGGCGGCGTCGCACTCCCGGCGATCTCGGCAGCGTCGTACTCAACCGCGCTGCCGGGCACCCGCACGATGCCTTCCGGCCGCGGCGGCCCGTACGCGGCGTCCTCGTCGGGGATGTTGAACGCCCATTCCGGGAGCCCGTCCGGGAGCGTGAGCGCCCTTTGGGCGCTGAGCTCCGGTACCGGCAGGAGTAAGGACCCGGGCAGGAATAACTTGCTCGTCGTGGCCACCGATGCATCCCACCGGGC
>JAQBVV010000191.1 GCA_027622905.1 Acidobacteriota bacterium
GGACCGGAGGGGCCGACGGTAGCCGGCGGCCTGCACCAAGATCAGCGGGAGCAAGACGGCGAAGGTGACGAATCGCAGCCAGGCCGGATTCACCTGCGCAACGATCGCCGTTCCGACGACGACACCCGGAATCAAGCCAAGCACTATGGGCAGAACGCGCCGCCAGACGTCAGGGATCGCCTCGCGATTGTTCCAGAGCACGTAGGCGTTCAGCACGACCTCGATCAGCACGAGTGCCGGATTGAGAACGCGGTTGGAGAGAAACAGCAGTGCGAGCGGAACGGTGATCGAAGAAAACCCGTAGCCGAGCGCCCCGTTCACGATGGCCGCTAACAGCGTGATCCCGGCGAGCGCGATGGTGTGCCAGTCGGTCATGTCGATTCTTTCAGCGCAGGTCCCCCGCTCACGCGGTCAGTCGAAGACTGTGCCCACGGGCGCAGCGCACGCGCCGTCGCACACGGTGCAGACAGTCTCAATATAGAAGAGTGATCGGCCGACAGACTGGCGGCGTAAGGAGGGGCCGGAGAAACCGCTCTTACCTCGCCGTCGTCGGCCCGCTACACGTGCATCGACACGAGACGGGCACGGGGATACGACAACAGGCGAGGTGATGCGAACGCATGCAGACGTCCATTGATACCGGTCCTCGACCCACCCTGTCAAGTACGGCGTGCAGGGGGTTTTGACTTCCAGCCCGGTACAGATACAATTCCGGAATCGTGTTCTTCACCTGTGGACGACCGTGCGCCTGTTGTTGTTGTGGGACCTGTCGGGTCCCGGCGCTTTCGGTCCGCCTCCGCGGGTAGCATTTACCACACCCTGCAACACGCGAACGACCGAAAAGCCCGGGACGACCACCCGGGCTTTTGTATGTGTGTACTCAACTATGCCAAGCACTGCCGTATCGGAACCTCCGGTGACCACGACACCACGGCTCGATCACCTCCGCGCGCTGGAGGCCGAAAGCATCCACATTCTGCGAGAGGTCGTCGCGGAGTTCGAGCGCCCGGTGATGCTGTACTCGATCGGAAAGGACTCGTCCGTCATGCTGCGCCTGGCGCAGAAGGCCTTCCACCCGGGCCCGATCCCGTTCCCCCTCCTGCACGTGGATACGACCTACAAGTTCAAGGAGATGATTCAGTTTCGCGACCAGATGGCCGCGTCGGTGGGCGCGCGGCTGATCGTGCATACCAACGAAGAGGCGATCAGCGACGGCACCCAGCCGTTCAAGGTTGGCACCCAGCGCTGCTGCGGCCTGCTCAAGACCAAGTCCCTGCTGGACGGCCTGCAGGCTGGCAACTTTGACGCGGCGCTCGGCGGCGCCAGGCGAGACGAAGAGCGGTCGCGCGCCAAGGAGCGTGTCTTCTCGCTGCGTGACGCCAACGGCCAGTGGGATCCCAAACGCCAGCGACCGGAACTGTGGAACCTGCTCAATGGCCGGCTCGGGCCCGGCGAGAGCATCCGGATCTTTCCGCTGTCGAACTGGACCGAGATCGACGTCTGGCAGTACATCCACGTCGAAGAGATTCCGATCGTGCCGCTGTATTACGCCAAGGAGCGCGAGGTCATCGTCCGCGGCAACTCCCTGATCGTCCAGGAACAGCCGTTCGTCGTCACCATGCCGGGCGAGAAGCCGCAGATGGTGCGGTGCCGGATGCGCTCGCTCGGCTGCTCACCGTGCACCGGTGCCATCCGGTCCGATGCCGACACGGTGCCGAAGATCATCGAAGAGCTGATCTCCACTCGACAGTCGGAACGTCAACTGCGGATCATCGATCACGACCAGGACGGGTCGATGGAACTGAAGAAGCGCGAGGGGTACTTTTAGTGGCCGGTCTCTTGCGGATTTGCACCGCCGGCAGCGTGGACGACGGGAAGAGCACGCTCATCGGACGGATGCTCCACGACTCGCAGTCGGTCTACGAGGACCAGATCCACTCCGTGCAGGCGGCATCGAAGAACCTGGCCGCTGGTCCGATCGACTTTTCCCTGTTCACCGACGGCCTCAAGGCGGAACGCGAGCAGGGCATCACCATCGACGTCGCCTACCGCTACTTCGCCACCGCCCGACGGAAAGTCATCCTCGCCGACACCCCTGGCCACGAGCAGTACACCCGGAACATGGCCACCGGCGCATCGACGGCGGACCTGGCGATTCTCCTCGTTGACGCACGCGAGGGCGTGAAGGTGCAATCGCGCCGCCACGCGCGCATCGCTCGCCTGCTCGGCATCACAGACTTCGTCCTGGCCGTCAACAAGATGGATCTGGTTGACTTCGATCGCGAGGTCTTCGACGGCATCCGCGACGAGTTCGACGAGATGCTGACGGGCGCGCGGTGTCACGCGATCCCCCTCAGCGCCCTGCACGGCGACAACGTGATCACACTCAGCGACCGCACGCCGTGGTTCGAGGGGCCGAGCTTGCTCGAGTACCTGGAAACGGTGGATGTGTCGCGCGATCTGACGAAGCTCCCGTTGCGATTTCCGGTGCAGCTCGTGCTTCGCCCGAACGACGCATTCCGTGGGTACTCGGGTCAATTGGCGTCCGGCACCGTCCGGGTTGGCGACCGCGTGACCGCCTGGCCGTCCGGGCGCTCGGCGCGCGTGCAACGAATCGTGACCTACGATGGCGATCTCGACATGGCGTTCGCGCCGATGTCGGTCACGCTGACCCTCGACGACGAGATCGATATCAGCCGGGGCGATCTCCTCGCCACCGATCCGCCTGATGTCGGCCAGCACTTCGAGGCTGAAGTGGTGTGGATGGATGAGCGCCCGCTCGATCCCGCACGCGTCTACCTGCTGAAGCACACGACCCGAACGGTCACGGCGGAAGTCAACCATGCGTTGCTGCTCAACCAGATCGGCACGGTCTCGGTGTCGACATCGCGGCCGCTCGTGTTCGACCCGTACGCGAGCAACCGCATCACCGGCGGATTCATCCTGATCGATACGTCGACGCATTTCACGGCCGGCGCCGGCATGATCGCGCACGCCGTGCGTGACGGCGTCGCGCCGGGCACGACGCCCGTCACGGCGGCCGAGCGGCTGGCGCTGCTGGCTCGCCGCGCGGGATCCGATGCGGACGCGATCAAGGCTGTCGAACAGGCGCTGGAGGAGATACTGCTATGAGCGACCTACACGGTGCGAGCGCTGACGTGATATCCAGAACCCTGCTCGACGCGCAGGCTCCGTGTCTCACGTCGAGCTTTCAGGCCGAGTGCGTTGTGCTCACACACATGCTGCGCACCCGGCGGCCGGATGTGCAGGTGCTGTTCCTTGACACGTTTCATCATTTCGCCGACACGCTGACGTACCGTGACGAGATCGCGCAGTCGTGGGGACTGACCCTGATTAACCTGCAGGCCGAGGCACCGCAGTTCGGACTCTGGCAGGCTGAGAGTACCGAGGCGTGCTGCGCGCGCCACAAGGTGGGGCCGCTCTTCGCGGCCCTCGAGAGCTACGACGTGTGGTTCACGGCCCTTCGCCGGGACCAGTCTCCTTCCAGGGCTGGCCTGCAGGAAATCGAGCCGTTCCGTCTGCCCAGCGGCAAGACCATCCAGCGCGTGAGTCCGCTTGCCGCGTGGACGACGAAGGATGTCTGGGCGTACGCCAAGCAGCACGCCATCCCGCTGCTCCCTCTCTACGACCTCGGCTACACGAGCATCGGCTGCGAGCCGTGCACGTCGCTCCCGCTCGACGCGTCCAATCCCCGCTCAGGCCGCTGGCAGGGCGAAAAGCTGGAGTGCGGGATCCACATTGAAGTCGCGAAGTCCTGACCAGCGACACCCAGGCCGCGACGGGTCTCCTGGGCACACGGGACGGCCGTATGAGATCCCGTCGAGCGCCAACAGGATCGGATCAGAGCGGCGGTGCGTCAGACGTGTTGTGGGTGATCGCTGTCGGTTCGCCCACCATCGGCGCCACGACGAGTCGCTCAAGAATATCGAACAGGAGCCTCCGGTGGTCGCGGCGCTCATCGCTCACATCGGCTGACGACGTCGCCACCAGCACCACCTCCAGACCCGGTAGTACGAAGATGTACTGTCCGCCATATCCCCAGGCGAAGCAGGTCTCGTAGCCGCCGATCTCGTGCACCCACCAGCCATATCCGTAGCGGCGATCGCGCAGCGGATCGACGTTGCCGTCCGGGTCGAACGCCGGACCGGGCCGACGGTTGCGCTCGACGCCCTGGCACGACCGCTCCACCCACTCCCTGGACACGACCTGCTGGCCGGCGGCGCGGCCGTCGTTCAGGTACAGCTCGCCAAACGCCAGCATCTGCCGCGGCGTCATCAACATGTCGTTGCCACCGAAATAGATGCCCTGCGGATCGCGTGGCCAGGACGGCAACGAAAATCCCAGCGGCATGGCCAGCACCTCGTTGGCGAACTCCCGCGTCGTCGTGCCGGCGGCCTTGGTTAGAATCGCGGAGAGGAGATGCGTGTTGCCGGTGCTGTACTCCATCTCCTCGCCCGGCGCGGCGAACATCGGCCGGGCGAGCGCATGACGCACCCAGTTGCGGCTGGTGACCCAGGCACCATAGTTGCGATTGCTGGTTCCCTCGAGTCCGGGCCTCATCGTCAGCAGATGCTCGACGGTGATCTCTGATTTTCGTGGGTCCGGATCCTCGACCAGTTCGGGGAAATAGGTCGCGATGGGCGTCTCGACAGAGGGGATCAGCTGGTGGTCGACAGCGATGCCGACAAGGGCTGACATGACGCTCTTGGACGCCGACTTGATGTTGGCGAGCCGATCGCGCGCGACGCCGTGGTAGTACCGCTCGAACTGCACGTCACCGCGCCAGCTGACCAGGAGGCTGTGGAGACGGGGCAGGTCCCGAGCGGCGCGGTCGACGGCGTCAGCATCTTCGGCGAGCAGCCCACGCACGGAAGGCGCCTCCGGCTGTACCGCCGTGACACGCTCGTGGTTCGAAGGTACAGCCACACGCTCGACGCGTGAGAACTGATCCGTGCGGACCGCCGCACCGATCGCCCACAGAGCACCAACCAGCACGACCGTCCAGACCACGCGCGTCACGAGGCCGATTATACGCGGGCGGAGCGACGTTTGGGACTCGGCTACGACGTCGCCGTGTCGATCCGAAATTTGAAGATATACGGCGAACTGCGGGTGCCGACGATGATCTCATCACCGTCGTGCAGCTCGGTTTTGCCGCCCTTCCGGCGACCGCCGAGACGCTTGCCGGCCACGACAGTGCCGCACGAACTGCCACGGTCGGTAAGCCAGAACTGACCGTCCGTGTGTTCGATCGTGAAGTGTGCCCCTGCGATCTGCAGGGCCGCCGCAGGATCCTCGGGCAGATAGACGTCGTTCAGTTCCGAGATTGCCCCGCGGCGTTGCTCGCCGGACCCCGCGGGCGATTTCCCCCCGCGCGGCGACGAGCGACGTTCTCGCCCGAATTTGAAAGAGCCGCTCACGATAGGCACCTCGTCGGCACCCAGCGCTCGGCGCGCCTGGTCGGTGGCCGCCACAAGGGTCGCCCCCGGGTTGGAGCCAGTCTTCGCATCAAGCTCAAGCATCCCCTAATTGTATGACCGCTCCCGTGGGTACCACCCCCCCCCCAGGCTCC
>JAQBVV010000192.1 GCA_027622905.1 Acidobacteriota bacterium
TCGTTTCGGTCTAGCGCTCTCGCAGGGACCGGGCCTTTTCGAAAAGCGCCTTCCCGCGTTTTTCGGTCTACACCGAATCGAAAAACGCTCTGCTCGAACGATGCGCAGCGAGGAGCCTGCCGGGAAGGAGTGATATCAGAATCGCCGGATCCGCGCAGGGTGTTGTGCCGGAGTCCGTGCTCGCTTACGACCCACCGAACCCGTTCGGGTTCGCCTGCTGCCAGCGCCACGCGTCGAGCATCATCTCGTCGAGCCCACGCGTCGCACGCCAGCCGAGCGCGTTGGCTGCGACGGCCGGATCGGCGTAACACTCCGGGATGTCTCCCGGACGCCTGGCCACGATCTTCGCGGGGATCTCGCGACCGGTCGCCTTGCGTGCGGCCTCGATGACCTCGAGGACGGAATATCCCGTACCGGTCCCGAGGTTGTACGCGACGCAGCCCTCCGTGCGCTCGAGCGCGTCGTGCGCCGCAAGATGGCCCAATGCGAGATCGACCACGTGGATGTAGTCACGAATACCCGTGCCATCACGCGTCTTGTAGTCGTTTCCGAACACTCGAACGTACTCGTGACGTCCGACCGCCACCTGCATGACGTACGGCGCCAGGTTATTGGGAATGCCGGTGGGGTCTTCGCCGATCCGACCGCTGGGATGCGCGCCGACCGGATTGAAGTACCGCAACAGAATCAGCCGCCAGCCCGGCTCGGATCGCGCGAGGTCCCGAAGGATCTCTTCGACCATCAGCTTGGAGCGGCCATACGGGTTGGCTCCTGAGAGCGGAAAGTCCTCGCGAATCGGCAGTGACGCGGGGTCGCCGTAGACCGTGCAGGACGAAGAGAACACGAGCCTGCGAACGCCCTCGTTCTTCATCGCCGTCAATAGATTGAGCGTGCCCGACACGTTGTTCTCGTAGTACGCCAGGGGAATCTCAGTCGACTCCCCTACCGCTTTCAGGCCCGCGAAGTGAATGACGGCGTCGAACGCATGCGCGCGCATGACGCGCGCGGTCTCCGCGGCGTCCCGCAGGTCCACCTGTTCGAAGACCACGCTCCGGCCCGACAGCGCCTCCACCCTGACAAGAGCCTCGCGCGAACTGTTCGAAAGGTTGTCGAGCGCGACGACACGGTGACCCGCACCGAGCAACTCGAGGCAACAGTGACTGCCGATGTACCCGGCTCCCCCCGTGACGAGGATTGTTTGGCTCATGATGTGTCTTCGGACCTGAGACCCGAACCCCAAGCGTACTCCGGTTGACGGAACCGCCGCCACCTGGCCCCTGCCTTGAGCCTTGAGGTAATCTGCCAGTGGCACCACGTAGTGCCAGACCTCCATGAAACAACACGCTGAGACGCCCACACTGACCGCGACCGATCAGGCAACTGCGCCCGCCGTCGTATTCGACAAGGTCTCGTTCGCGTTCGACGACCACGTGATCCTTCGCGAGATCAGCTTGAGTATCCCGAAGGGCAGCATGAGCATCTTGCTCGGTGCGAGCGGCAGCGGAAAGTCGATCCTGCTCAGGCTCATCATGGGGCTACTGAGACCCGACAGTGGAGCAATCCTGGTGGACGGCCAGCGTGTCGATCAGATGACGGAGCACGACCTGCTGGGCCTGCGGGGCAACATCGGCATGCTCTTTCAGGAAAGCGCGCTGTTCGATTCGCTGACCGTCGCCGAGAACGTCGGGTATCGGCTGTACGAGGAGACCGACCTGCCGGTCGATCAGGTGCGCGACAGGGTCGACGAGGTCATGGGGTTCGTCGGACTCGCGGAGTTCGGTGACCGGATGCCGTCGGCGCTGTCCGGCGGCCAGCGGCGCCGTGTCGCGATCGCCAGGGCGATGGCGGCCAAACCGAGCTTGTTGCTCTTCGACGATCCAACGACTGGCCTCGATCCCGTCATCGCGACGACGGTCGACGACGAGATCGTGAAGCTCCGCGATCTCGAACAGGTGACGTCCATCGTCGTGACCCACCAGATCCGCGACGCCTACTACGTGGCCAGGCAGGAGGCCGTGACAGAGAACGGACAAACGCGGATAGTGCCCGCCAGTGACGGAAAGGCCGCGCAGACCAGGTTCATGGTGCTCCACGATGGACAGATTCTCTTCGAGGGCAGCGGGACGGCCCTGCTGGCGTCACAAGACGCCTACCTGAAGGAGTTTCTCTTCATGACGCTCCCACCCTGGTAGGTACGCGACCGCGCGCCTCGTCAGGCCGCGGGTTCGCGCGGATCAGGGTAGGGTCGGAAGGCTCCGGCCGGCGACCTCCTCCAGGATTCGCACGACCTGGCGACTGTAGCCGAACTCGTTGTCGTACCAGACGTAGAGCACGCAGCGGTGACCGTTGACGATCGTGGCCTGGGCATCGACGATGCAGGCGTGGCGATTGCCGACAAAGTCCGTCGAGACGACTTCGTCGGAGTTCGTGTAGTCGATCTGGTATTGAAGCGGCCCCTCCAGCGAGGCCTGGCGCAGGATGCGGTTCAGCTCCTCAGCGCTCGTGTCGCGTGAGAGCTCGAGATTGAGGATCGCGAGCGAGACGTTGGGCGTGGGCACGCGGATCGCGTTGCCGGTGAGCTTGCCCGTGAGCTCCGGGATCGCCTTGGCCACCGCGCTGGCAGCGCCGGTCTCGGTGATGACCAGATTGAGAGCCGCGCTCCGTCCTCGGCGGGGCTTCTTGTGGTAGTTGTCGGTCAGGTTCTGGTCGTTGGTGAAGGCATGGCAGGTCTCCACGTGGCCGTGCGCGATCCCGTACTCGTCGTTCACGACTTTCAGGAGGGGCACGATCGCATTCGTGGTGCAGCTGGCGGCCGAGAGGATATCCCCGGCATCCGCGATGCCATGGTGGTTGACGCCACAGACGATGTTCGGGATGTCGCCCTTGCCTGGTGCGGTCAGGATCACCTTGGCGATGCCAGGAGCCTGGAGATGGCGCCCGAGCCCTTCGCGATCGCGCCAGGCCCCGGTGTTGTCGATCAAGACGGCGTCATCGATCCCGTAGCGCCGATAATCAACCTTCTCGGGTGCGTCGGAGTAGAGCACCCGGATCATGTTGCCGTTCGCGATGAGGGCATTCTCCTCCTCGTCCAGCGTGATCGAGCCATTGAAAGGGCCATGCACGGAGTCGCGCCGCAGGAGGTTGGCTCGCTTGGCCAGGTCTTCCGGATGGGAGTTCGGTCGCACGACCACGGCCCGAAGGCGGAGCTGGTCTCCGCCGCCGGTCTTGTCGATCAGAATGCGCGCGAGGAGCCTCCCGATTCGCCCGAAACCGTAGAGCACCACGTCCTGGGGCTCCGCGGGCAGACGCCCCCGCCCGGTCGCGACAGAAGCCAGCTCCTCCGCGACGAAATCGCGCGCCTGGACCCCGTCGGTGCGCATCAGGAACCGCTTCGTCAGATTCGCCAGATCGATTCGCGCCGGAGCCAGATCGAGCTCGCTCACCGCCTGGAGTATGGGCAGCGTGTCGTGGACCGAGATTTCGGATTCCAGGATCTGCCTGGCGAACCGATGCGCCTTGAGGATCTCGATCGGGTCCCTGTTGACCAGGTAGCTCCCAAAGATCTTCACGATCACGCCGCGCTCGCGAAACAGCCTGCCGATCAAGGGAACCATCGCCTCGGCGCTCTGCTCCCGTCGCTTCCAGTCCGCCAGGTAGCCTTCGAGCTTCTCGTCACTCATCGTCACTCTCCTCCGACCTCCCCCATCCCTCCTTCGCCAGGCTTTGCGAGCACTCGATGGGAACCAATCACTCGCCCGAGCTTCGGCGAGGTCTCGCTGAAGCCGCTTCGAGGCGAAGGCGGACGAAGCCAAGGCCATCCCAGTCGGGCCTGATTATAGGGGGGAATCGGAAGCGTGGAATTCCAAGGCACCGGTAAGAACCGCTGGGGGTTGACAGATGAGATCAGTGGCCCATAATCGCTGGAGTGCCCATGAAAAACCTCTTCGCGGTCATACTGCTCTGCACTGCCGTTGCGATCGGGTGGCCGAACGCGACCGATCTGACAGCACGGGCCGAAGAACAGGCCGGCGGATCCCCCGATGCTGGCGATCCCGCAGACGTCGTATCCGGGCCCGCCCTGGATCCTCTTCTGTACGAGGAACCGCAGGGACATCAAACTGCCACGGCCCGTCTTCAGAGCGACCTTGTCGCCATGCAGCGGTTCAGTCCCTCCTATCCGTTCTGGTACCACGTGTTCACCAGGCCGGATGGCTCCGTCGCGTTCGGAAGCGCGACCAATGGACGCCTGCTCGTGACGTTTCCCGAGCGAGGTAACTGGACCCAGAACGGCAGGTGGGAGGATCCGTCCCTGGCCGGGGCGCTGGATAGCGCCAGGCTGCCGAGCAACCTCCGCAGGCGTCGTGAAGAGGTGGCCGATCGACTACGGGCACTGGGCGGTCCAGTCCTGCACAACCCGACCCGGGGACTGTCACTCCAGCGAAACGCCGAGAAATACGGCGCCTTTCTCGACGAATGGGGCGCGATCTACGAGCGGTTCGGCGTGCCAGCGAACATCGGATTGGCGCAGGCGGCGGTTGAATCAGGCCTCAGTGGCACCGTGCGCTCACGGGCCAGGGCGATCGGTTTTTGCCAGTGGCTCATGACCAACTGGACCCGCCTGAAGCGCCTGTCGCCACACGTCATCGAGGGGTACAACCAGACCACGCAAGCGCCGTACTGCGCGGCGTATCTGACGATTCTGGCCACCAAGTACGGCAGCTTCATCCCGGCATTGTCCGAACACCACGCAGGTGCCGCCAATGTCGGAAGGGCGCTCATCAACGGCGAGCGACTCGGCGGAGGTGACGTCCGCGAGCGCTATTTCCTCGGCGCGGCGTTCGCCAGGGATCTCCGGACCGCGCAGCCGCGGACCTTCAGGGATCTGTACGGGACGTTTGGCCCACGGTCGGCGCTCTACGCCGAAATGACCTTCGGCAACATGGCCAACGTGGAACGACTGCGCTCGACGATGCCGCAGGTGGAGATCTTCGCGATGCGCACCCGGCGCGCGCGGTCGCTGGCCGAGGTCGCCAAAGGTGCCGGGGTATCGACCGCCGAGGCTCAACGATTCAATCCTGCGCTCAAGCGGCAGGTTCCATCAGGCGGAACCGTCTACCTGCCTCGGTACGTGGAGGCGTTCGGACCGGATGTCTCCTTCTGGCATCGACCGCCAAGCGAAGGGTACGTGGCACTCCTGAATGAGTTCATGCAGCTCGACGTGCCTCTCGGGGAGTGGGACGCCAGGGCGTTTGACGCGGTGCTGCGCGACTTCCAGAAACGATTTGCAGCCACGAAGACCGAAGAGGGGACGGTGATGGCCACCACGCTCGCCTTCGTCCTGCAGGATCAGCGATCGAGCCGCCAGGCCCAGATTCTCGCTGAGTTCAGAACAAGCCCCCGCATCCTGAGATTGTTCGAACGCGGCAAAGGCGTGTGGAACGCCTTCGTGGCCGAAACCCTCGGGGCGTCTTGACGTTCTGACTCGCCGACAGGCGGCTAGGAGCGTGTCCGAGTAATCGTCTGTGACATGTCGATGATTCCGCTACGCGCCGGCGCGGCAAAC
>JAQBVV010000193.1 GCA_027622905.1 Acidobacteriota bacterium
CGCCCAGATGCGGCGTGCCCAGCCGCCGGGCGGTGTCGACGCTGAAGGCGAACGTGGCGTAGGCGATGAGCGTCGATGCGGTGACAACCGAGATCATCTGGTCGAGCAGGTAGGGGCTGTACTCGACGAGAGTCCGTCGGTGATCCACGGCGGCCTCCCCGAGGAGCGCGAGTTCGTGCCGACGTTTGCTGAGCGCGAGAAACATGGCCAGGAGGCTCGTGCAGGTCAGGAGCCACGTTCCGATCGGGACATCCACCGCAAGGGCACCTGCGATTGCGCGAAGCACAAATCCCCCGGAGATCGTCAGGACGTCGATGATCACGACGTGTTTCAGCGCTGTCGAGTAGGTAACCAGCAACAGGCAGTAGGCGGCAGCGGCAGCACCGAAAGGAACACTGAGCCAGAACGCGGCAGATACCGCTCCTCCTCCGAGCGCGGCGGCGACCGCGAGCGCGGTGGAGGTCGCCAGCGTACCGGCCGCAACGGGGCGTTCTCGTTTGAGCGGATGGCGTCGGTCCGAGTCCCGGTCCCAGACGTCGTTGAAGAGATAGACGGCGCCGGATAGGCCACAGAACAGCACGAAGGCGGCGGTTGCCGACAGCACCGCATCGATCTCAAGGAGGCGGCCTCCGAAGATCAGACCTGCAAAGAGGATGAGGTTCTTGGTCCACTGCTCCGGACGGAGCGAGGTGACCACAAGCCCGAGAGTGGGTCGCGGGATGGCCGCGGACGCCACGGCGGGAGGCACGCCGTCCGGGGAAGGCGAGGTGCGCGCCATCACAGCGCGCCCGTTAGTCGCCGGCGGAGGAGAAGCTTCGGACTGCCTCGGCTTCGTTCTCGTAGGTCTCAAATACCGTCAAGAGCTTCGTGATGGAGAGGAGGTCAGTGATACGCTTCGTGAGGCTGAGGAGCTTCAAGCTGCCACCCTGGCGGCTCATCGTCGTATAGGTTCGAACGATCTCGCCGAGGCCGGCGCTATCGATGTACGGGACTTCCGCCAGGTTCAGCAGCACCTGTTTCTTTCCCGACAATGCCAGGCTGTTGACCTTGTCCTTCAGAATGACGTCGCCCTCGCCGAGCGTCATCTTGCCCTTCAGGTCCAGGATGGTGACATCCCCGGCTTCCCGCTCCTCAATCTGCATAACCGTCCTTTTCGGTTCGACTGTCGAACACAGCCGCAAAGGCCGCGATTCTAGCATACCGAACCAGGCCAGGCTCGTGGCCTGGCCCTGTCCTGGGTCCCCTGCCGCGACCGTTCATCGCGCGGATAGAGACCACCCTCGGAGCTACTCGACTTCTCGTCGGATCTTCTTACGGCTTCGCTTTCGAGCGAGCTCCTGCTTGGCCCGTCGCTTGTCACCCGGTTTGAGATAGAAGGAATGCTTCTTGATGTCTTTGACGATGTCTTCCTGTTGTACTTTCCGCTTGAAGCGACGGAGCGCACTCTCGATCGACTCGCCTTCCTGGATCTTGACTTCAGCCACGCGTTGAAACACCCCCTCACCCGTACAGGTCGTCCCTGTGATGGCCATTCAAAAGTGCCGAATATGCTAGGCTATCACAGCCGCAGGGGAGTAGAAGGCTCGACAGTCCGTCTTGTCGGTTCGGACCACCAAATCGCCCCTCGCTCGTCTGCCGGTACGCGTCGCTTTCCGCCTCGCCCCGGTCGGTGGAGCGTCCGCGTGACTCACCTAAAGCATTGTCCAGCAGATACTTAGCTCTACACCTATGAAAATACTCGTTGTCGGGGGTGGTGCCAGGGAACACGTCATGGCCTGGAAGCTCGGGCGGGAGCATGGTGTGTCCGAAGTGCTGTGTGCGCCTGGGAACCCCGGCATTGCCGCCCATGCACGCTGCGTGTCCGCGGACGCCGCCGACCCCGCAGCCCTGCTTGAGATCGCGGTGCGAGAAGCAGTGGACCTGACTGTCGTTGGCCCGGAACTGCCCCTGAGCCTCGGCGTCGTGGATCTGTTTTCCGACGAGGGACGCGCGATCGTCGGTCCGTCCAAGTCGGCCGCGGCGCTCGAGTCGAGCAAGGCGTTCGCGAAAGCGTTCATGGAGCGGCATCGCATACCAACGTCGCGTTTTCTGTCGTGCGACTCGGCGGATGCAGCCTACGCCGCTCTCGCGTCGGACGAATTCGGCTACCCGGTCGTGCTCAAAGCTGACGGACTCGCCGCTGGCAAGGGAGTCGTGATCGCCGAAGACCGCGCGGCAGCTGACGACGCCGTGCGCGCGATGATGGTGGATCGTCGGTTCGGTGCGGCGGGGGATCGCCTTGTCCTGGAAGAGTTTCTTGTCGGTGAGGAGGCGTCGTATTTCGTGCTTGCCGATGGCACGGCGTGCCTGCCATTGTCCTCGGCGCAGGATCACAAGCGCATCTTCGACGGCGACCGCGGCGCCAACACCGGCGGTATGGGCGCGTTCGCGCCAAGTCCGCGGATGACGCCGGCGGTTGAGCGCCGTGTGCTCGACGAGATCGTTCGCCCGGTACTCGAGGGCATGGAGCGCGAGGGCTACCCGTTCCGAGGATTTCTGTACGTCGGCCTGATGCTCACGTCGACCGGACCCAAGGTCGTCGAGTTCAACGTCCGGTTCGGTGATCCCGAGGCGCAGGTCGTTCTGCCGAGACTGGATGAGGACCTGTCGTGGCTACTGGCTTCCGCAGCGGAAGGTGCGTTGCCGACTCGCCCGGCACGCTTTCGGGACGAGCCCCACGTGGGCGTGGTGCTGGCGACACCCGGGTACCCGGAGTCGGCTCGGGTCGGCGGTGTGATCACCGGGGTGGCTGCGGCGTCGGCCGTCGAGGGGGCCCTGGTCTTCCATGCGGGAACGGCTCTCCAGGATGAACATCTGGTGACGGCGGGAGGGAGAGTGCTGACCGTGGTGGGCCGTGGACCCGGATACCGCGAGGCCATTGACGTGGCGTATCAGGCTGCCGCTCATATCCACTTCGATGGCATGCAGCTGCGCACCGACATAGGGCGGAAGGCACTTGCCGGGTTCTGACCCCACGACATTCGCCGTCGTGACGTTTGGCTGCCGCGTCAATCAGGCAGAGTCGCTTGCCATCGAGGCTGGCATGCGTGCGCGGGGGGGCACTGCGGCGTCTCCCGACCTGGCAGACGTGGTGTTTGTCAACACCTGCTCGGTGACAGGCAGTGCCGACCAGGGGGCGCGCCAGACGATCCGCCGTATCGCCCGCTCGAACTCCGCGGCGCGCGTCGTGGTGACGGGATGCTACGCCACGCGACGGCCGGAAGAGGTTGCCTCGCTGCCGAACGTCTTTCGGGTCGTGGGCAACTCCGACAAGGACACGATCGTTGACGCCGTGGCCGAGGAGTTCGGTCTGACGACTGCGGAGCGTTTTGCGGGCGGCGACGGCCCCTGTGGACATGCGCTGGTGCCGGGTACCGCGGGACGCACGGCGCTGACGCTTCGTGTGCAAACGGGATGCGACGAGGCGTGCAGCTACTGCATCATTCCAAGCACCAGGGGCCTGGGTCGGTCGCATGCGCTGAAGGATGTCGTGCGCGACGTGGGGCGAGCCGTCGACGCCGGATACAAAGAGATCGTGATTACCGGGGTGCACCTGGGGTCGTACGGTCGAGATCGTGCCGAGGGTTCGTCGCTGGCCGCGTTGATGCGGAGGCTCGGTGACTGGCCGGCCGATGTGCTTTTTCGCGTGAGCTCGCTCGAGCCGATGGATTGCTCACCGGAGATCGTCGAGATCGTGTCGTGCTCTCCACGGATTGCTCCGCACTTTCACCTTCCTCTGCAGCACGGGTCGGACGCGATGCTCCGTGCGATGCGGCGACCCTACACGGTGTCTTTCTATCGGAGTCTGGTTGATCGCATCAAGACGGCGCTGCCGGATGCATCGATTGGCTCCGACATCATCGTCGGGTTCCCGGGGGAGACGTCCTCGCACTTCGCGGAGATGCGAGCCGTACTTGATGAACTCCCGGTGACCCATCTGCACGTGTTCCCCTACTCGGACAGGCCTGACACGGCAGCGTCCCGGTTGTTTCCCAAGGTCGACGGCCGAGAGATACGCGAGCGAGGGCGCGAAGTGCGGGCGATCGGCGAGCGGATGGCTCGGCGCTTTCGGGAATCACAGATCGGGAAAACGGTGCGGGGCCTGAGCCTGGACGACGGTCGGGTTATCGTGACGGGTAACTACCTGAAGCTTCGGCTCGACCGACCCCAGCCGAGGAACCAGTGGGTGAGCGCACGGGTCGATGGGGAGCGCGAGGCGACGGTCGCTGGAATCCAGTAGGCACCCCGGCTGGGTCAGCGCAGGAGCAGAGCCATCTGTTGCGCCGCCGATCGCTGGCTCCCACCCTCCACGATCAACTGCCCGCACGCGGCTCGGATATCCCGACCGCGACTCTTCCTCACGGACACGTTCACCCCGCGATCGACGAGAATTCTCGCGAAGCGGTCGACGCGGTCGTCGTCGGGCCGGTCATACGGGATGCCGGGCGCCGGATTGAGGGGCAGCAGATTCACCTTCGATTTGATGCCGTTGAGCAGCGTGGCAAGCCGGTGCGCGTCCTCGGGGGTGTCGTTGACGTCGTTCAGCAGGACGTACTCAAAGGTGATGCGGCTTCTCTTCTTCAGCGGAAACCGTCGGCACGCGTCCAGAAGTTCGACCAGGGGGTAGCGGCGATTCGGTGGCACCAGTGCCGAGCGTTGTTCGTCCGTGGTGGCGTGAAGCGAGACCGCCAGATTGGGCATGAATGGCTCGTCCGCGAGGCGCTGAAGAGCGGGGATGATACCGACGGTCGATAGCGTGACGCGGCGGGGTGACACAGCCAAGCCGCAGTCGGAGTGCAGGATGCGCAGCGCTTTCATCGTGTTGTCGTAGTTATGGAGCGGCTCGCCCATGCCCATCAGGACGATGTTGAACGATCGGTCGAGCAGACCGGTCGCCGCAGCGAGCACCCGGACCTGTCCAGCAATCTCCCCGGCGGTCAAGTGCCTGACCAGGCCCATCCGACCGGTCAGGCAGAAGCCGCACGCCATCGCGCATCCCACCTGGGTGGAGACACAGAACGTCATGGCTGGTGTGTCGGGGATGAAGACCGACTCGACGCGCCGTGCGTCGCTAAACTCCAGGGTGAACTTCCGCGTCCCGTCGACGGAGGACTCGTCGCCAACCACCCTCGGTGTTGACACGACGCAGTCGGTCTTGATCGCCGCACGCAGAGCCAGCGACAGGTCTGTCATGAGGTCGATGTCGGTCACGCCGCGCTTGTGTATCCAGCGGTAGAGCTGGCGGGCGTGGAAGGGCTCGACGCCCCGCGCGCCGAGCGCCGACTCCAGCTCTCCGAGTTCGAGCTCGGCCGGATCCCACCGAGGATGGCTCATGTCATGTCACGCAGTTCCAGAGAACATGGGGGCTTCGAATCATAGCAAAGGGCCGTTGCCGCCCACGTTTCTTCGATGGCGGCGGCGGACTTCCATGTTATGCTGAAGGCGTTCTTCTAACCCTGATGTGACAAAAACTCAGGCGACATTAGCGAGTGCGTCGCGGATCCGGGTATAGGTCTGGC
>JAQBVV010000194.1 GCA_027622905.1 Acidobacteriota bacterium
CGAAGAGCGCGCATACTCGGCGTATGCAAGCGAAGAGCAACGCAGCCCGGTGGGATGCATCGGTGGCCAAGGTGGCAACCTTATTCTGGCCGGAGCCCTTGGGATGGCGAGGGCAGTGCTCACCACTGTGCCAGCCACGGCGCTCAACGCGGCGGTGACAACATAAGAATCAGAGGAACGACACATGGCGCAACGACATATCGGGATGCACCAGACAGGCACAGCAGGCTGGCGCAGCACACTCGGCGTGATGGCGCTGCTGGTGGGCCTGGCCGGCTCGGCCGGCTTCGCTGGATTGGCTGGCTTGGCTGGCTTGGCTGGCTTCGCTGACCTGGCCGGCCTGACCGGCCTGCACGCGGCTGGGTCGGCTGCGCCACAGCGGGCGGGTGGCGGTCACGAGTACCGCGAACTCCGCACCGCGGAGGGAGCCCTGCGCTACGCACTCGCGCTGCCGGATGATTTCGATCCATCGCAAACCTACCCCGCCTTGCTGGCGTTCCCGCCCGGACCGCAGACCGAACCGATGGTGGACGCGGGCTTCGACCGCTACTGGGGACCGCAGGCATCACGGCGCGGATGGATCGTGGTCAGCCCCGCCGCGCCCGGTGGACAGATCTTCCATCGCGGGGGGGACGCGCTGATCCCCACGTTGCTGGATCGGATCGCGTCCGAGTTCCGGATCGAGGGTGGCACGTTCCACGTCGCCGGCTGGAGCAACGGAGGCCGGACCGCGTTTCACGTCGCACTGGCGCACCCGGCTCGTGTCAGGTCACTGGTGGTCCTGCCAGGCGGACCGCCGACCGAAGCAGACGTCGCCAGGCTTGCCAATCTGCAGGGCATCCCGGTAAGAATGTTTGCCGGTGGTCGCGACACTGAATGGGTCCGGGTGATGCAGGACACCGAGCAGCGGTTGAAGAGTCTGGAAATTTCGGTCGAGACGACCGTGCTGCCTGGCGAGGGCCATGTGCCGCCCAGTCTGGACGGCGAACCGATCATGAGACTGCTCGAGGAGCTGCGCGCCCGCGACCCCCGCTAGGAATCGCCAGGAATATGCATTCGAATATGAATATATAGCGGCGCCCGTCCTTCGACGGGCCGGGGGCAGGGCGGGACTCGACACGCAGGGCGTCGGGGCCGCCCACGCGACCCCGGTGCCCTGGGATGACATGGCTGCATCGCGAGCGGCGGCCCGCTCGCGACAACACCTGAATGCGCTAGAACGCGGCCCGGAACCCGAGCTGCAGCATACGCGGCGCGTAGGCGACACTTGAACTCTGGTTCGGCAGGCCAAAGCGCGAGTTGCGCTCGTTGAGCTGCAGCGACTCGAAGTTGACCCGGTTGAACACGTTGAACATCTCGAAGATACCGTCGAGGCTCGCGCCCGACCCGAGCGCGAAGCGCCGCTGCAGGCGCAGGTCCACGCGATGCAGCGACGGCAGGTTGAGGCTGTTGCGCTCGATGAGCGAGCCGTCAGCCCGCAACCGGCCGTTGTTGTTGCCGATCCCCCGCGGGTCCACCCCGGCCTGCGGCGTCGCCTTGCCGTTGTCGCCGTAGATGTACAGACCGCTCAACTGGAATCCGTAGCCGGCGTCGTAGATGCCGTTGAACGTCGCCCGCTGACGCTGGGCCCCGGTCCGGTACCAGTCGTTCTCCGCGATGTCCTTCGGCAGCGTCACCGGCACGTTGCAGACCGCCGCACCCGATGCTGCGATCGTCATCGGGTACTGGCAGCCTGGATTCAGCGGCAGCTGGTCGAAGTTCCACTCCGCCGACAGCGTGTAGGTCGCCGACGCCTGCCACCGGTTCGCCATCCGGCGCGTGAACGACGTCTGCAAAGAGTGACTCCTCGTATCGTTGTCGGCCCGATTGACCGCCGTCGTGCCCCATTCCGGATACACCCGCTTGCTGAAGTCCACGCCACCCCCGAGGACCGGATACGGCAACCCTGTGGCCTGGTTGTAGGCGATGTTGATGTTCCGCGCACCCAGTTCGTTCCGCACGTCGCTGAACACATAGTCGGCCTCGACTGACATCGTGGCCGCGACCTGCCGTTGCACGCCGACCGACGCCTGATAGCTATACGGCTGCTCCAGGTCGTCGGCCGCGAAGTTCTGCAGGTTCGGGCGGATACACGTCCGCGACAACGGGTTCGCCACCTGCGCGCAGGTCAGCGCCAATGCTTCGTCGTAGGTCGGCGCCGGCCCGTTGAACGGGTTGGTGACGAAGTCGGCCCGTCCGTCGGGCAGGATCTGCGGCTGAATCTGCTGGACGTAGCGCAACGTGAAGATCGCCGGCTGCGACGTGATCTCCCCGAAATACTTGCCGGCGCCACCGCGCAGGACCGTCCGGTCGTCCAGGCTGTAGGCGAACCCGACCCGCGGCGCGAAGTTGTTCGTGTCGTTCGGCCGGTTCCCGGTGAGAAACGGCGGGAAGTCCACCCAGTTCACGAACGCCCCGATCGTCACGTCGTAGCGCAGGCCCAGGTTCAGCGTGAATCGATCGGACATCGCCCAATCGTCCTGCGCCCACAGCGCCACCACTTCGCGCGGCGCGTACTCCGTGAAGCCGCCACTGCCGGACGGCCGTGAGTACGGCGATGACGTCATGGCGATGTTCCGCGTATAGGACCGGGCCAAGGCATTCAGCGCCCCCAGGTTCCACGTGGACACGTCATGCACGTTGGGAATCAGCTCCTCGAGGTTCGCCGGAATCGGCCCGCCGCGGAGGTCGAGCGTGCCCATGCAGTTCTGACACACGGTCTCGAACGTGAAATCGTGGATGTACTCGGTGCCCAGGCGAACGTCGTGCCGGCCGCCACGATTGAACGACGTCGCGAAATCGTCGCGAATCGACCAGAGGTCCTGGCCGATGTCCTGCGGCGTGATCGCGTGCGTCTGCCCCAGCGTCAGCCCCGTCAGCTGAATCACCGGCGCGCCCAATCCCGACAACTGCCCGACCAGGCTGTTGGAGTTCTTGACGTGCGGATACTGGTTCCAGTGGAACTGGTTGTAGCCCGCCTTGACCTGATTGACCGCGCGGCTCCCGATGACCTGCGTCAGGTTGGAAAACACCTGCCGGCTCCGGCGATTCACGCCGATCGCTGAGGCCGGGGTCCGGTCCGAACCGCCCGTGTAGCGGGCGTCGTAGGGAATGCGGTTGTCGTACTTGTTCCCGCGCAGCGACAGGCGCGTCTGCGGCGAGACCGTCACCGACGCGCCCAGAGGAGCAGATGTATGACTTCACGATTGGGTCGTCTCACATTGCGTATCGCGGTGTGTGTCGCGGTCGCGGCATCACTCGTCGCCGTTCAGCCCGGGCTGTCGTCGCAGGCCGGCAACGGCGACCACTGGATCAGCACATGGGGCACCGCGGTGGTTCCCCGGGACCAGGGTCCGCAGGGCCCAGGGCGCGGCGGTGGTCCACCTGCGCCACGGCTGGAGTTCAACAATCAGACAGTCCGGGAGAGTGTGCGCGTCAGCGCCGGTGGCGACCGTATTCGCGTGGTCCTCAGCAACGTCTACGGCACCGAGACGCTGGTCGTCGGGGCGGCGCAGGTAGCGCTTCGCAATGCGGGTTCCACGATCGTCCCGAACTCGAATCGTCCGCTCCTGTTCGACGGCAAACCAACCGCGCGGATCGCGGCCGGCGCCGTCATGATCAGCGACCCGGTGGCGTTGACCGTGCCGTCACTGGCGGATCTCGCCATCGACCTGTACCTGCCGGGCGATACGGCCTCGTCGCTGTCTCCGCTCACGACAGACGGTGCACGCCAGACCAACTACGTCTCGACGACCGGCAACCACGCCGGCGCGGCCACGTTTCCGGTCGCGACCGACACCGAGGCCTGGTGGTTCCTCTCGCGCGTGGAGGTCATGGCACCCGCCGAAGCCGGGACGATCGTCGCCCTCGGTGATTCGATCACCGACGGCAACGGCTCGACCACCGACGCCTACGGCCGCTGGCCGGATCTGCTCGCCACGCGCCTCGCCGATGCGAACATCAGGATGGGCGTCGTCAATGTCGGGATTCCCGGAAATCGGGTGATCGGCAATCGACCCAACAGCGCGTCCAACCGGTTCGACCGCGACGTGCTCGCGCAGACCGGCGTGGCCTATGTGATCTTCACCGAGGGCATCAACGATCTTCGAAACGACGGAGCCCCACCCGTCGAGGAGCTGATCATGGGGCACAAGCAGATCATCGAGCGTGCGCATGCGCAGGGACTGCGGATCATCGGCGGCACGATCCTGCCGCTCGAGCGCGACGGCGAAGGTGGCAACGGCTTCAATCCGACGAGCGAGGCCGCGCGGGTGGCGCTCAACGAGTGGATACGCACAAGCGGCGCCTACGACGGCGTGATCGACTTTGACGCGGTCATGCGGGATCCGGCGCGTCCGTCGAAGCTGCAGGCGGCGCTCCAGTCGGGCGACTGGCTGCACCCGAACGACGCCGGCTACCAGAAGATGGCCGCCATCATCGACTTGTCACTGTTCGCACCGCTGACGGCGGGTACGAAGTAGCATTCACCCGACCACGACACTGGAACCAGTCGCCAGGGTGTGGCTGGTTCCTTTTTTTTCGCACGAGCGAGCCGAAGCACCGCGACAGTCGAGAGGCGACCCTGTGAATAACCACTACACGACACTGACGCGCCGGCTGCGCGAGATTGCCACCCTGGGTGCGGTTGGCGAGCTGGCCTCCTGGGATCAGGAGACGATGATGCCGCGCAGCGCGGCGCCGTTCCGGGCCGAGCAGCTCGCGGTCGTCTCGTCCCTGGTCCACGAGAAGATCACCGACCCCGCTGTCGGCGATCTGATCGCCGCATGCGAGGCAGACGCGACCCTGATCGGCGACCCGGCCGTTGCCGCGAACCTCCGCGACATCCGGCGCGACTACGACCGCGCGCGCACGCTGCCAACCGCGCTGGTGGCCGAGATCAGCGAGACGAGTTCGCTGGCGATGGAAGCCTGGAAGCTGGCGCGCGAACACGATGCGTTCGCCGACTTTGCGCCGTGGCTCGAGAAACAGCTGACCCTCCAGCGCCAGAAGGCCGAGTGTTACGGAGCACCCGCGGGCGGCGAGTTGTACGACGCGCTGATCGAGGATTACGAGCCGGGCATGCGCAGCGCCGATATCGAACAGTTGTTCGGGCCGCTTCGCGAAGGACTCCAGTCGCTGATCGCCGCGATCGCGGCATCCCCCGATCGCATCGATCCGAGACTCGAGCGGATGCCGCTCCCGCAGGCCAGGCAGCACGCGTTCAACCACACGGTGCTCACGCAAATCGGTTTCGACTTGACGGCCGGCCGGATCGATATCTCCACGCACCCGTTTTCAACAGGACTGGGACCGGGCGACACCCGGATCACCACACGGTACCGCGATGACGGGTTCCTCGACTCGCTCGGATCGACGATGCACGAGGCCGGGCACGGCTTGTACGAGCAGGGGCTTCCCAAAGCCGAGCGCCTGGGGCAGCCGGCAGCCGAAGCGCTTAGTCTCGGCTGGCACGAGAGTCAGTCCCGTCTGTGGGAGAACCAGGTCGGGCGCTCCCGCG
>JAQBVV010000195.1 GCA_027622905.1 Acidobacteriota bacterium
TGTCATCCATACGCGCCCGTAGCTCAGTTGGATAGAGCACCGGCCTTCTAAGCCGGGGGTCGCAGGTTCGAGCCCTGCCGGGCGCGCCATTTCCTAAAGAATTCTCGGATTCTCGCGATCGAGAATTCTTCAGGCGAACGGCCACCGCCTGCGAACATCCTGCAACGAGCGCGAAAGGTTGTGGCCGACCGGCCGCGAGATACCGAACTCTTGTCGCGCGATCAACTCGCTCGTGAACTCGGAGAGCACCAGCGGACCCTGAGGGCTGCCGCGAGAACCGGACGTCTCGACGTACCAGTTCTCGTCGAGGTCCGTGTTTGGCCGGCCAGTCCGGCGCGCCACCCGTGTGGCCGGCGCGCGATTCATGGATACTCACTATCGACTGTTTGCCGGTCATGCGATTTGTCCGGTACCCCTTCCTGCCGTACCGCCGAACTATCACCAGCGGCTGAGAATCCTTCGTCGCCGTCTTGGCCTGTCCCAGGATGCGCTGGCGCGCCGTGTGGGCGCGGCTGGTAAGGCCGTTGTGTATCAGTGGGAATCTCGGAAGCGGACACGGTCAGCTGTCTTCTGGCAGAGAGTGCTCAAACTGGAAGAACTGCAGCCGCTCGCTTGCACATCGCATTGACCATTTATAACTAAATACGTATATTTATATAGATGGACGGCGCTCCATACCCTCGTGCCCTTGTCTGGGTCGGAACGTCGCGCGCCGATCTCAAGAGCTTTCCAGAGGCCGTTCGACGAGACCTCGGTCAGGCGCTGTATGCGGCGCAGTGCGGTGAGACCGACCCGGCAGCCAAGCCGTTGAAGGGATTCGGCGGTGCGCGGGTCATGGAAATTGTCGACCGCTACGACACGAATGCGTACCGCGCGGTATACACCGCACGGTTCGAGGACGCGGTGTACGTGCTGCATGCCTTCCAGAAGAAGTCGAAGAGCGGCATCGCCACTCCGAAATTGGAAATGGACTTGATTCGCCGCAGGCTAGCGGACGCCGAGCGGTTTCACCGGGAAAGGCAGGACTGACGTGCCTCGCAAGAAGACAACCATCGATCACGAGAAGAGCAGCGGCAACGTCTTTGCCGACCTTGACGTGCCTCATGCGGAACAGGAACTCCTGAAGGCCCGGCTAGCGCTGCAGATTTACCGCATCGTGAAAGCCCGCAAACTGACGCAATCGCAGGCCGGTGAGGTGCTTGGCATTCGCCAGCCTCAGGTATCTCTGTTAATGCGCAATCGGAGCGGGAATTTCTCGGTAGAACGGCTCATGGATTTCCTGACCGCGCTTGGCCATGACGTGGAGATCAGAGTTCGAAGGACGCGGAAGCCGCACGGCGCGGTGTCGGTGATTGTGGCCGCCTGAGGACCGCGCGATGCGCTGGAGCGTCACTGGTGGGTGATTGCGGTAAGTTTCCGAAAAGACAGGGAGTTAGCGGCGAAGGCAAGCGGTACGCGCGTAGCTCAGTGTGATAGAACCCGGGTGACCGCTGAGCTTCTAAGCCCGGGGCGCGCAGGTTCGAGCCCTGCCGGGCGCGCCAATTCGCGTAGCACGCTACGTGTGCTACAGTATTCGTTAAATGATCCGGTCGCTCGCTGACGACACGACCAGAGATATCTGGAACGGCGTGAACAGCAAAGCGGCCAGACGGATTCCGCGAGTGATCTGGCCGGTCATTCAACGGAAGCTGGACCAGATTGATTCAGTCGCGAGGCTCGATGCCCTGAGAGTTCCACCGGGGAATCAGCTTCATGCGTTGGTGGACGAACTGGCCGGGTTCTATGCGATTCGCGTGAACGATCAATACCGGGTCATCTTCCGGTTCGAGGGCGAGCACGCCTTCGACGTACGCTGCACGGACTATCACTGAGGAGATTGCGATGCTGCCGACTCATCGTCCGCCCACCCATCCCGGCGAGATGCTACTGCGGGAGTTTCTCGAGCCGCTCGGCGTGTCGCAGGTTGAGGCGGCCCGGCGGATGGGTGTTCCGTTCCAGCGGCTGAACAGCATTGTCAAGGGTCGCCGCGCTGTCAGCGCCGACACCGCGCTTCTCCTGGAGGCACTGACGCGCTGGGACGCGCAGATCTGGCTGACGCTACAGGCCAAATGGGACCTGTGGCACGCGCTGCGCGCCCGCGGTCGGCGACCACGAGTGAAAGCACTCCCGAAGATGGCAGCGGCGGCCGCGAACTGAACATTGTCACGACACCGGCACGACTGACGTGCCTCGCAAGAAGACAACCATCGATCGTGATAAGAGCAGCGGCAACGTCTTTGCTGACTTGGACCTGCCTCATGCGGAACAGGACCTCCTGAAGGCCCGCCTGGCGCGGATTATCGTGGACGGTGTGCGACGTTGAAGGGAGGACGAGTCGTGAGCAAACTGATCTTCCGCCTGTTGTGGGTGTGGCTTGGCGTGTGGCTTCTCGGTTCCAGCGCCATGGCGAGCGACGGGACGTTGCTCGTCGCAAACAGAACTGGGGGCAGCATCTCCTTCATCGACCTGGCCACCAGGGTGGAGATCGCGCGAGTGCCGGTGGGACCGATGATTCCACACGAGGTGTCGGTGTCGCCCGACGGGCGGCTGGCCCTCACGACGGAGTACGGGCCGGACAGCAACCGTGGACGCCACCTGATCCTGATCGACGTGGAAAGCGCCCGCGTCCTGGCGCGTATCGATCTCGGTGCGAACTCCCGGCCTCACACGGCGCTGTTCCTGCCGGACGGCCAACGCGCCGTGGTCACGATGGAGGACGCCGATCAACTCGCGTTGGTTGACCTGGAGACGAAAGCCGTGGTCCGCACGTATCCAACCGGTGGACGTGAGGGACACATGGTGCGTCTGAGTCCTGACGGTTCGCGTGCGTACGTGACCAGCCGGGGCGCGCAGGGCACGTTGTCGGTGATCTTTCTCGACGAGGAGCGCCCGCCGGTGGTCATCGATACCTGGTCCGGCGCGGAAGGCCTGGACGTGACGCCGGATGGACGGGAGGTCTGGGTCATCAATCGGCAGGCTGAGTCCATCTCGATCGTCGATACGGAATCCCTGGAGATCGTCGCGACCATCAACGCTCGGCCCTTCGCCGGGCGGATCGACATGGGGCCCGACAGGCGCGCGATCGTGCCCAACGGGACCAGTTCGGAGCAGGTCTCCCAGTACCTGCGACTCTACGATCTCGAGTCCAGGGCGATGGTGGCGGAAGTCCCGCTTCGCGACGGGCAGCCGCAGGCCGGGAACTTTGGCGTGCTCATACAGGGCGGCCTGGCGTTCGCGAGCGATCCAGGCGCCGGCACCATCAAGATATTCAATCTGGATGCGATGGGTGCAGCGGAAATGCTCGTCACGAATCACGAAGGGCCGGACGGGATGGCCTGGACTCCGATCCGCGTCAATGTCATGACGGAGGATGCCAATCAGCAATAGCCGATACGTCCGGTCACACCTGCCGCGCGCCCGCGGCATGAGCATGGCCACATGAACGGGACGTCGCGGAACAGGCGAGTCGCCATCGTCTCCGGATGTCGCACGCCGTTCTGCAGGGCGAACACGGAGTTCAACGACGTCTCTGCCGTTGACCTCGCGCGACATGCCACGGTGGAACTTCTCGCCCGCTCGGAGATGGTCGGCTCCGATGTCGATCTCGTCGTCATGGGCCAGGTGGTGCAGTCGCCCCTCGCCCCCAACCTGGCGCGGGAGGTCTCCCTCCTGCCGCAGTTTCCCAGGACCGTACCCGCCTTTTCGGTCAACGAAGCCTGCGCGTCCGCTGCGCAGGCGATCACGGACGCGGCCGACCGGATCGCGCTCGGCTACGCAGACGTGGCGATCGCCGGGGGTGCCGAGTCGTTGTCGAACGTGCCGATCCTGCTCGGGAAGCGCCTGAGCGACACGCTCGTGGCGCTCGGTCGCGCCAGATCCATCGGCGACCGCCTGCGTCTGATCGCCCGCCTCCGGCCGTGGGATCTGGCGCCCGTCGCGCCGGCTATCGCCGAACCGTCCACGGGACTGACGATGGGCCAGTCGGCCGAGAAGATGGCGAAGGAAAACCGGATCGCGCGGAGCGACCAGGACGCCTGGGCGCTTCGCAGCCACCAGCTCGCGCATGCGGCGGCGCAGGACGGGCGCCTCGCCGCCGAGATCGCGCCGTTCGTCTCGGCGGGCGTGGCGATCGACACGGACAACGGCGTCCGTCCGGACACGAGCCTCGAGCAGATGGCGGGGCTGCGCCCGGCGTTCGACCGCAAGTACGGTTCGGTCACCGCCGCCAACGCGTCGCCGCTGACCGACGGCGCGTCCGTGGTGTTGCTGATGGCCGAGGATGTCGCGCGCGAGTCCGGACGCGCGCCGCTCGCCTACATCCGGTCCCACGCGTTGGCTGCGGTCGATCCCGGCGAACAGCTCCTGATGGGACCGCGGTTCGCCGTACCGCTGGCCCTTCAGCGCGCCGGAATCAGTTGGAACGATCTTGGACTGATCGAAATGCACGAAGCCTTCGCCGCGCAGGTGCTGTCGAATCTCGAGGCCTTTCGCCAACAGCCGGATTGGAACGTCAACACCGACATCATCAACGTCATGGGCGGGTCGATCGCCATCGGCCATCCGTTCGGCGCGACGGGAGGGCGCCTGGTCACGACGCTCGCCAACGAGATGCACCGCCGCGGCGTGCGGTTCGGCCTCGTATCGATCTGTGCCCAGGGTGGCCTGGGATCGGCCGTGGTGCTCGAGGGGGCCCAGTGAGTGCCTTCGCCGTCGAGCGGGACGGGCGAGTCGCCGTCGTCCTCTTCGACCTGCCGGGCTCGCCCGTCAACACGCTGACGACCGCGGTCGGCGAAGAGCTCGTCGAAGTGCTCGACCGCCTCGCCTTCGACGACACCACCGATGCCGTCGTGCTCATCTCTGGCAAGAAGGACATCTTCATCGCCGGCGCGGACATCGATCAGTTCGCGGCGCTCGCGACGGCGGAGGACGCGCGCGATCTCTCCCGGAGCGGACAGCAGATGGTCGAACGGGTGGCAGGGTTCCCCAAGCCGCTGGTCGCGGCGATCCACGGCGCCTGTCTCGGCGGCGGCCTCGAGGTGGCCATGGCCGCTCGATATCGAGTCGCCACCGACGCGCCGGCGACCCGGATCGGGCTACCGGAAGTTCAGCTCGGCCTCATTCCTGCGGCCGGCGGGTGCCAGCGTCTCCCGCGTCTGATCGGTCTGCCGGGCGCGCTCGACATGATTCTGACCGGGAAGCCTGCGACGCCGGCACGTGCGTTGAGGACCGGTCTGGTTGACGAGGTGGTCCCGAAGTCGATCCTGCGTGACGTGGCCGCGGCGGCGGCCTCGCGTCTGGCGTCGGGCTGGCGACCGAGCGGGCGGGCTCGACGACCCCTTCCGGCGTGGCTTGCCGCCAGGCCGCCGGGCCGATGGGTCGTGCTCGGTCTGGCCAGGCGGCAGGCAGCGAAGCGGACCGGCGGACACTATCCCGCGCCGGCGGCGGCGATCGACGCGATTGGCCGTGGCCTGGCGCGCGGACACG
>JAQBVV010000021.1 GCA_027622905.1 Acidobacteriota bacterium
TTAGGGCCACGAAGGTGGCCAGGATGATGTTGGTCCAGTCGGAAAGCATGGATTCCCTTCGTTTGTCAGCTCGATCGGCTGCTTCGAATTCAGCGTGTGCACGTCGCCTTCAGGCATCATGCGCCATGGGCGCGGCCGGGAAGTGACCCCTCTGTCGACGAGCCGAGGGCGAAATGCGGGAGCCCCCCTTCTGGCGAGGGACGGCCAGTCTCCTCCTCAGAAGCCGCGCCGCAACTCCGCCTCCAGCGCCGGAGGCGCAATAAACACGCTACCCGGGTAGCGACGATACCGGGCGATGGCGTCGAAGATCGGCTTGGTATCGTACCGACCGAGCGACAGGCCCGCCAGGTACTGCAGGCGAAGGCTTCGATCGCGGTTGATCTCGGCGTCGCTGAGCCAGCTGGCCAGATCGCGGGCCTGGCCGAGGTATTGGAACAAGAAGCTCTGCGCGGAGTCGAGGTCGACCTCGGCAAGCGACGCGGCAACTCGCGGGTTGGCAGCGAGGCGCTGTGCCAGCGCCCCGACATCGATCGTCGTCGGGCCCAGTTGCCCCAGCATCACGACGTCGTAACCGTTGCCGGCGACGTCGCTGTTCCACACGGTGCCGTCTGGAAACGCCTGGAAGAACGTACCCATCTGGCTCTTCACCGCCTCCTCACTGGTCTCGTAGAGCGGTACCCATTGTGCGGCGACCCCGCCAGGGTTGAGATGCTGCTTGACGAGCTCGAAGTACTCGACGGAGTAGAGCGAGGCGGCACCGCGCACCCACGGATGGATCGGATCGGAAGTGATGACGTCGAACGTCTCACGCGTGGTGGCCATGAAATGACGGGCGTCGTCGAAGACGATCTCGACCCGCGGATCGTTGATCACGTCGTAGTTCTCGGCGATGAAATACTGCCCGGCCGCGGCAGGAACGAGCGGCTCGATCTCGCAGATCACGATGCGCTCCACCCCCGGATGGGTCACGAAGGAGCCCGCGGTCACACCGGCCCCGAAACCAACGACCAGAACGGTCTTGGGGTCGGGATGGATCAAGCCTGGTGCATGGCCCAGCAAACGCTCGATGCGCATGTCTCTCGCGTCGTTCGACGCCACGACCTTTCCGCCGACATGCATGTTGCGCGGCTCTCCACCTGCACGGGTGGATACCGCCACCGACGTGCTACGGCCTTCGCCAAGGTAATGATAGGCCTCCACGTTGTCCTATTCCCCGACGTAGTGGCCGTAGGCGATCAAGCCGCTCTCGGTCGCCACGACAGCGCGGCTCATCACGACTCCGAACAACAACGCGCCGAGGCCGGCGGCCAGGGCCGCGAACGAGCGACGCGACGCGCGGTTGGCGAATCCGAATGCCACGGCCGCCGAGAGGCCGGCCAGCAACTGGTACGAGACTTTGCGTGTAACAAGTCTTCGTTGCTGCGCGTGTGCGCTTCACGCAGTCCTCGGAGCGCGTCGCTTGTCACGACGAGCCGAAGGCGAGGGGCGGGTCGGCCGCCTTGGGAAAAGATGGTGGACCTGACCGGGATCGAACCGGTGACCTCCTGAATGCCATTCAGGCGCGCTCCCAACTGCGCTACAGGCCCAGGGTGTGGGTGCCGACTGCGATCGTAACACGCCGCGCGGACGCGACGGCGAGCCGTCGTGATGGCACGGCGGCAGCTCAAGCTGTACAGGGCGGCGACGGATCGGCGTTTCCCCGGCAGACGTTGATCGGGGGCTGCTACGCGACGCTGGATGCCTGGCGTCGATGGGCAAGCGTCAGCCAGTCGGTGAGCTGGCGCGCGGCTTCATCGGGTGTCGGACCGTAGAATGGCATCATTGCCGTCGGAACCCCTGGTGAGCGCAGCAATTGGGCGCGCCAGCGGTCACTGACGTGCATGACCTCGATGAGGTACGCGCGCCCTCCGATAGTCTCTTCAAAGCGATGAACGGTCATAGTTTGTTGTGTAGATACGTGAAGGCGGAACGGCGTCGATCTTACGCTTCGCTCGCGGTAGATCAAGCGAAGCGCTACGCGAAGACCGCATCCACGTAGCAAGATGCGGACACTACGCCCGACGAAATAATTTCGTGTAGCGGTTTCTCAACAGTTTTTGCACGTGTCATCCACATGTTTTCCACAGGTCCTGTGAATCGAGACGCGTTGCCGCCGGGCGGGAGGGTTACAATGGCCCTTTTCCTGGGAGATTTGTGAGGGTTGTGACGATCCGCATAGGTGTGCTCGCGGTGTGCTGCTGTGCGGCGCCACTCCTGGGCGTTGCGTCGGCCGACGACCTGCTGCTCCGTCTGTTTCTCGCCGACGGGGGCAGCGTCGTGAGCTACGGCGAGTACGCGCGCCTTGGCGACCGCGTGGTGTTCTCAATGGTCACGGGTGGTGACGCAGAGCCCCGCTTGCAGGTGGCCACACTACCGACGGAGGCGATCGACTGGGCGCGGACGGAGCAGCATGCGACGTCCGCTCGATATCAGCGGTACGTCGAGACCAGGGCCGAGGAGGATTTTCAGCGCCTGAGCGACAGTGTGGCTGGGGTGCTTGGCGAAGTGCTGCTGACCACGAACCGGGAGCGCGCGATTGAAGTCGCTCAGCAGGCGCGAGCCACGCTGGCGGAGTGGCCGCGACAGCACTACGGATATCGTCAGCGGGATGTGCGCGAGATCCTGGCGTTCCTTGACGAAGTGATCTCGGACCTCCGGGCGGCGGCGGGCATGACGACGTTTGATGTCGCGTTGGTCGCCATGGCGCCTGATGTTGCGCTCGAGCCGATGGCGGCGATGCCGTCTCCGCGTGAGCAGATCGATCAGATGTTGCTGGTCGCGTCGCTGACCGAGCGGCCCTCGGAGCGCGTCGCGTTGCTGCAGACAGCACTGTTGATGCTGGACGAAAGCGCGACTGCGATCGGGGCTCGGGATGCGGCCGGCTTGCGCGGGATCGCCGAGGCGCGAATTCAAGAAGAGCAGGCCATCGACGCGAAGTACACTGAGCTGGCTCGTCGAACGATGGACGACGCAAGGCGCAGCGCCGAACGGGCACGGATCAGCGATGTCCAGCGCATCCTGACGCGCATTCCTCGGGAGGATGCCAGACTTGGTGGGCGGCGACCGGAGATCGTGCGCGCCTTGCGCGCCTCGGTCCAGTCACAACTGGACGCCGCGAGGCGGCTGCGTCTCCTGCAGGATCAATGGACAATTCGGCGTTCGTTGTACCGCGACTATGAGCGCGCAACGGGTGGGAAGTTGCTCCAGCTGGCGAAGCTGCGTCCAGAGCTCGAGGCCATTCGCCAGCAGGAAGGCCCGGGGCCCGACGAGCTTCGCGCGCTGCAGTCGAGGCTGCGCGGTGGGGCCGAACAGTTGGCTCGACGCCGTCCTTCAGGTGATCTGGAGTCCATGCACAACCTGTTGGTGAACTCGTGGCGTTTCGCGGAGCATGCGGTGAACGGACGGTACCAGGCGGCGCGGGTCGCCAGCGATGCGACGGCACGCGAAGCCTCTTCCGCAGCGGCCGGCGCGCTGCTGCTCGCGCGCGCGCAGCGCGAGGTCAGCGACTTTCTCGCCCCCCCCCGGCTCCAGTGATCACGCCTCGCACGACGCGGCTCGTGCGAGTGCCGAACCTCTGGACGTTCCGGCAGACGCTGGCTGAGCTCGCATGTCAGGGGTCCCTCTTCGACATACGCGATCGGCTGGTCGTGGTGCCCACACGCGCAGCCGCCGCCTACCTGCTGCGCTCGATCGAAAGCAGACTCCTGCGTTCCGATGCCGCGCTTGCGCTGCCAGACCTGGTCACGCCTGGCGAGCTGGTCGCCCGGCTGGGTGAGCGGTTGCCCCAGCACATCGGCGTACTGACCGACGCCGAGCGCGAGGTGATCGCGGGAGTGGCGAGCCGGACCGCCATCGCCGAGGGGCAGGAACCCCCGTTTCGGCTACGGCCTGGACTTATCGCCGAGATCGTGCGCTTCTATGATGCGCTCCGCTGGAATCTCAAGAGCGTCGATACGTTCGAACGCCTTGCGCTCGGGGCGCTGGAGCCTGGTGCCGCCGAGGACAGGGGAGCCGAAAGACTCGTGCAGCAGACGTGCTTTCTCGGAGGCGCGTTTCGACACTTCGAGCGCCTCACAGAGGCGACGGGCCGGATGGACGACCACGCGTGTCGACGGCGTCTCGCCAGCGAACCGGCGACCGCTCCCTGGAGACACGTCGTGCTCGCCGTCGGTGACGACGCCACCGACCCGCACGGCATGTCTCCCGCCGACTGGAATCTGCTCGCTCAGGTGCCCGGCCTCGAGCGCATTGACGTGGTGGCGACCGACGCGACCGTGGCCGGTGCCTTTCACCAGCGCATCCGTGACGCGCTGCCGGGGATCGAAGAGACTCGCGCCGAAGCGGATGGCTCGGCTCCGCCCCCGGTGCTCCTTGTTCCGTCTGACGACGGATTGACGCACGTCGCGCGAGACCGCGAAGAGGAGGTCGCCGGGTTTGCCCGCTGGGTGCGACAGGAGATGCGCACGATGGATCCGGACGCCATCTCGTCCCCCGATCGCATGGCACTCGTGGTCCACCGTCCGTTGCCGTATGTGTATCTGGCGCGCGAGGTGCTCAGGTCTGGCGGCGTTCCGTCGCAGATGTTCGATGCGCTGCCGCTGGCGTCAGAACCCTACGCGGCCGCGCTGGACCTGGTCATCGATTTCGTCAGGGGCCATGGAGGGCGGCGTGCTGCGACCGCGCTGCTGCGTTCGCCCCACTTCGGGCTTGGTGCGTCGAAGGCGCCAGTCGCCATGCGCGATGTTGACGCCCTTGACCGTGCGTTGAGCGACGCGGGCTACCTCGGGGAGCTCGAGACGCTTGGCCGCCTGGTCGCGACGTGGCGCGAGGCGGAATCGGGCGGGCGCCGGCGGCGTGCCCTTCGGGCTGGCGAAGCACTGGTCGAGGTTGCCGATCAGCTGGCGTCGCTACTCGCGCCGGCGCCGTGCGCCGAGCATCTCGACACGTTGCTGGCCTTCCTCCGGCGGTACGAGCGCCTCCCGCGGCTGGATGATGCGCTTCGGCCCAGGCTGTTGCGTGGCCGCGCCGCGGTGCTCGAGGTACTGACGAGTCTTGGCCAGGCCTATGCGCGGTTCGATGCCGTCGATGTGCCATTTGATGAGGTCGCGGCGGTCATTCGGCGCTGGATCGAGGCCCACACATTCGCGCCGAAGACCGGGGAGGCCGGGGTGCACGTGGTCGACGCCGCGAGTGCCCGGTTCGGAGACTTTGACGGCGTGCAGCTGGCTGGCCTCGTTGATGGCGAGTGGCCGGACACCCCTCGCCGAAATATCTTTTATCCGCCAGCGCTCCTCCGCGAACTCGGATGGTCGGCCGAAAGCGATCGACTGGACGGGGTCCGCGCAAGGTTTCGTGACCTGCTGCACCTGCCGTCGTCGCGCCTCGTGGTGTCGAGCTTCACGCTGGAAGATGACGCGGTCGTGGCGCCGTCGCCGCTGATCGACCTGCTGCCGGCTGCCGGCCTGGAGACGCGCGCCGCCGCGACGTCCGCGGCGCGCATGTTCGAAGTCGAAGCACTCGGCATCGACCCCGTGGTGGCGAGTCATCTCGGTGCGTTCGCGCAGGCGGCCGCAGGACGGCGGACCAGATCGATGAGCAGGCGGACGGCTGGGCACACGGACGGTCACACAGCCTCGTCGTACTCCCTCAGTGCACTCGAGCGATATCAAGACTGCCCGTTCAAGTTCTTCGCGGCCGACGTCCTGAAGCTGGAGGAGCCGCCCGAGGACGAGCCGATGCTGTCGCCGCGCGCGCGCGGCAGATTTCTGCACGAGGTCTTTCAGCATTTCTTCGAGGCCTGGGATGCACGAGGCTACCGAACGATCTCTGTCGACCACGTGGACGAAGCGCGTGACCTGTTTCAGGAGGTGGCGACCCCGCTGCTCGAACGTTTCTCACAGGCGGAAGCGTCGCTCGAGCGTGCCCGGCTGTTCGGCACGGCCGTCTCGATCGGGATCGTTGATGTGGTCATCGGGCTCGAGGCCTCGCGGCCGGCGCCGATCCGCGAGCGGTGGCTTGAGTACCGCCTCGAGGGCGATTTCTCTCTTGGGGTGCCAGGCGGGCGGCGGATTCCGCTCAAGGGCGTGGCCGACAGGATCGACCTGCTGGAAGGCGACCGGCTCCGGGTGATTGACTACAAGTCTGGGTACGGCCCCAATCCGAAGCGTGCCTTGCAGGCCCCGATCTACGCGCTCTGTGCGCAGGAGCGCCTGGCCGAGCGGGATGGGCGCACATGGGAGATCGACGAGGCGGCGTATGTCGTATTCGCCGGAAAGCGGCCGCTCGTACGGGTGGTGCGATCGGAATCCGAGCGGGATGCGGTCCTGGAGAGTGCGCGAGCACGGGCGATCGGACTGGTCGAGGGCATCGAGCAGGGGGTGTTCCCACCGCGGCCGCACGAGACGAGGATGTGCACGTACTGCGCGTACCCGTCAGTCTGTCGGAAGGACTACGTTGGCGACGACTAGCCTGCCACTGCCGTTCGACGGCCCCGGTGATGCCGTGACCGGGACGGGCGGTGTTGACGATGCCGCGCGCGCCCACGCCGTGAATCCGCGTTTCAACGTCGCACTGGAGGCATCGGCCGGTACCGGGAAGACCCGCGTACTGGTCGATCGCTATATCAACCTGCTTCGGGCGGGTGTGGATCCATCAAACATCCTGGCCATCACCTTTACCCGCAAGGCGGCTGCCGAGATGCGCGAGCGGATCATGGGCACACTCAGGACCGCGGCTGAGCGTGGGGAGTTCACTCCAGCCAGATGGCTGGAACTGCGGGAGCGCACCGGGGACATCAGCATCAGCACGATCGATGCGTTCTGCCTGTCGCTACTACGCGAGTTCCCCCTCGAGGCCGATCTCGACCCGGCCTTTTCGGTGGCCGATGAGACCGAGCTTCCAAGACTGGTCGACGAAGCCCTCGATCGCGCCCTGCGCGCGTGCCGGGCTGTGGCCCGCAACGATGAGAACGTGGCACTGGCGTTCTCTCAGCTGGGTGAGCGGCGCGCCCGCGCGGGACTGACAGGTCTGCTGCAGCGGCGAATCGTGGCCCCCGGCATCCTGTCGACGTATCTTGCGTCCGCCGGGGACGCGGACCTGAATGTGGTGAGCGCCAGCCGGCGTGCCGCCGCCGCGCTGGTCGGCGTCTGCGAGTCGATGCCAGGGGGGCTCGAGGGTTTCCTGGAGTCCGGGCCTTCTGCGCCAGCCTTCCTGCTGTTGGCCCGCGGTCTTCGGCAGCTCCGCCTGTCCGTCGCGGGGGGGGTGCCGCTCGAACCGGCTGTCGTGCAGACGGTGTTCTCTCGAGCGCGGGAACATTTTCTGACGCAGGACGGGAAGCATCGCCGCATGTCTCCGTACCCGAAGGTCGCGTTCTCCTCTGAATCCGACTGGCGGGCGCATAAGGAGCGGGTCGTGGATAACGCACCGGCCGTGCTGCGAGCGTCGGACGCCGCGCGCTGCGATCTGAACGTGCTGGTCTCCCGCGGGATCTGGCGGATGTATCGCATTGCGGAAGCAGAGTACCGACGGACACTTGACGCCCACGCCATCCTTGACTTCTCGGATCTCCTGCTGCGAGCGCTGGAGTTGTTGCGGCGCATGGACGATTTCGCCCAGAGTCGATATCGGCTCGAGTCTCGCTATCACCACGTACTCGTCGACGAGTTTCAGGATACGAGCCGCGCACAGTGGGAACTGGTGTCGCTGCTCATCCAGTCATGGGGTGAGGGTGCCGGACTGGCGCACACCGGCCCGCTCCAGCCGTCCATCTTCATCGTGGGCGATCGTAAGCAATCGATCTACGGGTTTCGTGACGCCGATGTGTCGGTGCTCCGTGAGGCGGCGCGGCATCTTCAGGGATTGCGTCCGCACGGCCAGGTACGGCACACGATTTCGCGCAGCTTTCGGGCAGCGGCGCCGCTGTTGGCTTTCATCAATGACGTGTGCCACGACATCGAGAAGGTGCCCGACCGCGCGGACGCGTTCGAGTATGCCGACGCGGACCGCTTTCCGGTTGACGCCGCCGCTGTTGCGGATGCGGACGAGGCGCTCGGGTTGGTGGTCGGCGAGACGGCTGAGGCCTGTGCAGCGATGACGGCCTCGGAGATCGTGAGACTGATCTCGACAAGCGCCACGGTCCGCGACCGCGAGACCGGTGTTGCGCGCGCCATCCGCGCGGGCGACATTGGCATCCTCTTCCGGACGCGGGAGAGCCACAGGGAGTTTGAGGCTGCGCTCGCCGACGTGAACGTCCGTTCGTATGTCTACAAAGGCCTCGGGTTTTTCGACGCGGATGAGATCAAGGATGTGCTGGCGCTCGTCCGCTACCTGGCGGATCCGGCGTCTGATCTGTGCGCTGCGGCGCTCATGCGTTCTCGCTTCTTTGGCGTGTCGGACGAGGCGCTGCGCCGCCTCGCGCCGAATCTCTCGGGTGCGCTGCTGGCCGACGCACCGCCATCAGGGCTGTCGGCGCTCGATGTCGACGATCGCCATGTCCTCGAAGAGGCGCGTCAGGCAACCATGAGGTGGCGTGGTCTCGTCGATCGGGTGCCAGCGGCGGAACTTGTCGACCAGATCCTCAGCGAGTCCGCCTACGCCTTCGAACTTCGTGGCGCGAGATTCGATCAGGCACGGGAGAACCTCAAGAAGATCCGGTCACTGATGCGACGTACGCAGAACCGCGGCTTCGGCACGCTTGCCCGACTGGCGGCGCACCTGAGCCGACTCGCCGTGGGCGACGATGCCAATGCCGCGATCGATGCGCTCGACGCGGTGAACCTGATGACCGTGCACGCGGCCAAGGGGCTGGAGTTTCCCGTCGTCTTCGTCGTCAATCTGGCCAGAGGGACGGGCGGGAGGCGAGACCCGGTACGCGTGACGGCTGATCCGTCTGGAGAGGGAGGCTCGGTCGCCGTCGGTGATTTTCAATCGGAGGCGGACGACGACCTGGCAACCAGGGAGCGGGAGGAGACCAAGCGGCTGCTCTACGTTGCGCTGTCGCGCGCTCGCGATCGTCTCTATCTCGGTACCGTGCTCAAGGCTGGGCGCATGTCGATGGCACGCGGCAGTCTCGGCGAAGTGTTGCCGGTATCGTTGTCGAGTCAGTTCGAGACAGCGGCAGGCGGTGCGGGGTGGCGTGCATCATCGGGCAGGGTTCACCGGTTTCGTACATGTGTGTCTCGGACCTCGCAGAATGTGGCCTCCAACGGCCCAGACGCCGCCGGCCGGGTAGTTGAGCCGCAGGTGCAACCGGTCGAACCAGCGGACGACTTTTCGGTGCTGGTGCCCGTGACGGATGAATCGCAGCCAGCTGTCGCGAGTGCCGACCCTTCGAGGGGGAGGACGCCTGAAGCGGGGCGCGAGCGCGGGGGTGCTCGACGAGCCGAGCATGGGCATTCTGACCGCGTCGTGGGAACGCTGGTGCATCGCATGATCCAGCGTTTCGGTTTGGATCTGTCGGGTGACACGTCGACGATGCGACGAGCGGCATCGGGAGTGCTCCGGCTGGACGAGGCGTTGGCGGCTTCGGTGGAGCGGACCGCGACCGAGGTGGCCGATGCGGCAGTGGAGTTCTACCGTGCGATCTCTGGACGGAGCGATGTCCGCGCGTTGTACGCGGCCGGCCCGCCGCTCCATGAAGTTCCCTTCACGGCGCATCTGGATGGCGTGGGTGTGCGCGGGACCATCGACTGTCTGATTCGGACGGCTCCCAGTGAGATCGCCGTCCTCGAGTTCAAGACCGGCCGCCCGCGCATCGAGCACAGGGCTCAGCTGGAGGTCTACCGCAAGGCTGCCGAGCGTCTGTTCCCGGGCTTCTCGGTTGACGCGCGCCTCGTCTACGCGGAGGCACCTGCAGCTGGCTGACGCTGGTCCGTTCCTTTTTGGTGCGCGCCCGCGGCGGCTGGCCGACGGGAGGTAAATCGCGGGCGCTTCTCGGAAAATGCGCTGCGCGGGTGCCCGAATGCGCCAGCAGCCCGTTTTTCAGCGCAATTGGAGGTCAAAAGACCGGCATCACGTGACTTCTGCATTGCGCCGCCTGGAATCCATCTCCTACAATCAATCGGTCAGGACGCGCCGGCGTTCAGTAAGGGAGTGGCTTTTGACGACAGAACAGGAGACGCGCGTGGCGCTGACTTGCGCAAGCTGCGGAAACGATCAGAATTTTCTGGTGAAGACGCTTCAAATGCATGTTGTGCACCTGGACGACTCACGAGTCGAGGTGTCCGAAGAGGGTCGGCCGGCAGTGCTCGAGGTGCTCTGTGATGAGTGCGAGAACCCGTTGCAGCTCGAGGATATGGACGCAGGCATTCGTCGGGAACTCCTGCTGACGATCGGCGCTCGATAGTCCCACCCGGGCGGTCGGTTCGTTCCGCCGCTGAGCTCGCTCATACATCCGGCAGGTCGTTCGGCGGCTGCCGTCCGTTGGACATTGACATCTCCGTGTACCGCTCCTAAGGTTACGCTTGCTTATGCGGGGTGGGACGTTTCGTTCGTTCGGCGCGGGTTCGGTGGCCGTTGCTCCCGACGTGGACCGTGGTTTCGAGGCTCGCTGCTTCGCCGATGAGGTCGTCGTCGACTTTCCGTCGGTCGCGCCAGCGGTCGACCGCATGCGAAGCGCGTTTCTCCTGGAAGAGCGATACGCGGCGCTGAGCGCCGCCGTCACTGTCACACGCCGAGAAGCGAATGATGGCGCGGTCGTTCCGCTGGAAGTATCGGTGCGCTGCACGTGCGTCGACTGTGGCGGACGCGGCGAGGCGTGGACCGAGCGCTGTGCCCGCTGTCAGGGCAGCGGCCTGGTGTTTCAATCGCACCACGTGCAGGTCGCGGTGCCGGCAGGCGTCGCAGAGGGTGCCTGCTTCAGCTTCACCATCACTCCCCGCCACAACCTGCCGACTCGCGTCGACCTTCGAGTGCTCATCACGTAGAGGCCTTTGTGGGTCGTCACGTCCGACTTCTTGGCATTCTTGTCTGGCTGTGGGGAGCGCTGGGCGGGTTGGTTGGGGTGTCGATGTTGCTGCTGGCAGACGGCGCGCTCGCGCTCTCGGAGCAGGCCGACAGCGAGCGGCTGTTGCTTGCGACGGGCATCTCCGCCGCGGTTTTTGCGTCGATCGGCGTATTCGCGCTGCTGTGGGGCCTGGTTCACATCTGGACGTCTGCGCTGCTGCATCGCCGCGCAGGCGCGGGTCGTGTGCTGATGCTGGGGCTCGGCCTGGTCAACATTCTCGTATTTCCGTTCGGCACGGGGCTGGGCGTCTACGCATTCTGGGTGCTGCTGACCCACGAAGGGCGCGAGCTGTTTCAGGTGGGGGGCGTACCGCCGTCCGAGTCCGCGCTACCATAGTGGATTGCCTATGACTGTTACCCCTGATCACGCAGCAGTGCTCGACGCGCTGAAGGTTGTCGTCGATCCCGATCTCCGTCGGGATATCGTCTCGCTTGGCTTCGTGAAGGATGTCACGATCGATTCGGGCCGTGTGTCGTTCACGATCGAGCTGACCACGCCGGCGTGTCCGGTGAAGGACCAGCTTCGCGATCAGGCGGCTGCCGCCGTTCGCGCCCTGCCAGGCGTCGTGGACGTGACGGTGCAGATGGCCGCCAACGTGCGGTCGGTGTCGATGCCGGAAACAGGACGCACGCCGTTGCCGGGCGTCAAGAACGTGATCGCGGTCGGTGCCGGCAAGGGCGGTGTTGGCAAGACGACCGTGTCGGTGAACCTGGCCCTGACGCTCGCCAAGTGCGGCAGCCGGGTGGGCATCCTCGACGGAGATATGTACGGGCCCAATGTGCCCATCATGCTCGGGTTGAGCACGCAGTTGGAGACAGACGGGAAGCAGATCGTGCCGGCGGAAAAATTCGGGATCCAGGTGGTCTCGATGGGGTTTCTCACGAAGGATGACGCGGCCGTGATGTGGCGCGGTCCGATGCTGCACGGTGCCGTGCAGCAGTTCTTTCGCGACGTGGCGTGGAAGGACCTGGACTACCTGATCGTCGATATGCCGCCAGGGACCGGCGATGTGGCGCTGAGCCTCAGCCAGACGGTTCCGGTCGCGGGGGCGATTCTGGTCACCACGCCGCAGCAGGTCTCGCTGGCGGATACGAAGCGCGCGATCAGGATGTACCAGAAGCTCAATATTCAGCCAATCGGGCTGGTTGAGAACATGAGCTACTACGCGTGCACCAATTGCCATTACGAAGCCGACATCTTCGGGCACGGCGGCGGCGAAGCGCTCGCCGCGGAAATGGAAGTGCCGTTTCTGGGACGGGTGCCGATGTATCAGCCGATACGCGAGGGGAGCGATGCGGGAGTGCCCTTGATCAACAGTGAACCTGATTCGCCGGCCGGCCGAGCGTTCCTGGCGGTTGCCGAGGGTGCCGCCGCGCAGATCTCGATCGCGGCGCACAGGGCGGTGGAGGCGAATAAGGGGAAGATTCCCCTTATGCAGGTTCGGTAGTCGTCGGCGACAACGTCCGACGGAACGCCTCGGTCATCTCGATGCGCACGGTCCCTTGCGCCGGTATCAGGTAACAGGCGGCGATATTTCGACTGTTGGCCCACCGCATGCCCTCTTCGGGCCCCATGACATAGAGCGCCGTGGACAGCGCGTCGGCCGCCAGACCGCGCTCGTGCCACACGGTGACAGCACCGGCAAACGGAGCGGGACGGCCCGTTCGAGGGTCGAGGACGTGTCCGACTCGCGTGCCGCCGGCATCCAGGTCCCGTTCGGATCCAGCGGTGGTGGCGAGCGATCCCTCCGCCATCTTGACCCAGAGGACGGACTGATCACGCCGGTGCGGGTGGGCAACGCCGACGGACCAGCCGTCGCCTTGTGGGGCGCGGCCACCCACGGCGATCTGGCCGCCGATGTCGACCATCCACGGACCGTCGCCGAGCAGTGTGGCCACTCGATCCAGCGCCTCGCCCTTCCCGAAGGCGCCCACGTCTACCGTGACCTCGGCGCGCCGCGTCAACGTACAGCGCTCGCGATCGAATTCGAGTAACGCCAGGCCGGACGACGCCAGTGCCGCGAGACGAGTCTCATCCGAGGGGACCGATCCTTCACCGTGGATGTCCCAGGCGGCGAGGAGCCGTCCGATCGCGGGATCGAATGCTCCACCGGTAGCACGGGACCATTCCCACACCTGTCCAAACATCTGGCAGAGGCGCGGCGCTGCCGTCCAGGCACGGTCGACCGGATGTCGGTTGAGTGCCGAGATTCGGCTCGAGTCGCGCCACGTGCTCAACTCTGCCTCGGCATCCTCGATGGTCCTCAGCGCCGACTCGAGCGTCGCGAGCCCGTGGTCGTGCGTGTCGGCGTAGGCCGACAGCCGGGCTCGGGTACCCATCAGATAGACATCGCGCGATACGAGCACCGACGCGGAGTCATCGGCAGAGACGGCCACGCAGCCCGCCAGTACGAGGAGCGCAGCGGTCCTCAGCATGCGAGGAGTCATGCCACTTCGCGAGCGATGGGCAGCGGCCGGTAGCGGGCAAGCTTCGCGCTGATGATCAGGTGTGCGGCGTAGACCATCGTGAACACCGCACCGCTTGCCACGTGGACCACGACCAGTGCCTGGAGCCATGCGTCGCTCGTCGAGACCTGGAGGAGGTAGCCGGAGATGACCATCGCCGCGAACAGGCCGAGCGAGGTCAGGCCGGAGCGTCGGTTGGGTATGCGTGACGCGCCGAGCTTCTTCATCACGTGCGAGTTGAAGATGATGCCGAAAATCAGGATGAAGGCTGGCGATGCCACGACGTGCAGGCTCAGCATCGACGTCTGCCAGGGATGATTCACGACCGCAAAGGGGTCGCCGTTCTGCATCGCGTATTTCATCCAGAGGTACGCGAACCCGGTGACGATGACGACCAGCGACAGCGTGTTGAACGTCCACCGTTCCCAGCGCTTCATTGCCCATCTCCGACACCGCGTAGCACTTCGTCGATTGCGAGGGTGCGTCGCACTGCGCTGTTGGCCGCCCGTGCTGTCAGCGTGGCCCCCGCGATCGGCCGAATCGCGCGGTCAACGGCAAGATCGTCACCAAGTCCGTGCCCTCGGTACTGGTCAAGCCACGCCTCGGGCGCAAGGTACTCGGGAGGTTCGAGGAACGCGGTGACGTCGATCCGCAACACGCGCCCCTGCGCGTCGAGCGAGATCAGCAGGCTTTCTCTCTTGGTCCTCACCGTGTGGGTGTCCACGTAAGCCCGTCCCACAGCCTGACCGTTCTCGGTGGCGACGTACCTGGCGACCAGAGGCGAGGGCGGGTCCGCCCCTGCTCTGGACTCGACCCGTTGCATCTGATCCGGCGTCAGAAACACCCGTTCGGCCCTGACTTCCGCATCGCCGTAGACCGCTGCCAGCGCCTCTTCGCGACTCAGCGCCTGCGCGGCGACAGGCCAAGGCCAGAGGCCCGAGGCGGCCAGACCCACACCGAGCGTCAGGAGACCGCGAGTCAGTGCGCCCTGCATGCCTAGAACGCGTACCCGAGGTTGACGTTGAACTGATTGCGGCCGGTGCCGGCTTCGTTCGTGACCCATTGGTAGTCGGTCTTGATGGCCACGTTCGGAATCGGCTTCAATTCGATGCCGAGCGTCCTGAGAACACCATCGCGCGCGAGGTCGCGCACAAAGCCTCCAGGGACACGGTGCTGCGTATCGATCCGCTCGTAGCGCGCGTAGGGTGAGAGGGCGACGGGCGTCATGACTTGAGAGAGCAGGTTGTAGCTTGCCTGGAGGTACCCGCCCTGCATCGTTTCGGCGACAGGGGAACCTGCGGGGAGACCAAGTGCCAGGCTCGTCTCGCCAGCGTGATCGATCGACGCCTGCGCGAACAGTGCGCGCAGGTCGAAGCCGCGCATCTGCGCCTGTCCATGCACTTCGACGACTCTGGTTCCCACGTCGAAGCGTGAGTCGTCGAGCGTGATCTGCTCCTGACCGGAACCGCCGTTGTAGAGGCCGATTCCCGCCACGACTCCTGGGATCGGCGTGACGTCCAGGCGCCCGGAGAACGCCAGGTTTGCTGCGAGAGCCTTGCCTCCCTTCTGGCGGCCTCCGCGCAGGCCCGCCGAGGAGAATCCGGCGCCCCTCAGCCCGTTGGTCACGTAGGCGCGAAAGCTGACGATTCCAGCCGAACCCAGTACGCCGGCACCGTTCTCCCGCCATGTTGTCGGCAGGATCCGTTGCTCTGTTTCCGGTCGCTTGGCACCCGCGAAGACTGTCGGTTCGTGAAACTCGTTCACCAGCCCGAGTGGCAGCAGAATCATCCCCGCGCGCAGCGTCAGGTTGTCACTGGCCCGGAAATCGACATAGGCAAACTCGACGGAGATTTCGTTGGCGTGTTCGACCTCGATCTCCGAGTTGAACAGGAACCTGTCGTTGAATCGGTAGCCCGCGTACAAGATATGCCGCAGGAAGTCGAGGCGTGTGGTCGGTGCGCCGCCGATGCCTGACTCGTTCTCGGCGTCGAAGTTTTCGAGCAGCATCTCCCCGTAGCCGGCGAACGAGACGCCTTCCGATGCGCGGTAGACTGCGGCAGCCGACGGAGCCAGTCCAAGGTTCCGTCGCCGTTCGTCCGTGAGCTCCTCGCGGGGGGATTCCCCGCTTCGCAGTCGCTCGAGCTCGGTGGCCAGCAGATCGATGCGGCGGATCAGCTCCTGGACTTGATCCTCTGGCGACAGCTCTGGCGGCTCAGCCTCGGCGACAACCTCCGGGTTCTGATCCGCTTGTACGGATGGCTGTTGCGCCGCCGCAGGACGAAGGAAGAGCAGAGAGACGAGTGCGGCGAGAGCGGCGAAACGGAAACGCATGACTTTCAGACCTTCCAAGATATGAGACTGAGTCTCACTTTCAATTGGGAAGTCTATATCCGACCGCTTTTGTCGGTCAAGGGCAAAGATGGCGACCGCCCGGGAGGGTTGGAGGATAGTATCCTGGACGTGGACTCCCTCGCGCTTCCCTTCACTAAACGGACGCTCGCCAACGGCCTTCACGTCGTCGTCCACGAAGACCATCACGTTCCGATCGTCGCGGTGAACCTGTGGTACCACGTCGGGTCGAAGAATGAACAGCCAGGTCGGACCGGGTTCGCCCACCTCTTCGAGCACCTGATGTTCGAGGGGTCGGAGCACCACAACACGGGTTTCTTTCCCCCGATTCAGCAGGCCGGCGGCCTCCTGAACGGGTCCACCAACACGGACCGCACGAACTACTGGGAGGTGGTCCCGACCAGTGCTGTCGACCGCGCGCTCTGGATGGAGTCGGACCGCATGGGCTTCCTGTTGCCAGCGGTCACGCCTGAGCGCTTCGAGAACCAGCGCGACGTTGTCCTCAACGAGCGTCGGCAGAACTACGAAAATCGACCCTACGGACTCGCGGTCGTGGCGTTGACCGCCACGCTGTTTCCCGAGACGCATCCGTACCATTGGCCCACGATAGGGTCTGCCGACGACATCCGGGCCATGCGGTTGGAAGATGTCCAGGCGTTCTTTCGCACGTTCTACCACCCGGCCAACGCGTCGCTGACGCTGGCCGGCGACATCGACACCGATCGGGCGTTCGATCTGGCCGATGCGTATTTCGGAGAACTGCCGCCAGGGCCGCTACCAGCGAAGGTGGGTGCCACGGCCGAACTCGGCAGCGAGGTGCGACTCGTGCTCGAGGATCGCGTCGAGATGCCTCGACTCTACATGGCATGGCTGTCTCCAGCCATGTTCGACCAGGGCGATGCGGAGATGGATCTGCTGGGCGATCTACTCGCCAACGGCAAGACCTCGCGCCTCTATCGCACGCTGGTGTACGAGCGCCGCGTCGCGCTTGACGTGTCGGCCTACCAGCGATCGCAGGAGCTTGCCGGATCGTTTCTACTGGTCGCCACCGCCGCGCCGGGTGGGTCGCTGCCCGATATCGCCGCCCACATCGATGAGGAGTTGCAGCGGGTCGTCGACGCCGGGCCGTCCTCGGACGAAATGGAGCGCGCCCGTGCGCAGGTCGAAGCCCACTTCATGTACCGACTGCAAACGGTCGGCGGGTTCGGCGGCAAGTCCGACCAGTTGAACGCCTATAACGTCTTTCGGGGCGACCCCGGTTTCTTCGCGGCGGATGTCTCCCGCTACCACGACGCCACGACCTCAGGCCTGCGCGCGGTCGCTGCACGTGTACTGGCGTTCGATCGGCGCGTCGTACTGAGCGTCGTGCCCTCAGGACGGCGCGACCTGGCCCTGTCCGATTCGGCGCTGGTGTCTGTGTCCTGATGCGCGTTGACCGCTCTCGTTTACCGGAGGTCGGTGCTGACCCAGCCTTTCGGTTTCCCGACATCGTCAGGCACACGCTTCACAACGGCTTGCAGCTCAGAACCATCGAGCGCCGCACGATGCCGGTGACATCGATGGTCGTGCAGGTCGATGGTGGGGCCGTGGCGGATCCGCGCGGTCGGGAGGGCCTTGCCGCGATGACGGCCGACATGCTCGACGAGGGCACCGGGTCGCTGGGTGCGATCGAGGTGTCCGAGGGCCTCGCCCGGATCGGCGCGCGCTACGATGCCGACGCGGGAGCCGATGTCACGAGCCTGTCCCTCACGACGCTCCAGCGCTTTGCGGAGTGCGGCGTGGCGTGGCTGGCGGAGTTGCTGATCCGGCCGAGCCTGCGCTCCGCCGATTTCGATCGCGTGCGGCAGATGCGGCTCGATCGCCTCCAGCAGTTGAAGGATCTTCCCGCTGCGGTCGCCGAGCGCGCGTTTCTTCGGTTGATGTATGGCGATCATGCTTACGGGCACCTGGCGATCGGTGATGCCGTCTCACTCGGCGCGATGACCCTCGAGGATGTGACCGCCTTTCACGCGCGTCGGTTCGGCCCGTCACGCACGACGATCACCATCGCGGGCTCCGATACGCACGATGGCCTGCTTCGACTCGTCGACGGAGCGTTCTCAGGCTGGTCGGATGATGCGACCATCGATGAGCCGGCGTCAGCCAGCGCGGGCCAACCGGAGGCATCGAGCCGTTTGACCGTCGTCCCGCGCGAGGGGGCGCCGCAGTCGGAGCTCAGAATCGGGCACCTGTCTGCGCGGCGGGACTCACCTGACTACCCGGCGTTGCTCGTGATGAACGCGGTACTCGGCGGTGAGTTCGTCAGCCGGATCAACCTGAAGCTTCGGGAAGAGAAGGGATACACCTATGGTGCGCGCAGCGGATTCGACTGGCGCCGCGGACTGGCGCCCTTCGTGCTGCGGGCGAGCGTCCATACCGAGGCCACAGCGGACGCGATCAGCGATTGCCTGGCTGAACTGGAGGGAATCAGAGGGCCCCGGCCCCCGTCCGACAGCGAGATGGTGCTGGCGAAGGCGTCGCTGACGCGTGGTTACCCGCGAGGATTCGAGACAGCGCAACAGGTGGCCCGGTCGGTCGCGCGTCTGGCGCTGTACGGGCTTCCCGATACCTACTTCGAGGAGTTCGTCCCTCGCGTGCAGGCCGTCGAGGCGGCTGACGTCGTGAAAGTGGCTGGGCGCTACATCGATCCCGCGAGAGCAGTCGTGCTGGTCGTCGGAGACCACCAGTCCATCGCCGACTCGCTGTCGCCGCTCGGCCTCGGCGAACCGAACCTGCTGGCGGCTGACGACTGAGTCTCTGGAGGTTTCCGCCGCTGGAGAACGGCGTGGTATCCGAGATGTCGGCGACCACGGCCGTCAATTACTCCGCGACCTGTGGGGGATGGCCCCCTGGGGCTGCGCCAACGTGGGCGGTCAGCTTGCCGTGAGTGGTCGCGCTGGCTACGTCTGGTTCGCGGCGGCGGGACGCCGCTGCGCCGAAGCTCAGAACCTCGGCCGTGAGAGCGAATCGCCGTACCCAGGAGTTGTCAGACGAGCGCGTGGTCGCCGAACCCCCTATCCATGCCGCAATAGACACCCTTCCTGACCGGCGGCTGCGCGATCGCGTGGCCCATCCGATCCATGGCGCGCGTTGCTGATCGCGGTGGGGCGACTGACTCGAGCTGGAATGCTCATGGCCTCGGCGCGAACCCGGAGGGTGGTGCCGGAGCGATAGGTATATACAGCCGCGCTCACCGGAATGTTGAGCCGGGTCGGCTCCCAACAGGCGCCGTGGCGTTCCCTCCACGTCGCGTCCCGGGAGCAGTCCTACTTCGGCGGACTGTCCATGCGCCACCTCCAGTTGCGCCTCGGGGTCGCCCCGGGGCTACGGATGTGAACGTTTGTTGTCACACGCGCGAGAGAAACTGTCCGTCACTTCGCGCGTGCAGCACCTACTGGCGACACGATACTCCAGACCTGTTTGTGAAACAACCGATCAATCGCGATGGTAGTGGTCAACTTTGGCCGACCGGCTGGATCCCAACGATCATCTGGGTAAAAACGGGGGCACGTCACGATTCATTCAGGCGCATTGCCTCACCAGCGCTACAAGTTCCGCCGCAGGAACCGCGTCAGTACATATCCATCGACGAACTTGAAGGGCGCGTGTCCCATGCTGTAGTGGCCGCACGGTAGGACTGCGACTTCGTGCGGCAACCTGCGGGCGCGAAACGCGTCAACCAGCATCTTCGAGAGATCCACCGGAAACGTCAGATCGTAGCGAGCGTAGACCAGCAGCGTGCGCGCGTGGGCGACACGGTCGAGATACGAGAACGGGCTGATGGGGCGCCACAGGTCGCGTAGCCGGTCAAGGTCGATGTGGCCGTCGAGTCCTTCGCGCACGTGACGCGTGGAGAGCCCCCGCCAGACGACATCGGCAAACCATGGCGAGACGTGGTTGAGCGCCGCCGCGCGGATGCGGGACTCGTGGGCTGTGGTCAGCATGGCCAGGCACGATCCGAGGCTTGATCCGAGAATGCCGATCCGCTCGTATCCTTCCTGCGCCAGCCAGTCGATCGCACGACGCGCGTCGAGCACGGCCTGCCGGCATGCCTGAATCGTGCGCCCGACATTCGCACTCACGATGTAGTCGGCGCGGGTCAATTCGGCCGGCATGCGCGCGTCATGGTACGGCAGGCTCATCCGCAGGGCCGAGACGCCGAAGCGCGCCAGCAGGCGGGACAGCCCGATATGTCCCTCGGGGTCGGAGTTCCACTGCGGCAGGACGACCACTGCGCGGCCGCGCGGGCCCGCTTTACCGACGGCCGGCTGGTCAGGCGACGGAAACCACCGAGCCTCCACGGTGTTGTTCTCTGGATGAGGCGTCGTGAGCGCGCTCGGAAACCGGAGCGTACCTGCTTCGCCGTGCCGCTGCGTCTCCAGCGGGGCGTGTTCGAAGTCGTAGGCACGGAGAGGTGGCACGTCGAAGAAGGCCGTGGTGTCGGCCATCTGTGCTGTGACCCAGTCGCCCAGGCGGTCCCCATGGTCGCGGGCACCTTCCGAGTCGTCGCCGATCCAGTCGAGTCCCCAGTCAAACGGCCGTACCATCCGGTCCTTGCTCACCGAGGCAAGGTAGTGTTCCCACGCGTGAAACAGAGGGGCCAGCATCGGTTCAGGAGAGGTACCGCTCGATGGCCGATGCCGTGTCGAGGAGTGTCGCCGTGTCGTGTCGCCGACCGACAAGTTGCGCGCCAACAGGCCATCCATCGCGCGTACAGCCACAGGGAATCGAGACCGCGGGATGGCCGGTCAGATTGAAGAGCTGCGTGAGTCGCAGCGTAATGTTTCGGACAGATTCCTCGGACTCGCCGATGCGTACGGTCATTGAGCCGATCGTCGGCGCGGGTATCGGGAGCGTCGGCAGCAGCAGGCCGTCACAATCTGACAGCGCGTCGTCCACGTCGCGCGTCAGCACCTCGCGTCCGCGCAGTGCGCGAACGTAGTCCTCCGCCAGGATGTATCGTCCCATTTCAAGTCGCAGGCGCACGTTCGGCGTGTAGTCGTCAGGGCGGCTATCGAGCGTCGCCGCGTGGTAGGCCGCTGCTTCCGACAGCACGATGTGGAGGTAGACCGGAGCGATGTCATCGGCGCGTGCCATGTTCCGCTCGTGCAGTTCCACGCCGGCAGCCTGGAGACGCTCGCATGCGCGATCGAAGCGTTCGGCGACCTCAGGGTCGATGACCGCCATGAAATAGCCGCGCAGCACACCGAGCCGAAGACCGCGCGCGGCGGGGTCCTGCCTGCCTGGTGCTGGCGGCACTCCTCGGAGTGCGTCGAACAGAATTCTGGCGTCCGCGACCGAGCGGCAGATCGGACCGACGTGGTCCATGGTGCCACTGAGCGGGACCACGCCGTCGACCGGCACGTCGCCGATCGTGGGCTTGAGTCCCACCAGACCGCACACCGCCGACGGTATCCGGACCGAGCCACCCGTGTCGGTCCCGATCGATGCATACGCCATGTTCGCAACGACCGATACCGCGGATCCCCCTGACGATCCGCCCGGCGATCGGCTGGGGTCGAGCGGATGCCGTGCCGGTCCGAACGCCGAGTCTTCGTTCGTGGTCCCGAACGCAAACTCGTGGAGGTTGGTCTTGCCGATGATCACGGCGCCCGCTTCCCGCAGACGCGTCACGATCGTCGCATCCGCCGTGGCGACGTGGTCTCGACGGACCCGCGACGCCGCGCTGGTCATGCATCCGTCGACATCGATCAGATCCTTGAGCGAAATCGGCACGCCGTGCAGCGGTCCTCGATACTGTCCGGCGTTCATCTCGGCGTCTGCCTGTGCCGCCTGGTCCCGCGCTGCGTCCGCAAGAACAGTGATGAACGCGTTGAGCGACGGGTTTCGCTCGGCGATGGCCTCGAGGCATCGGTCCGTGATCGAGCGGGATGTCAGGGATCGCGATCGCAGCGCCGGGGCAATTTGCGCGATCGTTCGGGCGTCAGCGTTCATGCTCACCCGCGTGCGTATCGAGTGGGCCGGCGGCGGCGAGGTTCCAGTCGGCCGACCTGAGTGCGGTCGTGGCACGCGCGAGCGACTCCAGCAGCGGCCGAAGGTCTGGCAGCCCTTTCCTGTCCGCATCCCGCACGGCGTCTTCCAGCCACGACGTCGTTTTCACAGCGCCACCGGTCGGTATTGTAAGCTGGCGTTGGTGAGGCATACGAAGATCATCGCGACTGTGGGTCCGGCGACGAGCACCGATGCGGCCATCGACGAGCTCATCGCCGCGGGCGTGGACGTGTTTCGGCTTAACTTTTCGCACGGCACGCACGAGATCCACGGTGAGGTGCTCGCGCGCATTCGTGCAGCCGCCGAGCGGCAGCAACGCTCGGTGGCGGTGCTCCAGGATCTGTCTGGCCCGAAGATTCGTACGGGTCCGCTGACCGACGGCGAGCCCATCCGACTCGGCGAAGGGGAGGCACTCCAGATCGTCGTCAGTGATCTCGCCGGTGGGCCGGGCCGGGTGTCAACGGGCTACGCGGACCTGCCGTCGGCGGTGCGGCCCGGCGACACGCTGTTGCTGGACGATGGCAGGTTACAGCTGCGGGTGGAGGAGACCGGTGCGTCGGGCATTCGAACCACCGTCGTGTTCGGCGGGATGCTCGGCGAGCACAAGGGCATCAATGCTCCCGGCGTTGAGTTGCCGTCAGCAGGGCTCACGCCGAAGGACCTGGTGGACCTCGACTTTGGTGTACGCATCGGCGTGGATCTGGTCGCCTTGAGTTTCGTGCGCAGTGCCGCTGATCTCACGCTGGCTCGCCAGAAGCTTCGCGAGGCGGGCGCACCCCACGTGCCGCTGGTGGCCAAGCTCGAGCGTCCGGAGGCGGTGGCGGCCCTGGAAGCGATCCTGGTCGAGGCCGACGCCGTCATGGTGGCGCGCGGCGACCTGGGACTCGAACTGCCGCTCGAGCACGTCCCACACGTGCAGAAGATGGTGACACGCAGGGCCGCGGCGCTCGGTGTCCCGGTGATCGTCGCCACCCAGGTGCTGGAGTCGATGCGTACCGAACCCCGTCCGACGCGTGCAGAGGTCAGTGATGCCGCCTACGCGGTGGACACTGGTGTGGACGCCATCATGCTCGCGGGGGAGACCGCCATTGGACTGCATCCGATCCGGGTGGTGCAGACGCTCGACGCCATCATTCGCGACGCGGAGGTGATGCCGCTGGCAGGGCTGGCCCAGCTTGAAGACTCGCGCGTGCTCGGCGGCCACGGGCGCGCCGTGTGCGAAGCCGCCGTCACCCTGGCGGAGCACGCGAATGCCAGCGCGATCGTCGCGATGACGCGTGGTGGAAAGACGGCGAGGATGTTGTCTGCGCTGCGACCGCGTGTTCCGATCTACGCGGTGACCGATCAGCCGACGATTTCGCGTCAGCTCGCTCTGGCCAGGGGAGTGGTGCCGCTGCTGGCGGACCTCAGCGGCGACGTCACGGCCGCGGCGGTCAGCATTGGCGAGATGCTGGTGGTGCGTGGAGCGATTCCCGCCTCATCGACGATCGTGCTCGTCAGCATCGCGCCTGACCTCGCCAGCGGACCGTCGAATTTTCTCAAGCTCCAGAGGATCTGACCAGCCCCGCGCTCATCAAATCCGCGCTAAATTAGTTCGCCCAGCGATCTTCGAGGTATTTCTTCAGCGCGTTGAGCGTGGGCACCCACCCGACGGCCATGATGTCGTAGTACCGCGCCCAGCGAGGGTTGGTCTCATCAAATCCTGATTGGCGCAGGAACAGCTGCGTGCGGTCACCCTCGGGCCGGCACGTGGCTTCAAGCGCCATCGGGCCGATCGGATCGCCTTCCGGTGGAATCCAGTACGTGTCGGCGACGAAGAACTCCTGCCCGACTTTGAACTCCATGACCGTGCCGTGGAGCGCTCCCCCCAGTGGCCCGAGGACCGCGTCCCGCCACTCGGTCGTTTCCCATCCCACGGCGTAGCTGCCAAGCGGTCGAGGCGTGCAGACAGCGCCGCTCACTTCCCACCAGACCCTCAACGCGTCGGCGTCGAAGAAGGCATCCAGCACTGCAGCGGGCGGGGCGTTGATGACGAGGCTATGAGTGAACTCACGCATACAGACTGCAGGTCGACAAGAGGATGCTACCGACGATAAGCATTTCACATTTCGCGGGTCGGCGCGGATAATCGCTGGATGCAGCCACTCGCCTATCGCGATCACGCGTTCCTCGACAGCGACGAGGCCAGGCCTCTCCGTATTCTGGCCGAGTACCACGAGCCGCTGGCGCGATTCACTGCCCAGCACATCCAGGACACCGTCGTCTTCTTCGGCTCGGCCAGGACCCTCAGTCGTGAGGACTCCACATCGGTGCTGGAGCGCCTGAGGGCCGGCGCGCCTGATGGCACCGGCACCCCGTCGGATGAGGACGTGGCAAGGGCTGAGGCGGCGGTGGAGTGGTCTCGGTACTACGAGGAGGCTCGCGAACTGGCGAAACTGCTCACAGCATGGTCGCTGGCGCTCGGGACTGCGCACCAGCGCTTCGTGGTGACCTCCGGTGGTGGTCCGGGCATCATGGAAGCGGCCAACAGGGGAGCGACTGAAGCCGGAGGCAAGACAATCGGCCTGAATATCAGACTCCCGTTCGAGCAAGGACCGAATCCGTACATCACGGAGGGGCTGCACTTTGAGTTTCGGTACTTCTTCATGCGGAAGTTCTGGTTCGCCTACCTGGCCAAGTCGCTCGTTATTTTTCCTGGTGGCTTCGGCACGCTCGACGAGATGTTCGACATCCTGACGTTGATGCAGACGGACAAGCTCGCGGCGAACATCCAGATCGTTCTCTACGGCTCGGAGTATTGGAATCGGGTGCTGAGCTTCGACGCGCTGCGTGACGCCGGCGCCGTCAACACCAGTGACGTCCGTCTTCTCGATCGGGCCGATACGCCGTCGCAGGCATTCGAGCTGCTGAGAAGCCATCTGACTGGCCACCATCTGCCACCGGCCGGGGTGCCGACACCCGCTGTTCCCGAGATCGCGAAGACCCGGTTCTGAGGCCGGCGCACCTGCGCGGTTCAGTACAGCAGGTAGGGCGTGCGGCGTCGTCGGAACTCGTCCTCATCGACGCGCCAGCGTGATGTCACGTCCGTCAGGGGTGTGTCCGACTCGACGTCGGAACGAAGCGCGTCGTTGCCCGCCAGGATATCGATGGGCAGCAGGCGGTGCTCGTATTCGTACGGGGGCGGCCTCCAGGCAAACGTGGCGGGATCCAGCCGACGACACATGCCGATCAGTGCCAGTCCAGTGATCACCGGTCGAAACTCGTCTCGGCTCGTCACGTGGATCTGGCAGCCGCCGCACGTCTGCTGCGCGTGTTTCTGAAACGTCGGTTGAAACACGGCCGGCCTGAAATACACGCCCGGGAGCGTGAGTCCGTTCATCCCCGCCGCAAACGCCTCCGCATCGATGCCAGGTGCGCCGACAAGTTCGAACGGACGCGTTGTTCCCCGACCCTCCGAGACAAGGGTGCCCTCGAAGAGCACCGTGCCGGGATACACGATCGCCGTGTCGAGTGTCGGCATGTTCGGCGACGGAAGCACCCACGGCAAGCCTGTCTGGTCCGCGAAGAACCGCCGGTCCCACCGCTCCATGGGGACGATCTCGAGCGACGCGCCGATGCCACCCTCTTCGTTGAAGAGTGCCGCCAGCTCGCCGATCGTCATGCCGTGCCGCATGGGAATCTGGAACTGTCCGACGAACGATTCGAATCCGGCGGACAGCATCGCGCCTTCGACATGGAGGCCGCCGATGGGGTTGGGCCGATCGCAGACGATCACGGGCACGCCATGGCGCCCGGCGGCCCGCAGACAGTTGGCCATCGTGTAGATGAAGGTGTAGATACGTGCGCCGACGTCCTGGAGATCGACGACCAGGACATCGATGCCCGCCAGCATCTCACCGGTGGGTTCGCGAGTCTCGCCGTACAGCGAGAACACCGGAACGCGACGCCGGGGATCGGCCGCGTCCGGCGTCTCGATCATGTTGTCCTGCAGATCGGAGTGGAAGCCGTGCTGAGGGCCGAAGATGGCGGCGAGCTGCACGTCGCTGGCATCCGTGAGGCGATCCACGATATGTCGGAAGTCCCGGTCAACCGACGCGGGATTGCAGACAACGCCCACACGTGCGCCACGCAGGCGTTGCGAGGCGAGCAAGACGTCGGATCCGAGTCGCACTGCGCCGTCAGTCGTATCTGATGCGGCTGCCATGCTCAGGCGGGTCTCTCGAACCCAGGCGTGGTCGAGGGGACGGATGATGTGCGCGCGAGCATGGACCCTGGCGAGTCTGTCATCGGTGTGCGTCGTCGTCAAACGGAGGCCCGGCCGTCTCTGGCGGAGGTGTATGCATCGCGCGGAGGGTGAATCAGGGGCCACCACCCTGTCCAGGCCCACGGTCCGAGAGCGTTTTTCGATTCGGTGGAGACCGAAAAACGCGGGAAAGCGCTTTTCGAAAAGGCCTGGCCCCTGCGAGAAGCCCTAGACCCAAGCGAAAAGCGCTGTAGGTGTGCGGGTGGCGCTGGTGTGCCGGGGGTGGTTGCGGTATAAGACGACCATGCCTACAACGCGAGTACTGCTGGTGGTGTGCCTCATGGGCCTCATGTGGGCTCCCGCATCAGCCCAGCGGCCCACCGATCCGTTTCCGACGCCGATAGCCGCCACCGAGGGCGTCATTCGAGTCAGTTTCGTGGAGTTCGCCTCGATTCCCGACGCCGGTGGCGAGGCCGCCCGCATGATGCTCCTGGTGGACGAGCCGGGTACAAGGCGTCTGTTCGTCAACGACATGCGCGGCCCGCTGTTCACGGTCAGCTATGATGGCGGCACCGTCACGAACTATCTGGACATCAACGCCAGTAAATGGGGAGTCAACGTCGAGTCTGGTGGCCGGGAGCGCGGCTTCCAGAGTTTCGCCATCCATCCACAGTTCGGTGAGCCAGGCACGCCAGGCTTCGGCAAGTTGTACACCTGGACCGATAGCAGTAATACGGCGCCGCAGCCCGACTTTTCTCCTGGTGGGGGGGGCAACACACACGCCACGATCCTGCTCGAGTGGACGGCTGCCAATCCTGCGGCGGCGACCTACGATGGTGGCGCTCCGCGGGAGTTGCTGAGACTGGAACAGCCGTTCCGCAACCACAACGCCGGCCATATGAGTTTCAATCCACTCGCCGTACCAGGCGCCGGCGATTTCGCCCTGTTGTACGTGGGCGTGGCGGACGGCGGCAGCGGTGGCGACCCGCTCGGCGTCGCGCAGAATCTTGGCGGGCCGTACGGCAAGATCCTGCGCATCGACCCGCTGGGTTCAAACAGCGCCAATGGCAGGTACGGCATTCCCGCGGGCAACCCGTTCGCCAGCGACGGCGACGACGCCACCCTCGGCGAGATCTACGCCTATGGCGTGCGCAACCCGCAGCGATTTGGTTGGGATTCACGAAACGGCAACCTGTTTCTTGCCGATATCGGACAGAACATCGTCGAGGAACTCAGTCTCGTCACCCCGGGAGCGAACCTCGGGTGGAACGCGTGGGAGGGCAGCTTCGGGTACGTCGATCGTTCGGGGGTCCGTCTGACCGATCAGCGCGGCGATGCCGGCGTGACGTATCCGGTCGTGGAGTACGCGCAGGCTGATCCGTTACTCGGGTCGGATTCCGCGATCACAGGCGTGCATGTCTACCGCCACGATGCGATTCCGCAACTGGAGAACCTGGTGCTGTTTGGCGACTTCCCCAGCGGCGAGATCTTCTATATTCAGGCCGACGCACTGCCAGATGGCGGGCAGGATGCCATCCGCAGGATTCTGCTCAACGACGATGGAGAACCGAAGACGCTGCTCGAGCTGATCCGGAGGAAGAACGTCGAGCAAGGTCGAGCACCGGCGTCCCGTGCGGATCTGCGCTTCGCCGCGGGGCCGGACGACCAGGTGTTTCTACTCAACAAGCACGACGGGACGATCCGCCTGCTCGTGCCCGACGCGAGCGCTTCGCGATGACGGCGCGACGGTAGACGGACGGACAAGAAGAAAGAAAGAAAGAAAGAAAGAAAAAAGAAGGAGATGTCAATGCGCATTGTGAGACCGACACGACGCTTCCGCATGCTCGCCGCGCTGCTGTGTGCCGGCCTTCCGCTGGCTGCGGCGTGTGGCGGGGCTGACGACAACCAGGCTGCCGAAGGGGCGGGTGTCACCGCATTCGAAGGCGCACGGCTCATCGTGGGCGACGAGAGCGCGCCGATCGAGAACGCCACGTTCCTGGTCCGGGACGGACAGATCGTGCAGGCTGGTGCGAGCGCCGATGTGGAGGTGCCGGCTGGCGCCACCCGCGTCGATCTGAGCGGCAAGACCGTGATGCCGGCCATCATCGACACGCACACGCATCTCCGCTCGCAAGCCCGCGAGACGCTGATCGAGGACCTGCAGCGCCGCGCGTACTACGGCGTGGCCGCGGCGATGAGTCTCGGGCAGGACGTGGGTGACGTGCCGTATCAGGTGCGCGGCGAGGTCCTTCCTGGCACCGCGCGGTTCCGGACGGCAGGTCGCGGCATCACGAGGCCGGAGCCGGGCAGGGGTGAGGTGCCGTATTGGGTGTCGACCGATGCGGAGGCGCGCGGGGCGGTGCGAGACCTGGCTGCGCTCAACGTCGACATCGTCAAGATCTGGGTGGACGATCGCGACGATATGTACGACAAGCTGACGCCGGAACTGTACGGCGCGATCATCGATGAGGCGCACATGCACGGTCTGCGTGTCACGGCCCACATCTTTGAGATGACGGATGCGGTGGGACTGCTGCGCGCGGGTGTCGATGCCTTCGCGCATGGCGTCCGCGACCGCGATATCGACGACGAATTCGTCACGCTGGCCCAGGAGCGCCCCGATCTGGTCCTCGTGCCGAACCTGCCCAACAGAGGGGTCGCGGTCGATGTCAGCTGGGTGGCCGATACGGTGCCCGCCGATGACCTGGCGATGCTACAGGCGGCGGCGATCGATCGGCCGGACGCGCAGGAGGCATTCGGGATTCAGGCGCGCAACCTGGCGAAGCTCAACGCGGCGGGTGTACGGATCGCCCTTGGCACTGACGGAAATACGCCCTATGGGCCACACGTGGAGATGGAGGACATGGTGGCGGCGGGCATGTCGCCCCACGATGTGATCGTGGCGTCGACACGCAATTCCGCCGACTTCATGCGCCTCGCTGATCTCGGGACCGTGGAGGCGGGCAAGAGTGCCGACTTCATCGTGCTCGATGCGAACCCGCTGGACGACATCACGAACACGCGGCGCATCAGTGCCGTCTACATGCGCGGCGCTGCGGTTGATCGGCAGGGCCTGCGGGCCGGCTGGGCCGCTGGCGGCGCAGAGTGAAAGAGTAAGCAGAGTAGCAGGGACACGGCACGGGCCGTTGAAAGAGAGATGAGGGACGTATGAGAACACGGCTGAGTCACGTTGGCCTGGTCGGCCTGTTGCTGTTGCTTGGCGCTCGCGAGGCATCGGCGGAGATCATGCGATGGCAGATCGACGGCGAGAACCGTAAAGCAATCGTGTATGCGCCGGAGGACGCCAAGGGAGAACGGGGCGTCCCGGTCGTACTGTCGTTTCATGGGCGCGGCGATGACATGGTGAACTTTCAGTACACCGACGTGCACAAGGCATGGCCGGAGGCGATCGTCGTGTACTTTCAGGGTCTCTCAACCGGGGGAGGGCTCCCCGGATGGCAGTCCGGACGGGGGGCCGACAACGACCGTGATCTCAAGCTGGTCGATGCGGCGCTCGCCACGCTGCGCGAGACGTACAACGTCGACGAGGACCGCACCTACGCGACCGGATTCTCCAACGGCGGAATGTTCACCTACCTGCTCTGGGCGGAGCGCCCGGGCCTCTTCGCGGCGTACGCGCCGGTGGCGGGTCGCCTCCGTCCGTCGGTCGAGCCCACGCAGAGGAAGCCGATCTTTCACGTGGCAGGTCGGCGCGACCGGCAGGTGGATTTCTCGGAGCAGCGGGCCGCGATCAGGTTCGCGGTGGACGTGAATGGCGTGAGTGGCACGACGACGTCGTGTGGAGAGGGCTGCACCCTGTACGGAGCCGATACGACAACTCCGGTGATGACCTGGATTCACCCTGGCGCCCACGTCTATCCGCGCGACACCTCCGAGCGGATCGTGGCGTTCTTCCGGGATCACCCGCGCACGCCCTGATCGTCTGCCGGCCTGAAGCTGGCCGTGTTTACCTGCGCGTTCGAGCTGTCGAGGGAGCCGGCCGAGGGGGCCGATCGTGGAGAGTCGAATCGGTCGTGCTGGTGGACTGGGGCGATGCGCCGTCCGGTGGTCGAGAGGCGACAGCCGACCCCCTCGGGGGCCGGCTGCCGAGTCGAATGTCAGCCTGCTAGCTAAATTTAGTTGTCAGCCTGATACATCTTCGTGAAGTTGTTTCGCGGATTGGTGACGCTGAACGAGCCGTCCCGATTTGCGCTCACCTTGATCCAGTGCGCCGGGCCGTTGTGCACCGGGGCGTCCGGCCACGTCTCGTTCGGTCCGGACAGCGGGGCGACAGGCATGAGGTCGAGCTGCTGGTCAACGGTATTCGCGATGAACATGCCTGGAACCGTGTACTCCTGACCGCTCAAGAGCGAGAAGTGCATCATCCACACATCTTCGAGACCCGGCGAATTCAGAATGACGCGCATCGACTCCGGCTGTCCGCCCTTGCGGGTGCCGTTGTTGATGATCGACACACGCGGCGCAAGCCCGTTCACCAGCTGTGGTGTGTTCGATCCCACCGGCGAGGGCGGCCCTTGCCCGTGATGTCCCGAGAACAGGACGTCGACCGTCCCGATGTGGTTCTCCGGGCACATCAACGCGCCCTCGACGTTCCAGGTGATGTCGCCGGGGTGCACGGCCGTGAACTCGCCGAACCTGATGTGGCTGCCGACCGACTGCGCGTTCTCACCGGTATCGGGCCCCTGGGCCTGCCAGCTGGCGCAGTAAGGATTCGGGGACCCGCCACCTCGCAGGTTGGACTGAATAGCGTCGCCGCCTGCCGTGATGATGGTCCATTCCAGTCCATCGATCGAGATGGTGTCGCCCGGATCGACGATGGTCCGCGACGCCTTCGCGATGAGCCCTGGATAGACGTCAGCGAGGAACGCCACGGTCGCCTCCTGTCCCTGCACGGACGGGCCGGCGTCGTAGTACGCCCTGATCGGGACCTGGCTTTCGAGGGTGGCCAGGCCGCCGAAGTGATCGCCGTGCCAGTGGGTCTGAACGTAGTGGTCGATCTGTGTCAGTCCCGCGTCCCGGACGGCTTCCACGATGCGCCCGGCATCGCGTGCCGCGTTTGCGCCGCCGTTGCCGGAGTCGATCAGCACCGATCCGCCTGTCGGCGTCACGAAAAGCGTGGCGTTACCGCCTTCGACGTCGACGACGTAAATATCAAGCGTCTCGCGCGCCTGCGCCGATAGCAGGCCGCTGCCCAGCACGATACTCACGAGAGTGATGAGAAATTGTTTGCGCACGTATTATCTCCTTGGATTGGAACCGGTAGCCGCACAGGTTACCACCGCGTCTCCCCGGGGACAAGCGCTCCCGGCAGGTGGACCGGAGTCTGGTGGTGGGGCCGGAACTGGGGGTTCGGAGCCTGCGCCGGGTAGAATCTGACACGAAATACTGATTGGAGGACCCATGAGACGCTCTTTGACGGTGATGGCCGTGTGCATCGGATTCGTTTTTGCCGGTACGACCGGCGGATTTCAGCTCCGGGCGCAGGCACAGGCCGACGCTGCCCCCGAGGCGCCAGCGCCGGTGGCCCCCGCGGACACCGCCGAACTTCGCGCGCAGTACGAGCAGTGGAGGCAGGAGTTCAAGACCTGGGGCAGGTGGGGAACCGGGGACAACAAGGGGGCCTCGAACCTGATTACCCCGGAAAAGGTGCTCAGCGCGACCGGTCTGGTCAAGAACGGGATCGTCGTGTCCCTCGCAGCGCCTGAGCCGCAGGTCGCCGCGGCCGATGTGGGCGAGAACGGGCTCTTCAACCGGACGACACTCAGAATCACGGATGGCGGCACAGCCGACAACTACCAGGTCAGCTACCACGGACTCACCGTGGCCCACATGGACAGCTGGTGCCATTTCTTCGAGAACGGTCAGATGTACAACGGGGTTCCGGTCGAGGGAAACCTGAATGAGGCCGAGGGCTGCAAGAAGGGCAGCATCATGAACTGGAAGGATGGCGTGACGACTCGCGCCGTCCTCTACGACATTGCTCAGTTGAGGGGCGTCGAGTGGGTCGATCCGCTTGAGCCGATCACGCGAGCCGACCTTGAAGCGTGGGAGGAGATCTCAGGTGTCAAGGCGGGGCCCGGTGACGTGGTGTTGCTGTACATCGGCCGCTGGAAGCGGCGCGCCGCCGAAGGACCCTGGAGTGGTCAGGTGGCCGGCTACTATGCCGACACGATTCCCTGGATGCACGAGCGGATGCCGGCCTTTCTTGGTCACGACTTCAACATCGACTGGAATCCGAGACCGGGTTGGGAGGGCATGCGAAATCCCGTCCACATCGCGGCGCTCAACTGGATGGGCATCAATATCGTCGAGTGCCTCGATCTGGAGGAGGCCGTCACGGTGGCGAGGCGACTCAACCGCTACGAGTTTCTGATCACGTTCGCGCCGCTGCCCGTTGAAGGCGGCACCGGGTCGCCGCTGAATCCGCTCGCGATCTTCTAGAACCGTTCTCGGCATGTCGAGACGCCCCGGGCCAGGTCGACCATGCGGTCGGTCTGGCCCCGCCGCGAAGCGGGCTGGCGTCCGGTAGCGCCCACCGGCTCGGGCCCTCAGTACAAACAAGCGCTTAGGACCCGGGCAGGAATAACTTGCTCGTCGTGGCCACCGATGCATCCCACCGGGCTGCGTTGCTCT
>JAQBVV010000196.1 GCA_027622905.1 Acidobacteriota bacterium
TCCCTCGGCAGCCCCGAACGATCCAGCTGCGGCTCGCCGCTCACGAACTCCCCGCCTTGCAACCGATCAAAATCACTGCGACGGGGTACTAGTCCCCTGGCGACATGGGGGCGACCCTTCATTGTGTGGCGTTGACACCCCCCGGAAGGGGTCGATACACTGGGGGTAGTTCAATATGCTGACATCGCGAAATCGGATGTCTCGCTTCCTGACTGACTCGCGTCCGCCGTGCGATCCTGTCTTTCATGCCCTGTCCGCGTTCTACCGCGAGGAGTTCGTCAAGTGCCAGCGCTGCCTCGATCAGCAGAGAGAGTGCTACTCCGAGCGCGCTATCCGTGAGGCGGAGACGGCGCTGACCAGGGTGATGGAGGATCTCGATCGACTCTGCGCCAGCGATGACGCTGACAAGATCGTTGGTCGCCTGCTCCAGCAGTTCGACACTGTCGCCCACCTGTCCGGCTGGTCCGATCCTCGACAAACTCACTGACAAACCTCAAGAATCTACGCACGCATCTTTCGGCGATCGTCCGCGGAGCGCTCGCGGCAGCCGACGCGGGTGCACGTGTGTCGGAGGCGCTGGCGACGCCGGATATTGCGCGGTCGGTACGGTCGGCCGATGCGGTCGACGTCGTGGCGGTCGGCAAAGCGGCGGGGCCGATGCTGCGTGCCGCGCTGTCAGAGGCGGCGCGCATGCCTCTCAGGCGCGCCCTTGGCGTGTCCCCCTTTGTCCCCCGCGGACTGCCGGCGGGTGTGACGTGGCACGCGGCGTCGCATCCTGTACCCGACGACGGGAGCGTCGCGGCCGCGCGGGCGGTCCTCGACGTCGCAGGCGCTGCGCAGCCCGGCGACGTCTTGCTGCTGCTGCTCTCGGGTGGGGCCTCGGCACTGATGGCGCTGCCGGCGGATGACGTCTCCCTGAAGGACAAGCAGCGCGCGGGCGAGTTATTGCTGAGGGCGGGGGCGGAGATACACGCGCTCAACGCCGTGCGGAAGCATCTGTCAGCGATCAAGGGTGGCCGTCTGGCGGCGGCGGCGGGCGGGTCGGTGCTGACGCTCGCCGTGTCCGACGTTGTGGGTGACGACCTCTCCGTGATCGGTTCGGGCCCGTCGGTCGCCGATACGACGAGCTTTGCAGATGCCCTGTCAGCGTTGGACCGATACGGCGGTCGGGATGTCTTTCCGGATGCCGTTGTTCGCCGGTTGACGGCCGGCGCGAGTGGCGCGATACCGGAAACGCCAAAGATCGGAGATGCACGGCTCGTTCGTTCAGTCGCGCATGTGATCGGCGGCGCGCGAAGCGCGGTAGCCGGTGCCGAGGCGGTCGCGCGCTCGCATGGGTATGTCGTGCATGTCGTGGACGAGCCGGTCGTCGGGGAAGCGCGCGCCGCGGCAGTTCGTCTCGTGGAGGTGGCGTCCGCCGCGGCGAAGACCACGGACGCACCACTGTGCATCCTGGCTGCTGGCGAGACGACCGTTCGGGTCGTTGGCACCGGAAAAGGCGGACGAAACCAGGAATGCGCGCTGGCCATGGCGCGCGGGCTTCGCGCGCTCGGGCCTGCAGCGGTGGCGGCCAGCGTCGGTACCGACGGCGTGGATGGCCCGACGGATGCGGCGGGAGGCGTCGTCGACTCCACGACCCTCGCGCGCGCAGAGGTGGCTGATCTCGGTTCGCCTGAGCCGTACCTCGACGACAACAATAGCTACGTATTTCTGGACGGGCTCGGCGATTTGATCAGGACCGGACCAACCGACACCAATGTCGGCGACGTGCAGGTCATTCTTGTTGGCGGCAGGAGTCGGGGGTAGGCACATGCGCTCAAGCGACGACATCCTGGGACTCATGCGCGACAGGGTGCACCATCCCGCAACCGCTCGTGAGCTCGCTCAGCTCCTGCGCGTGCCGCGTGAGGACCTCAGTGGCTTTCGACGGCAACTCAAATCGCTGGTCTCCGCAGGGGTGCTGCTCCAGATTCGCGGGAATCGGTTCGGACTTGCGGAAAAGATGGATGTGGTCGTCGGGCGGCTGCAGACGAACGCGTCCGGGTTCGGGTTTGTCGTGCCCGAGCACACGGAGCCCGGTCAGACGCGGCGGGACATCTTCATCGCGGCGTCAAGTCTGGTCGACGCGATGCATGGAGACCGTGTCGTCGCGCGTGTCGAGCGCCAGACCGAGCGGGGTGTCGAGGGGCGGATCATCCGCATCCTGGAACGCAGTCAGGACACGGTCGTGGGTCGATTCGAGATCGATGCGGCTGACCTTGGCTACGTGGTTCCCTTCGACCGTCGCATCCTGACTGATATTCACGTCCCGACGGGCCAGTGGTCGTCATCGGAGCCTGGCGAGATGGTGCTCGTCCAGATCACGCGCTGGCCGACAGCCACGCGCGGGCCGGTGGGGCGCGTGATCGAAGTGCTCGGCCACGTCGATGAGCCGGGGGTGGACACGAGGGTCATCATCCGCAAACACAACATTCCAGAGGCGCATTCCGGTGCCGCGGTCACGCAGGCGCGGAGCCTTGGCGATGCCGTGCGCGAAAGCGACCTTCAGGGGCGAACCGATTTGCGTGCCGAGACGACCGTGACGATCGACGGTGAGCATGCGCGCGATTTCGACGACGCCATCACGATCGAGCGGCTGGGCAACGGGCACTACCGGCTTGGGGTGCACATCGCCGATGTGTCGCACTACGTCGATGCGGGCAGTGCGTTGGATGCCGACGCGTACGAACGGGGAACGTCGGTCTACTTTCCTGAGCGCGCCGTCCATATGTTTCCCTCTGAGCTGGCGACAGGCCTGTGCAGCCTGAATCCGCAGGTCGATCGGCTGGTGCAGTCGTGCGTGATGGAGGTGGATCGCGCTGGTGTCGTCGTTTGGCATGAGTTGCTCGACGGCGTCATTCATAGTGATGCACGCCTGACGTACACGGAGGTGAGCGCGATTCTCGAAGACGAGAACCCCGAGGCTATGGCTCGACATGCCGCGCTGCTTCCGATGCTCGGCCTGATGCACGAGCTGTTCGAGGTGCTGCACAGGCGCCGCCGCCGTCGCGGCGCGATCGATTTCGACTTGCCGGAAACAGAGGTGATCCTGTCAGAGTTCGGGCAGATCGAGGCGATTGTCCCGTCGGAGCGCAACGTGGCCCATCGCCTGATCGAAGAGTTCATGCTCCTGGCGAACGAGACGGTCGCGGCGCATCTGGTGGCCGAGGGCGCACCAGCTCTTCATCGGGTGCATGAGGCGCCGGACGTGAAGAAGGTCGAGGATTTCGAGGCGTTCATCGCGGTACTGGGATACAGCCTGGCGAGGGAGGGGCGCCCGGTGCGTCCGAAGCACTTCCAGGCGCTCATCGATCGCATGCGCGGCACGCCCGAGGAGCGACCGATTGCGGCGCTGATGCTCAGGACCATGCAGAAGGCGCGCTATGATGCCGCGTCACTCGGTCATTTCGGTCTGGCAGCGCAACACTACACGCATTTCACGTCGCCGATTCGTCGGTACCCGGATCTGATCGTGCACCGGGCGCTCAAGGCGCTGCGGCAGTCGGCGCTCACCGACGAGCGGCGGGAGGAACTGGAGGAGGAACTGCCGGAGGTTGCGCGGCAGGCGTCGGAGCGGGAGCGCCGGGCCGACGACGCGGAGCGCGAACTCCTGCAGTGGAAGAAGGTCCGGTTCATGGTCAACAAGGTTGGCGACCACTTCCACGGCCACATCACCGGCGTCGCGGCGTTCGGCCTGTTTGTCGAACTCATCGAGCACTACGTCGAAGGGCTCGTCCATATTTCCAGCATGGCGGACGACTACTACCGCTTCGTGGAGCAGCAGCACACGCTGGTGGGGGAGAGCTCGAAGCGCGTCTACCGCCTGGGCGACAGGGTGCGTGTACAGGTTGTGCGGGTTGATATGGACCGTCGCCAGGTCGATCTCGGACTCGTGGAAATCCTTGAGGCGGTGAGGCAAGAATCGCGGCCCAGGAGACCAGCGAGCAAGGTGAGACCGAAGAGCGAACACCGACGGGCGATGCGTCCGGGACGAGCCGAAAGGGCGGGCAAGAGAAAGAGGAAGGCCCGCGGACTGAAGCGGTAGCGCTTCTCGCGCGGATGGCGACGGACGTGGGTGTCGATTGCTGTGACCGGGAGCGGCGCGATCAGGCCACTAGGGCGCTTTTCGTTTCGGTCTAGGGCTTCTCGCAGGGGCCGGGCCTTTTCGAAAAGCGCTTTCCCGCGTTTTTCGGTCTCCACCGAATAGAAAAACGCTCTAGGCCTCCGGGGTCTTGTCGGCCCCGTCTTTCGTGGCTTCCTTGAAGTTCTTGATGCCTTTGCCGATCCCGCGACCGATTTCTGGCAGACGGCTCGCCCCGAAGATCACGATGATGATCGCGAGAATGATCAGAAGCTCAGGGATGCCAATGCCCATGGGTCACCTTGACGGTTCGAAGTTGCAGGTTGCGGAAGGAGGCGATTGTACCACGCCGCCATCGGCGACGCGTTCTCGGGGCTCACGCCCAGAGCAGCAGTCGACGCGACGCTTCGGGCGCCCGCGACCCGGGACGCGACGTCAGCGTGTCCCCGGCGAATCGAGTCCTTTCGAGGGCAGGTTGAGTTGATCTAGAGTCATTCCTCGTGGCACGGTGCGGACTGTGGAGGACGGAGCGCGCGAGTGTTGAGGGTACCGGTCTTGCAGCTGCGTCTCTGAAAAGCGGAGGGAGTATGATTTCGAGAGGTTCCGCGCGCGCGGAGTCAGTTCGTGATTTACGATCAACGTAATGTCGACCGATCATCAGCCCGTGCCTAAGGAGCCAAAGGGGGCCAACCACCTGTCGGTGCGGCCCGACGATGGCCGTCCGCCTGAACTGCGTTTCATGTTCGAGACGCCAGAGAAGCGCGTCGGCGGTGCGTTCGGCGCATCGCTGGCCGTCCATGGGTTACTGATCGGATTCATTCTTCTGCTGGGGTGGCTTGTGCCCGACAGCGTCCGTGAGGCCGTGCTTCCGGTTCGCCTGTCGCGCCAAATTGTATTTCTCTCCGAGCCTGGGCCGGGCGGTGGAGGCGGTGGGGGAAACAGCCTCCCCGAGCCGCCGCGAGAGGCGGAGTTGCCAGGGCCGGAAGAAGTGACTGTGCCCGTCGTGGTCGAGCCAGAGCCCACACCGGAGCCACCCGAGGAGCCTCCGGTCGAGCAGATGAACATTCCGGCCATGCTGCTCGCAGCAGCCACCGAAAGTGCGTTGGGCGTCATCGAGTCGAATGAGGCGACGGCGTCGACCGGGGCGGGAAGCGGTTCGGGTGCCGGGGGGGGGCAGGGATCTGGCCTCGAGGACGGCAGCGGGGGCGGTCTTGGCGGCGGTGTCTATCGGCCTGGCAGTGGTGTCGTCAATCCGCGTATTCTCAGCGAGGTGAAGCCGCAGTACACCGCCGACGCGATGCGCGCCAAGGTGCAGGGCACGGTGCTTCTTGAATGCGTGG
>JAQBVV010000022.1 GCA_027622905.1 Acidobacteriota bacterium
CGCACCGGCATCCCGAGCTATCTTATAGACCGCATAGGGGATACTGTCTAACGACGCGGGGAACTTCAGTCTAGGGCTTCTCGCAGGGTCAGGCCTTTTCGAAAAGCGCTTTCCCGCGTTTTTCGGTTTCCACCGAATCGAAAAACGCTCTAGAGTTGCCGCACGGCTTCCTCCACCTGCCGCGCCAGATCCGCGTAGTGCTCTCCTCGTAGTTGCAGCGGAGCGCCGAACGCGACGCGGACACGCCCTGGTCTCGCCATCCGCCACGTCGTGTGGAGCACGCGGTCGAGGCCGTCGAGCCGGACAGGCACGACCGGCACGTCCAGTCGCGATGCGATCATGCCCACGCCTCCTCGAAACGGCTTGATGTCACCGGTGGCCGCTCTGACACCTTCTGGAAAAATCAGGATCGACCAGCCGTCGCTCGCCATGTCGCCCATGTAATGGAGCGTATGGCGGGCGCCAGCCTCGCGCTGGGGTATCGGAAATGCGTTGAAGTAGAAGCACGCGAGATAGTAGTTCAGCGAGTTGGTCAGCCATTGCCGCCGCGTGTGGTCCTGCGGATGAAAGTGGGCCGTGAAGAACTCTTTCAACATGGCAGGCGCCAGTCTGGCGCGCCAGCGCCCGGGCAGCGCGGACAGGATCACCGGCACATCCATGTGGCTTTGATGGTTGGACGCGAAGATGACCGGACCGGTCATCCTGGCGAGATGCTCGAGTCCCTCGACACGCGTGTGCGCGAACAGCCTGGTCAGCGGGAGAATCCATGTGGCCAGCGACAGACGGCGGACGACGCGCACCGGCCAGGCTCGCGTCCATGTCGGAAAATCGACGACCGGTTCCACCTGCTCCGATGGCGAGTCCTGTTCGACCAGTTCCTTCAATTGCCGCAGGTCGTGTACGTCGGCGAAACGTGCCTCGTCTATGCGCGTCTGGAACTTGTCCTCGAGCGCAACCATCAATTCAACGCGCTCGAGTGAACTCAAACCAAGGTCGTCGAGTGTGGTCGTCGCGCTCACGTCCCGGTCTCCGGCGAATCGAGCGATCAGTGCGTCGAGCGGGTCGCCGCCCTGGGTGTCGACAGGCTGCTCGCCGGCCGTGACCCACTCGCGGATCGCGGTACGCTTGAGCTTTCTCGTGCCGTCCGTCCGTGGCAGTGCGTCGGTCGGCCACACAGACGCACCGCGGACGCGCTGATGATTCTGTACGCGCGCGTTGACCTGTCTGATGATCGCGTCCGGATCGGTGCCGGCGTCCAGAACGAGTACCGCGTGCACGCGCTCCTCACCGGCGCCGGAGACACCCACGACCGCGGACTCGCGCACGCCCGGTAGATCGTTCAATACCCGTTCGACATCCTCGGGGTAGACGTTCAGGCCGTCGGCCGTGACGATCATTTCTTTCTTGCGGCCTTTGATGAACAGGCGGCCTTCCGAGTCGCGCTCTCCGATGTCGCCGGTGTGTAGCCATCCGCCGGCGTCGAAGAGATCGTTGCCGGTGCCCGGTTGCGCATCAGGGGAGGGCGGGCGCGCCGGGTCGACGTAGTAGCCCGATGTGACGTTCTCCCCGCGCACGAGGATTTCGCCATCCTCGGCAATGCGGACCTCGACTCCGGCGAGCGGCTTCCCGACAGATCCTTCCTTGTTCTTTCTGAAGGGGTGATTCAGCGTCACGATGGGGGCGGTCTCGGTCAGTCCGTATCCCTGAATGACGGCGAAGCCCATGCGTCGCCAGAACTCCTCGAGATCCGTGGGCAGTGCGGCCGCACCGACGATGAATGCCCAGAACTTGACACCGAATGCGGTATGCACACGCCGGTACTTCCACCAGCGGCCGGGAATGGAGATACCACTGGCTGGCGGTTCCATCGACTCGGGGAAGGTATGCGCCACGTGGTCGCGGAGGACGTCGAGGATCTTCGGCACGCACACCAGCACCGACACCCGCCGCGCGCGAATCAGCCGCAGCAGGTCGTGTGGGTTGAAGCTGTTGGTGAAAATGACCGTGCCGCGCACCATCGGAGGAATGGTCGTGGCCATTGACTGGCCGAACATGTGGCTCAGTGGCAGCAGGTTCAGAAAGCGGAGCGGATGAAAGGGTCGGATGTATCGGCGGTATTTCGCGATCTCGTGCTCCACGGGCACAACGTTGGCGAGCACGTTGCGGTGGCGGATCACCACGCCTTTCGGTTCCGACGTTGCGCCCGACGTGAAGATGATCTGGACGATGTCGTCGCGGGATGCCGTGATAGCCGGCATCGCGCCGTCGGCGTCCCAATCCAGGTCTGAGAAATACCACCGCTCGGCGCCGTCCGCATCCACGCCGTCGTGGCGAGGCTGTGCGCCGTCGCCGCACAGCACCAGGCGCGCCTGCACCAGCGTGCGGACCGTGGCCACAAACGCGGCCGAAGATCGAAAGTCTATCGGCACGATCACGATGCCCGCGATGAGGCAACCCCAATAGCACGCGAGCCATTCGGGCCTGTTGTCTCCCCAGAAAATAACCGCGTCGCCCTTCCGGAGACCGTGCTCGCTCAGTTTCCGGGCGAATCCGCGCGCTGCCCGTCCCACGTCGGCGTAGGTATACCCACGACGTCGGTACCCATCGTCGTAGACGAGAAACGTCGCTCGAATCGTCGTGAGATCCCTGAAGAAGTCGATCAGCGTCTCGCGCGGCACGTTCGGATTATCACGCGCTTTTCGAATTGGGCATTTCACCGACCCGCTATTCGTGGCGACAGAATAAAAAATTTGTTGAGTGCTGGCACTGAGTGCGCGTTAGGGCGGTCAGACCGACTACAATCTGGTCGCGATGAGAATCTTCCTGACGGGCGCGACCGGCTACGTCGGTTCCACCGTCCTTGATGCGTTGCTCCGTGGTTCTCATGATGTGACGGCCCTTGTTCGCGATCCCGAAAAGGCTGAGCGACTGTCGTTGCGCGGCGTACATCCGATCCTTGGCGACCTGTCAGCGCCGGCCTCGTACGCAGAGGCGGCCGAAGCGTGTGACGCCATCGTTCACACTGCGTACGAATCATCGAAGCGCGGACCCCAGATCGATCGTCAGGCAGTGGACGTGTTGCTCGGAGCGGCGATTCGGCATGCGTCTCGTGGGCAGGATGTCAGCTTCGTTTACACCTCTGACGCGTGGGTCCTTGGGAACACGACCGGGAAGGCCGCCGAAGACGCTCCAGTTCGTCCAACGGGGCTCGTGGACTGGCGGCCGGAGCATGAGGAGATCGTCCTGAATGCTGGCCGGGGCCGGATGCTTCGAACGGCTGTCATACGGCCGGGTATTGTCTACGGAGGGGGTCGCGGGATCATCGCTGACATGCTGAAGAACGCCGCTGATGGCTTGGTCAGGGTCATCGGAGAGGGCCTGAATCATTGGGCCTGCGTGTACGACCGGGATCTCGCCGACCTCTACGTCCGGGTGACCACAAGCCCCGACGGATCTGGCGTCTACCACGCTAACGATGAGGCTGACGAGCGGGTCATGGACATCGTCGAAGCGATCTCGCGGCAGGCAAAGGTCGAGCCCGACGTGCGGCACGTGCCGATAGAAGAGGCAAGAGCCAAGATGGGGCCCTATGCCGACGCGCTCGCCTTGAACCAGATCGTGCGCGGGCCTCGGGCACGGGCGCTCGGATGGGCGCCGACGCTTCACTCGGTTGTCGGGAGCGTGTCCCGCCTGCTCGAGGAGTTCCGTTCCAAACGTGCAGCTGCGTAAGTCGCCTCCCCGTGCCCGTCAAGCGAGTAACCGCCCGCTTGTTTTCCTGGTCGATGACGTCCGCGCCGCCTCGTGACGCTCCTCCATGTCCCTCGGGTCGCCGGTGGCACGACCAATTCGGTCGCAGTACGTTTTGCCGTCCTGCACGCTAGAATTAGCGCTACTGATAATGGTGACCAGGGAATCCTGGATTCACTGGACTGATTGAGTATCGGAGCGGAGGGAGACAGGTATGAACGTCGGATGGAGGCGGGCAATATGGGGTGCGACGGCAGCGCTGTGCGTCTGCGCGCTGAGCGTGGTGTCGGTTCGGAGCCAGGCTGCGCCGCCGGGGGCGGAGATGGCCGAGACCGTGTTCCAGAACGTCCAGGTCCTGAAGGGTATTCCCGTGGACGAGTTCATGGACACCATGGGCATGTTTGCTGCCGCCACGACGAAAGACTGCACCGGGTGTCATTCGCCGCAGGTGCTCACCGACAGCCGGGATGCGTTCGCGGTGGTCACGCCGATGATTCAGCGCGCCCGGCAGATGGTGGTGATGATGAACACCATCAACCGCACCTATTTCGGAGGGGAGACGAGGGTGACGTGTTACACGTGCCACGCCGCGAAGGACATTCCCGAGTGGGTACCCAATCTCGAAATCCAGTACGGCACTCCTCCGCTTCCGAATCCAGACACATTGAGGTTCGTGTCGTTTCCGGACGACGCGGATCAAGTTAACGAACTGTTCGCCAGCTACATCCAGGCACTCGGCGGCGCCCAGGCGGTGGCGGGCATGACGAGTCTGGTTGCGAGAGGTACATACTCCGGCTGGGACACCTCTCGTTCCCCAGTGCCGGTCGAAATCTTCGCCAGGGCTCCAGGGCAGATGACCACGCTGGTCGAGCGTACCGAGGGAACGAACTCCTATGTCTTCGACGGTACCAACTTCTGGTTCGCCGGTGTCGATGCCGCCGTTCCGAACTACACGCTGACCTACACGGGCGGGAACCTGTCCGGAGCCCGCGTCGATTCGCAGGTGCTGGTCGCGCCGTCGTTGATTCAGGCGTCCTACGATAGCTGGCAGGTCAGCGAGGATTTCGTGAACGACGAGCTCGTCACCATTCTGCAGGGGACCAAGGAGGGCGAGACGCCCGTGAACCTGTTCTTCAACGAGGCAGGGCTGCTGGTTCGGTTGATTCGCTGGGCTGATACGTCTGTCGGCCCGGTACCGACGCAGTTCGATTTTTCTGACTACAGAGCGGTGTCCGGGGTCCAGCGGCCGTACCGCTGGGTCAAGTCGTGGACGAACAATCAGGCCACGTTCGTGATTGAAGAGTACCAGATGAATGCTGCGGTGCCTGATGCGAGGTTCGCGAGGCCGGAGCCGGTTGCTCTCAGGTAATTCTCAGACGAGGACCGCTGGTTTTAGGGCTGGCCTTGGTAGAATCGGGTGGTAGCGACGGTTGGTGACGGAGCTATCGGATGCGCTTGACTCAGGTGGTGACATTTAGGTAACGTCGCCGCGTATTTGTTGGAGGGTTCGAAATCATGAAGTTCAAAATCGGCGGAGCAGTCGTGTTGTGCGCGGTGTTCCTGTGGGCAGGTTCGGTGTCTGCGCACCACGCGTTGCAGGCCCAGTTTGATACCGAGAACACCTTGACGTTGGAAGGCACGCTCTCGCGTATCGAGTGGATCAATCCTCACGCGTATTTCTGGTTTGACGTGACGGACGGATCCGGCGAGACGAAGCAGTGGGGCGCCGAAACGGTTGGTCCCAACGCACTCCGCTCGGCAGGGTTCCTGCGAGGTCCAGCGTCGTTCAGAATTGGTGAGACGTATACGTTCGAGGGCTTCGCCGCCAGGGACGGCGGGGAGCGAATCTTCACCACCGCGATCTCATTCGCCGACGGTCGGAGGATCGACATCTGGATCGGTGAAGAGGGCAACGCCAAGAAGTAAGGCGAAAGCAGTCACGTCGGTATAACGCCATCCCATCTCTAGCCCTTGCTGCGAGGGCTAGGGGTACGGGATGGTTTTGCGCGTCGAGCGAGAGTGTCGCGAGGAGTAGTCGAGCCATGAAGCTGAGGTTCATCGTTGGAAGTGTGTGTGCAGTCACGGCGGCACTCGGGCTTCTGTCTGCGCCCCTTGTCGCCCAGGGTGGAGGCCAGCCGGCCGCTGCTCAGGTTGAAACGCCACGGGATGCCAACGGGCACCCGGTGCTTACGGGTGTCTGGGCCGGTGGCGGAGGGCTTGGAGCGACGAGAGACGCCTCTGGAAACGCGAACATTACGCTGCGCGGCCGGAAAGGCAGCCCGGTGAACTTCGAGCGCGACTCCGGTATCGGGCAGAGGGTGACACCACGGGACGAGCGGCCGTGGTACAGACCTGAATACTGGGACCGTGTCCAGTTCAACGATGTGCACGGGCACAACAGGCTGGCGCCCGATCCGACGTTCCAGTGCATGCCAGATGGCGTGCCGCGCATCGGCTTTCCTCGCGAGATCGCGCAGACGAACGAGAACACGCTCGTGTTCCTCTATAACCTGCATCAGCGGCGCATCTACATCGACGGGCGACCCCATCCTCCGGTCGAAGAGTGGATCGGCACCTGGTTCGGCCACTCGGTCGGGCACTGGGAGGGCGACACGCTGGTTATTTCAACGGTCGATTTCAACGGGCAGGAGTGGATTGGCTGGCCCGGCTGGTACACCAGTCCGGACAAAGAGGTCATCGAGCGGATCACGCGGGTTGGCAATACGGTGACGTGGGAAGCGACCGTGAACGACCCCTCGATGTTCCTGAAGCCCTGGAAGACAGGCCCAATCGTCAGGCAGTTCAACACGGATCCGACGTTTGAGCTCGAGGAGCCCCTGCCGTGTCTGGAGCGCGACCTGGACAACATGGCCACAAGGGAACGCGGCTAGGTCTGCGTACTTCGAGTTCGAGAGTGTGAGGAGATGAGAATGTACGCAAAGGTGAAGACGCGCGTTGGAACAATTGGCGTGGTAGCGACGCTGGCTTTGGCGCTCAGCGTGCCGGCGGTGACCGTGCCAACCCTGCAGGCGCAGCAGGCGCCGACGTTGGAAGAAGCGATGTACAACATGTTCGACAGCATGGGCATGCTCCGTTCCCTGCGTGAAGTGGACATGTTGATGTCGCTGCAGGTGTGGGGCACCGGGACGAGGGCCGGTGCACCGATGGAGAGCTATTACGCCGAATACTCCTACGAGTTCCCGGCGATGCGCGTTGACGTCACGATGGCCTCCGGTGAGCGCACCATTGAGGTCGTGAGTGGTGATCAAGGTCTCCATGCGTGGAACGAGATCGGCGAGAGAGGCGGCGGGCTGGTAGATGGCTATGGCAGCGCCGAGCCTGCGATGGACCAGTTGACAGAGCGATTGTTGGCGTTGTGGCTGAGCCCTGCGGGTGTCGCGAAGGCCGCGGCCGCTGCTGGCGCTCAGACCAACGTGACGATGGAGAACGGTGCGGTTGTCCTGACCTTTCCGCTGACCGATGGAGAGCCTGAGAACGCAGCATACGTGCAGGTGGGCGACCTGGCCGGGACGACGGTGAAGCTGACCCTCGACAACGACAACCGACCGGCGAGAGCCGAGGTGACCTACGGCGGGCAGGCTCACGTGGTGACCTATGCCGAGTATGGCGATCTGAACTGGGACGACTATCAGGCTGACGTCATCCTGCCGAGGCGCATCGTGGCGACCGTCGGTGGGCAGACTGTGATGGATCTGACCGTCGAGAACACGAACACCTATAATCCGTACGTGCTGATGCCCGTGCCGGATTCGATCGTGAGCGCGGCGCAGTAAGCGCGTTTCGGAGTTTTGAAAAGCCGGACAACGACTGCCGAAGTCGTTATCCGGCTTTTCATTTTGGGCTCATTGTGCCCAGCGCCGCTCGAGTGAGGTCCGCCGTTGAAGTGGGGCCTTGCAGTGTTTCTTCGTCTTTCTGTCGAGCGCCGAGCACGGGTTTCGGCGCTTTCAGGTTTCGTGTGCTCTGAACCCAGTCTAGAATACGTTCCATTGCCTTCCGGGACACGTCACCTTAGGAGATCGCGACCATGAATCGATGGCTACCCGTTGTTGGTGGAGTCAGCATGAACCTGGCGCTCGGCTCGCTGTACGCCTGGAGCGTGTTTGTGGCGCCGCTCGAGCAGGAGTTTGGATGGAGCAGAACCCAGACCTCGTGGACGTTCACGATTGCCGTGCTGACCTTTGCCGCGTCGTTCATCCTGGCGGGTCGTATCCAAGATATGAGGGGGCCGCGGATCTGCGCGACGGTCGGCGGCGTCCTCGTGGGCGTAGGCTTCATTCTTTCGAGCTTCACCACGTCGCTCTGGCAGCTGTACATCTTTTTCGGGCTCATCGTCGGCCTTGGCAACGGCTTTGGCTACGCCACGCCGGTACCGGTCGCGTCGAAGTGGTTCCCGGACAAGAGGGGACTGGTGGTCGGAATCATGGTCGGCGGCTACGGCGCCGGCTCGGCGATCTTTGGTCCCGTCGCTGGGTCACTCATCGAGAGTGTGGGATGGCGACCGACGTTTCAGATTCTTGGTGTCCTGTTCTTCATCATGGGCATGATTGGCGCGTGGTTGCAGGTGAACCCGCCGGCGGGCTACGTTCCTGATGGTTGGACGCCGCCGCAGACCGGAGCGGCAGCACAGGTGGGGAAACGCGACTTCCTGCCCTCCGAGATGGTGCGTACCAGCACGTTCGCGTTCCTGTGGGTGGCCTACTGCCTTGGCGTGACCGCCGGATTGATGGTGATCAGTCAGCTGGTGCCGTTCGCGGGCGAGGCCGGTTTGAGTGCCGCGGCGATTGCGGCACTCTTCACGATTACCGCCGTTGGCAACGGAGGGGGGCGCATCCTCTCGGGCTGGTTGTCCGACACGCTCGGCCGACTGACGACGCTGCGCGTCATGGTGCTGGTCTCGGCCATCGCGATGCCAGCGCTGTACGCATCCCAGGGCAGCGTGCTGTTGTTCTACCTGCTCGCGATGCTCGTGTACGCGTGCTACGGCACACAGCTGTCCGTCTTCGCGTCGACGACGGCCGATTTCTTCGGGACACGCAACCTGGGCATGAACTACGGGTTGCTGTTCAGTGCCTGGGGTGTCGCTGGTTTTCTTGGTCCCTGGATCGGCGGCCAGGTGTTCGACGCATTCGGCGACTACCGTTACGCCTTCTACGCGGGAGCCGCGTTGGCGCTGGTGTCGCTGGGGTCGCTCTCGCTGGCGCGCCCGCCTGCCGAGCCGGCCAAGGCGTAGCTGATCGGTTTCGGGCGGCTCGTCCGGTGCTTGATGGCGCTGGGCGGGCCGCCTGCGCTGTCCTTCGTCCCCGCACGCCGCCCGGTCCTCGGGCGGTCCCGAACCCGCTCCCACTCGATTTCGACGGTGGCGACGGGCCTCTGCGCCTTCTCGCGCGTCCAACCAAGCTGCGGAGGGCGTGTGCTGGGAGGTCGGCGCCGGAACGGCGCCGATGCCACCGCCCACCGAGAGACGAGCGGTTCTTGGCAGATCCCCCCTCGACGGTGACCCGTCGAGAGGGCAATGGCTATCTGCCGCGGAAAGGTGACGCGAGGATCCGCGCGCCTGGCGGCCGCGGCTACGGTGTCTGGGTCTTTGCCCTGTCGGCTTCCATCCGTCGGCGGAAGTTCGCCTCGCCAGCTTCCAGGCCACGCGCCCAGTCCCCGGGTGTCTCCAACAGCGGATGCGGGCGCACACCAGCCTTCATCGCGTCGATCTTGCCTTCGAACGCCCCCTGCGGATGGCCGGGCAGCAGGATGTCTGGATTCAGCAGGCGCAGCTTGCTGAACGTCTCAAGCGTGATTTCTGCAACATCAGGGAAATCGGGATTGCCGACGACGAGTGGGCCGCCGTTGGGCGTACGGCCTCCCGGGAAGACCACGTTGTAGAAGCGCCCGCCGTCCTCGACGTTGGTGACCCATGTCGTTGCCCCCGGGGTATGACCTGCTGTCAACATCGCGCGGAGCGTCGTGCCGCCCAGCGAGACGGTGTCGCCGTCTTCGAGCACGCGCGCCACGGGCGCGGCGGGCCAGTCGTGATACTGGACCGGCGAGATGTCCATGCCGGATTCGATCGCCTGGGCATCGAGACCCATCGCCATGATGCTGGCGCCCGTCGCCCTCTGCATCTCCGCGTGCCCACCGACGTGATCCACATGGGCGTGGCTGGAAATGATGATTTCGATGTCACTGAGCTGGAATCCGAGCGTTTCGATGTTGGTTCGCACGACGTCATGCATCTGAGGCATGCCCGTGTCGAACAGGATGTGCCCTTCCGGCGTCGTGATCAGATACGACGAGATGTTCTGAGCACCCACGTAGTAAATATTGCCCAGAATCTTGAACGGCTCGGCGGGCTCGCTGTACGGTCCCTTGATCGCTGCGTCCTGCTCCGCGCCGACGAATCCTGAGGTTTCGCCGCCGAGATATCCAGGGGTTTGCGCCGACACCCCGACCACTATCGCTACCGCCGCCACACTCACAACACTTGCCAGTCTTCGCATGATCCCTCCCTGCTGGACTCTAGCTCGAACCGGGCGCGCGATCAACGCCCGGACGCGAGAGGCGCGCCCACACTACAATATCGGCCCTATGGAAATCCCACTGACCCCGATGGAGTTCGCGCACCGAGCCCGGCGCCTGTACGCTGACCGCGAGGCTGTCATCGACGGAACGCTCAGGCTGACCTACGGCCAGTTCTTCGATCGCTGTGACCGCTGGTCCGCCGTGCTGCAAAGCCTTGGCGTGCAGCCTCGAGACCGCGTCGTCTATATCGCGCCGAATACGCACGCGCAACTGGAGTCGTTCTACGCTGTGCCCCAAATCGGGGCGGTACTGGTGCCGCTGAACTATCGGCTGACGCCAGACGATTTCGCGTACATGATCGAGCACAGTGGCGCGTGCGTCGTCTGCGTCCACGAAGACTACCTGGATGCCGTCGACGGGATTCGCGATCGGCTGACGGGCGTGCAGCACTTCGTGGCGCTGGAAGGTTCCCGATCCGGCTGGCTCGATTACGAAGCGACGCTCGCCGCGGCGGAGCCGACGTTCACTGCGGCGGAGATCAGCGAGCGTGACCTGCTCACGATCAACTACACAAGTGGAACGACGTCGCGGCCGAAGGGCGTGATGATCACCCACCGGAACGCGTACATGAACGCGGTCGGGACGCTGATCCATCTGCCGATGACACCGGGCGACCGCTATTTGTGGACGTTGCCGATGTTTCATGCCAACGGGTGGACGTTCACCTGGATCGTCACGGCGGTCGGCGCGGCCCACGTGTGCGTGCGAAAGATCGATCCGGTCGCGACGATCCAGCTCATGGCCACGGAATCCGCGACGATGCTGTGCGCCGCGCCAACCGTGCTGATCGCACTGGCCAACGCACCTGAAGAGGCCCGGCGACAGGCGCCATCTGGATTGCGAGTGGTGACGGCCGGGGCGCCGCCTGCCGCGGCGACCATCCAGCGGCTGGAAGGAGACCTTGGCTGGACCGTCACCCAGGTCTACGGCCTCACCGAAACGGCGCCGTTCATCACCGTCTGCGAGCCGAGACCTGAGCACTCCGCGCTGTCTGTTGAAGCGCGCGCAGGTATCAAGGCGCGACAGGGCGTCGAACTGGTCACGTCCGGCGAACTCCGGGTCGTGGATGATGAGGGGCGCGACGTGCCGCACGATGGCCAGGCCCTCGGCGAGATCATCGTCCGTGGCAACGTCGTCATGGAGGGTTACTACAACGACCCACAGGCGACGGCCGCCGCCATTCGGGACGGGTGGTTTCATTCCGGCGACGCGGCCGTCGTGCACGCTGATGGTTACGCGGAGATCCGCGACCGCTTCAAGGATGTCATTATCAGCGGCGGCGAGAACATCTCATCCGTGGAAGTGGAGGGCGCCCTCATGCGCCACCCGGCGGTGCAGGAGGTTGGCGTGGTCGGCGTGCCTCACGAGCGCTGGGGTGAGGCCCCTCACGCGTTTGTCGTGCTGAAGCAGGGCGAGACGGCGACCGGGCAAGAGCTGATCGACTTCGCCCGAGACAGCCTCGCGCATTTCAAGGCGCCCCATGCGGTCACGTTCATCAAGGAATTGCCGAAAACCGCGACCGGGAAGATACAGAAGTACGTTCTCAGAGCTGGCAAAGCCGCTATCGCTGCGCAGTAGTCGATCCCTGGATGCTCCCCAGGACGGCCGTCACGCTGACTACCCGGCTACGAGCGCTGGCAGGTCCGTCACCGCGCGAATGATGTGAGCCGCCGGGAAGCCCAGTTCCTCCTGCGGTTCAGCGGCATTTCGCTGGATCCAGAACGTCGTCAAGCCGGCAGATCCGGCGCCCGCGATGTCCCACGAATTGGACGAAACGAAGCCGATGCCGCTCTGTGGTCCAGGCAGGTGCTTCTGGATGAGGCCGTAGACTTCCGGCTTCGGCTTGAAGACCTTGATGTCCTCGATGCTGATGATGTCGTCCAGAATCGTGTCGATACCCGCGCTTGCGGCGGCAGCCTGGAGCATCTTGGGCTCGCCGTTTGACATGATGGCGACCCGGAGCCCTGCCTGTTTCAGCGCCTCAAGTCCTGGCTTGACGTCAGGGAACGCCGTGAGGGTCAGATAGGCGTCCATGAGCCGCTGACGCTTGGCTGTCGTCAAGTCCAGTCCAAGGCTCTTGGCGGCGTAGACAAGGCCGTCCTCGGTCACTTGCCAGAATGTGGCGTGCCGACCCATCAAGCTGCGCAGGGTGCTGTATTGCAGCTGCTTGGCGCGCCAAAGTTGTGTCAGCGGCGCCCCCTGCCCAGGGAAGAGCTCTTCAGACAGCGCGCCCACCGAGTACACGTCGAACAGGGTTCCGTAGGCGTCAAATGCCAGCGTCGTGATGCCAGTTGGTCGCGCCGACTGTGCCCCGAGGCCGAGCGGAGAGGCGATTCTGGCTGCGGCCGCCGCACCGCCCACTACTTTCACGAATTCCCGTCGAGTTGTCATCATGCGGTCCCCTGAGGTGATTGGTGGCGAGCCCAAAAGCTATCACAGGCCGACGTGGTGGACCAGGCTGGCTCTGGCGGCAGACCGGAGCCGCCGGGACCGCTCCACATGTAAACACTCCTGCGGCCGCTGACGTAGGATTTACTGTTGGGCGGCGGACCGATCTTCAGTGGGTCCTCGCTCCCTCACGCTACTTTTCACGCTGCTTTTACTGAGAATCTTCTTTCATGCCGAATTCCCGATTGATGCCGTTTGGGCGGTGATCTGCACCACATTATTATTATTCCTGGTCGCCGGAATGGCGCCCTCTGTTCTGGCGCAGGAGCCTGATGGTGAGCGTCCCACATTTGGTGAGCGGCCCATAGGGACTGCCGGCCGGGTCGCCGACGCCCCCGTCATCGACGGCGTGCTCGACGATCGCGCCTGGGAGGGCGCAGAGGTGCTCAGTGGCTTCACGCAGTCCGAGCCGTTCCAGGGCCAGCCTGCTTCCCTGAACACCGACGTGCGGATCGTGTACGACGACGAAGCGCTGTATGTCTCAGCCGTGATGCACGACAGCGACCCGTCCCGGATCGTCACAACCGACACGCGGCGGGATTCCAGTCTGAACGACATGGATTCGTTCCAGATCATTCTGGACACGTACCACGACCAGCAGAATGGCTCCGTGTTCGGCACCAACGCTGCCGGCGTCCAGTACGACGCGCAGGTACGCAATCAGGGCAGAGCCGAAGACAGCTGGGACGGCAGCTGGGACGTGATGACCAGCGTCACCGAGACGGGATGGTCTGCCGAGTTTCGGATTCCCCTGCGCACGCTGCGCTACGGCCCGGCGCCGCAGACCTGGGGCGTGAACTTCCAGCGAAACATCCAGCGCACCCGCGAGCGGACTTACTGGGCGCCCATCCCGCAGGTATTCGATCTTGAACGCTTGTCCTCGGCCGGCGAGCTGCGCAATCTCGCGCTGCAGGCCCCGCGAAATTTCAAGGTCCTGCCCTACGTGGTCAGTTCCGCGAACCGCAGCTTCGGTCAGGGAGCTACGACGGGGTATAACGGCGACATCGGCTTCGACGCCAAGTTCGGCATCACGCCCAGCCTCAACCTGGATGCGACCTACAACACCGACTTCGCCCAGGTCGAGGTGGATAACGAGCAGATCAATCTCACGCGGTTCAATTTGCGCTTTCCAGAGAAGCGGCCGTTCTTCCTGGAGAACTCTGGTCTGTTCAGGGTCGGCAAGGGCAATGAGCTGGATCTCTTCTTCAGCCGCAGAATCGGTATCAGCGACGGCGGCCTCGTGCCGATCATCGGCGGCGGCCGTCTGAGCGGCAAGGTCAGCGGCGTGAATGTGGGTGTCCTCAACATGCAGACCGATGCGGTCGGCAGCACGCCGGGCAACAACTACTCGGTGCTGCGGGCGAGTCGCGAGGTACGGGGCCGGTCGGGGTTCGGGTTCATGTTCGTCAACCGCGCGGGGACCGGATCGTTCGCTCAGTCGGACGATTGGAACCGGACGTGGGCCGGCGACGCGCGACTTGGGCTCGGCGAGGCTTTCACGACATCGGGTTTCATCGCGCGCACGGAAACGCCGGGGCGTGCGGGACGTGCCTACGCCTACAACATTGATACGGGCTGGGACGACGGCCAGCACAGCGCGCGGGTTGAGTATGGCGTGACGGGTGAGGCGTTCAATCCCGAGGTGGGCTTCGTACAAAAGACCGGCGGCTATCGTCGCTACGCGATTCGACTCCAGGAGACGATGAGACAGGACGCCATCCGGGCGCTCGGCTTCCGGGAGTTTCTTCCGCACGTCAACTACACTCGCTACGAGAACATTGACGGTGGTCTGCTCACCGCCGATCTGCACGTGGACAATCACTGGGACTGGGAGAACGGCAACTTCTTTTCGGTGGCGCTGAACGGTTCCTGGGAGGGTGTGAGCGAGCCGTTCGAGGTGTATCCAGGCATCATCGTACCTGTGGGCGACCACGGCGGCCTGAGCGCCGGGATACGGCTGAACAGCGACGTACGCAAGCCGGTCTCCGGCCGTGTGCAGTGGGACATCGGCCGGTTCCTCAACGGCGATGAGAGTAGTCCCCGGTTGACGGTGCTGCTCCGCGACAGCGGGCGGCTGTCGGTCGACACGACCTGGACGCACAGGTCGATCACGCTTCCACAGGGGGCGTTTCGCACGAACCTTGGAAACATGCGCGTGACCTACAATTTCACGCCGTCCGTGTTCGTCCAGAGCTTGCTGCAGTACAACGATCGGTCGGAGCGATGGTCGACGAATCTGCGATTCCACTGGCTGGAGACCGCCGGGACTGGCCTGTTCGTGGTCTACAACGATACGGAAAGCCTGAACGGGCTCGGTCCCGTCAACCGCGTGTTCGTCGTGAAGTATGTCAGGCAGTTCGACCTGCTGAACTAGACTACAGGACTAACGCGAGCTGGGTGCGAGCGTGTCCTAGCCTGCATTATTCACAAGCGCGCGTGAATCGGTAGAAACACAAACGCCTCCACGTGGTACAAAGCCGTTACCACACCACGAGCTTTTTTCCACGGGAGGCGCCTGCGTTGAACGAGCCGACGATAACACAGACTGTTCTGTTTCCAGACCTGGCGGATCGCCCCCTGCTCGCCAGCTTTGAGCAGCCCCACGCCAGCTCGGACGGCGGGGCGATCTTGCTCAAAGCCGCCGACCGCCAACTGGGTCTGCTGGCCGCCTTGACCGCGACAGTCCCCGATGCGCGCGCGGCGGCGCGCGTGACGCACGGTGTCGGCGATCTGATCGCGCAGCGCGTCTTTGCGATCGCCTGTGGGCATCCCGACGGCAATGATGCGGACCGCCTGGCGGACGATCCGATCCACAAACTGCTGCTGGGGCGCGACCCGATCGCCGGCGGCCGCTTGGCGTCGCAGCCGACGATCTCGCGCTTCGAGCACACGGCCGCCCCGCGGAGGCTGCTCGCCATGAGCCACGCGCTCGCCGACACGGTCATTGCCCGGCATCGCCGCCGGCGACGCGGCGTCCGCCGCATCACGATTGATCTCGATGTCACCGAGGACCAGACGCATGGGGCACAGCAGCTCACCTTCTTCAATGGCTTCTACGATCACTGGTGCTATCTGCCGCTCGTGGCGACGCTGACCTTTGACGACGAAGCGCGGCAATACCTCGTCGCCGCGATCCTCCGTCCCGGCAACGCGGCGGGGACGGCCGGCGCGGTGAGCCTGCTGCAGCGGCTGCTCCCGAAACTCCGGCGCGCGTTTTCGGGCGCCCGGCTCCGCGTCCGGCTCGATGGCGGCTTTGCCACTCCGGCCGTCTTCGCCTTCTTGGAGGCCGCCGGAGTCGAGTATGTCGTCGCCATGGCGGGGAACGCGGTCCTCGCGCGACATGCCGAGCCGTCGCTGGCGCCGCTCCGCGCGGTCGTCGCGACCACGCAGGAGACGGCGACGACCTATGCGGAGGGGGTCTATCAAGCGGGCACCTGGGCGGCGCCTCGGCGCACAATCATCAAAGCCGAAGTGGTGTGGCACCACGGGCGGGCGCCCCGGGATAACCCGCGCTTTGTCATCACGAATCTGCGCCAGACGCCCCAATGGATCTACACCCACGTCTACTGTCCCCGTGGTGACAGTGAGAATCGCCTCAAGGAACTGAAACTCGCCCTGGCCTTTGGGCGCACCAGTTGCACGCGCTTCTGGGCCAATCAATTGCGCATCACCTTGACGGCGGCGGCGTTCATCCTGTTTCAAGAGCTGCAACTACGTGCGGACCGGACCGCCCTCCGCGGCGCGCAGGTCCCGCGGCTGCGGCAGGCGCTGATCACGATCGGAGTGCAGGTCGTGCGCTCCGTCCGCCGGATCGTCCTGCATCTCCCGCGATCCCATCCCGACGCCGTCCCGTGGGCGCGCCTAGCCCGCGCGCTCGGCGCCGTGTCCGCGTAACGCACTCGCACGCGTCCCCCACGAGTCCTCGCGCCGGAGGTGTCGCCGCCGACGTGCCGATCCCATCCCACGCGTCCGTGGCCTGACGCGTCAGGCCGTCAGACCGCCGCCGTCGTCAGTCAGCCACCGCCCATCAGCGGCGCAGACACTCGGGGCCGCCGCCAGGATCAGAAACTCGCTCACTCGTGAATAATGCAGGCTAGGCCTCCGATGCCAGGACGCGCTTCGCCGCCCCGATCGCATCCTCCACGCTTCGCACCTCGCCATCCAGCTGCTGTTCGTAGACGGCTTTCAGGACTTCGCCGACTCGTGGCCCAGGGGAAAGGCCCAGCGCCAGCAGATGCCGACCCATCAGGAGCGGGGCAGGCGGCCGGTGCTCCACACCTAGCGCGCGCGCCCGGGTCACGAACCAGTCCATCGCGGCGCAGTCGAACTCGCCAGAGCGGCCGAGGCAGTCAGCCCTGGCCAGCCGCGCCAGGAGTTCCATGTCGACTTTCTGCGCCAGCCGACGGAACGCCCCGTCTCCAACGTGTGGCGCCTGGTAGAACATGCCAGGCTTGAGATGGTGGGCTACGAGGCCGATGACCTGGCTACGGGCGTCAAACCCGTCGATGGTGTGGATATTGAAGCGGTCGAGCAGCGCGATCGTGGGAGCCACGCCGGCCTCTTCATGGTTGAGGGAACGGATGCGACCCTCGATGAGTGCCGTGGTCGCCGGCTTCCCCAGATCGTGGCACACCGCGCCCAGCATCACGGTGATGAGTCGGGGGCGGTCGAGGTCAGCGTTCAGCCGGCGGGCCTGATCGATCACCAGCAGCGTGTGGGTCCAGACATCGCCTTCGGGATGCCACTCCGGCTCCTGCGGGCACCCAACCAGTGGCTTCAACTCCGGCAGGAGCCGGTCCACGACACCCAGGTCGAGCGCCAGCGCGAACCCGACGGACGGCCGCTCTGCCGCGAGGAGGAGTTTCTCCATCTCGCTCCAGACGCGCTCGGCCGGCAGGTCGTCGAGGGGAATGCCGCGGCAGAGCGTGGCGGTCGCCGCGTCGAGGCTGAACTCGAAACGCGCCGAGAACTGCACCGCTCGAAGCACGCGAAGGCTGTCGTCGCCGAACGTCGCCGGATCCACGGCGCGAAGCACACCCTGGCCAAGGTCCGCGCGGCCGTCAAAAGGGTCTTCGTACACGTCCTCCAGTGGGTCCCACGCCATGGCATTGACCGTGAAGTCGCGTCGCCTCGCAGCGTCCGCAACCGTCATCGTCGGGTCGCCAACGACATCGAAGCCCTTGTGGCCTCGGCCGGCCTTCGATTCACGGCGGGGGAGGGCGACATCGATTCCATCATTGCCATCCTTGCCGACGACCTTGTAGACCGGGAAGCTGTGTCCGACGGCCTCCACGCGACCGAACGGCGCGAGAAGGCCGGGGAGGCGTTCCTGCGCGAGGCCGAAGATTTCCAGATCGATGTCCTTGGAGGGATATCCTCGCAGCCGGTCACGTACCCAGCCGCCAACGATCAGCGCTCGACCACCGGCGGCCCTGGCGGCTTCAGCGATTGCGTTGGCGAGGTCCAGTGACATCCTGCAGCGATTGTGCTTCGATCGGTGGTGCAATAGGAACAGGATGACCGTACAGACAGACCCGACGCTGCGGCTACTAGAGGACCTCGTCTCGATCGATTCGGTGAACCCGTCGTTGGTCCCCGGTGCCCGCGGAGAGGCAGAGATCGCTCGACGGGTCGCCTCGGAATGCGCCGCCTCCGGTCTCGTGGTCCACGTGACCGAGGTGACACCGGGTCGCCCCAACGTTGTGGGCGTGTTGGAAGGCCGGTCCCCTGGGCCGACGCTGATGTTGAGCGGTCACCTTGACACGGTGGGCGTCGCCGGGATGGCCGCGCCCTTCGACCCGGTGCAGAAGGACGGCCGCCTGTATGGCCGCGGCTCTCACGACATGAAGGGCGGCATCGCGGCGATGCTCGGCGCCGCTCGCGTGCTGGCCGAGGGGGGTGGGCTGACCAGCGGCACACTGATCGTCGCTGCTGTCGTCGACGAGGAGCATGCCAGTCTCGGTGCGGAGGCTCTTGTGCGCACGTACCGCGCCGATGCCGCTGTCGTGACCGAGCCCACCGATCTCGACGTGGGGATCGCGCACAAGGGCTTCGAATGGCTGGAGATCGAGGTGCGCGGTCGGCGTGCGCACGGCAGCCGACCGGAGGACGGCCGTGATGCCATCCTGCGCATGGGCAGGGTGCTCGGCCGGCTTGAGTCGCTCAACCGGCGACTGCAGGCCCGGCCCGTGCATCCCCTTCTCGGCACCCCGTCGTTACACGCGTCGACGATCACCGCCGATGGTGAGCTCAGCAGCTATCCGGCTCACTGCCTCCTGCAGATGGAGCGGCGGACGTTGCCCGGAGAGCCTCGGGGCACCGGGCTACAGGAGGTCGAAGCGATTCTGGATCGGCTTCGCAACGACGACTGGGAGTTCGACGGTCGCGCACGGCTGCTGTCGGGCAGGGAGCCATACGAGATCGAGCGGACGCACCCGCTCCCGATTGCGCTCGGGCGCGCGGCGACCTCGGTGGGGTTTCACGCCCGTCGCGTGGGTCTGACCTATTGGAGCGACGCGGCGGTGCTCGGGGCCGCCGGTATTCCGACCGTGCTCTTCGGGCCTGGTGGCGCGGGCCTGCACAGCCAGGAGGAGTACGTGCGCATGAAGGATGTCTGTGCGTGCCGGGAGACGCTGGTGGCGCTCGCCCGTGAGTTCACGCGCGGACATTGATGCTACCGCGCGCGTACGCGCGCGGCTTCAGGGCCAAGCCCACGTTCAACGGCCGTTCGCCCATCCGCCGCATGAAATACGGAAACCACCCTGAGCCGAAGGGCACGTACACGCGGACGCGGTAGCCCGCAGACACGAGCGATGCCTGGAGATCGTGCCTGATGCCGTAGAGCATCTGGAATTCCCACCGGTCCTTCGCCAGGCCTCGCGCGTCGGCGTACGTGCGCACCTGTTCGATGATATTCGGGTCATGGGTGGCGATGGCTGGGTAGGTGCCCGAGTCCAGTAACAGGTGCGCCTGCCGGACAAACGCCCTGTCGCGATCGTCTTTGTGTCGGAGCGCCGCGGATGACGGTTCCTTGTAGGCGCCCTTGACGAGCCGGACGCGCGCCCCCAGTTCGTTCATGCGCCGTAGATCGGCTTCGGTCCGATGCAAATACGACTGGAGCGCCACGCCGACGTTGCGATACTCGTAGTGCCACAGCGTCTCGAAGATGTCGATCGTTTGCTCGATGTAGGGCGAGTGCTCCATGTTGATGCGGATGAAGAACCCCTGACGCGCCGCCGGCTCAAGGATGCGCCGCAAGTTGTCGAGACAGGTTGCGCGGTCCACGTCGAGGCCGAGCTGCGTCAGTTTCAGCGAGATGTTCCGCTCGATCCCTGCGCGCATGATGACGTCAATCAGGCGGATGTACTCGGTGGTGGCAGCGGTGGACTCATCCAGCGTCGTCACACGTTTGTCAAGATGGTCGAGCGTGACGAGCCGGCCTTGCGACTGGAGCCGTCGCGACATATCGATGGCGGCCTCCACGGTCTCGCCTGCGACGAACCGGCCGGCAAGACTGTCGGGGGTTCCCGGGCCGTGCTGCGAGGCAAAGCGCGTCAGGGTAGCGCTACGGGACAGAGCGAAGAAGAGAGCCTTTGGTCTTGGGTACATCTAGCAGACCCAGGTGAAGGACCGGCGTCGCACAGAGCCGGGCGAGGCGCCTCGCCCGGAGTCGGCTCGGCCGTGGCATGCCCGCGGAATCCGCGCTCGTGGACAAAGCGTGACAACTGAGAAAACCGTCTTTCCTTGAAGGAGGAGCAGCGCAGGCCAAAAGAAGGCCTCAGTGGTCGATGGCAGGTGAAGTGTCGCCACGAGCCGCTAATACTACATTGTTATGTCCCGAGAGGGATCTGATTTTGAGAATATTGCACGGATCGTGCGATCTCGGTACGACCGGCGGTGCCCGATCTCAGGCAATCTCGCAGCTGTGTCGACGGATGAGGTGGCTTGCGGCGAGTAGTACTAGTGCGTACGGCGAGACGGGGACGCGAGCAAGTGATCGAGGGAGTGCGCGTAGTAGCGGAGGAGGTGGCGGTCGCGCACGCGTACACGGCCGCGATCGATGACCAGCACCCCGCGTGATTCGAGGGGCCCCAGCGCGGCGTCGACCGCCTCGGCACCGGTCTCGACGCCGAGGTTCGCCCCGCCCGCCCGGAGCGTGTCAATGATGGCGTCGGCGCGCGCCTCGAGGTCGCGAGACGAAATGGACGGCCGCATCGCGTTGGTGATGACCGCCGTCGGAAGCACCTTGTACAGCCGACCGATGGCGGCCATGACCGCACGCGAGAAGTCCAGGACTTCGCTGCGCGACCTCGGATCGATGGTTACCGCGATGGGCGTGCCGAATGTCACGAAGGCCCGCGACTTGTACCCGACGGCGTAGCGCACCATTTCCGCCACTTCGCGACGGAAAGGCTTCTGCGTGCGCTTCACGCCCTGTCGGGCAAGGATGTGATCCTCGAGCACCAGGTCGTAAGCGACGGCTGTGGGCAACACCGACATCCGTGCGCCCTCGGCCTGCAACGCGGCGTGCATCAGACCGGTCTTCGGGTTCTTGATCTCGCCGCTGTAGCTTCGGCCTCCCTCAGGATAAAAAAAGAGGTCGTGCGTACGGAGCACCTCGGCGACGTAGGCTTTCAGGGTGACCAGGTATGCGGGGTCCCTGGTGTTGCGACGGATCGGAATGGCTCCGGTCACATGCTTGTGCAGCAACCCCAGCGGACCGCCGAAGAGATTGATGCCGGCAGCGACAATCGGCGGCCGCACGCCGTGATCGTCGAGCACGAGTAACTCGACCAGATAGTCGGTATGGCTCTTATGGTTCGAGGCGTAGATCACGCGTCCATTGGCGGTGGCCGCTCGCGCCGCATCCACGTGCTCGGCGATGCGCTCGATCTTGCGCAGGATCGGGTAGAGCGGATGTTTCAGCGTGCGGTAGATCTGGTAGCGCTGCGTGGTCCGCAGTTCTTCAAGATAGCCCTGGATGCGCAGGCGCGCGGCCGCTGCGCCCTCGCCCTGACTCCCGTCGAGATACCGAGCGATGTCAGCCCTGGAGAGTACGGCTTCCGAGATTGCATCGGGGATCGGCACGGCTTCGACTATAGCACCAGCCTTCGGTCGGCGCCGGGGTGCCCAGAGCCGGTCCACGAGCCGAAGTCCCTGAACGCCGGGCTCATGCGGCGACGGCTTTTCGTGCGATGGCGTCGGCAAACGCCGAGGTCGTGGCACTGCCGCCGAGGTCTCGCGTTCGGACTCGGCCCTCGCTCAACACCTGGCCGAGCGCGCTGACAATACGGTCGGCAATCGTGCCTTCTCCGATGTGTCGGAGCATGAGCACCGCCGACAGGAGGAGCGCCATCGGATTGGCCACGTTCTGACCGGCGATGTCGGGCGCACTGCCGTGTACGGCCTCGAACACGCCGATGTCGGTACCGAGATTCGCCGCCGGCACAACGCCCAGACCACCGACCAGTCCCGCGCAGAGGTCGGAGACGATATCGCCATACAGGTTCGGGAGGAGCAGGACATCGAACTGGGTGGGGTCCATGACCAGGTGCATGCAGGCGGCATCGACGATGCGATCGTCACAGGTGATGTCCGGATACTTCGCAGCCACGTTCCGGACGGACTCGAGGAACAGGCCGTCGCTCAGCTTCATGATGTTGGCCTTGTGCACGGCCGTCACGCGCGCTCGACCATGCTCCCGCGCGTAGTCGAACGCGAAGCGCGCGACGCGCGTCGACGCCACCGACGTAATGATCTTCAGGCTTTCGACGACTCCAGGGACCACCTCGTGCTCAAGGCCGGCGTACAGGTCCTCGGTGTTCTCGCGGACGATGACCAGGTCGACACCCTCGTATCGCGACGTGATGGAGGGCACGCTCGAGACCGGGCGGAGATTGACGAACAGATCCAGCGCTTTTCGCAGGCCGACGTTCACGCTGGTGAACCCGCTGCCGACCGGGGTCGTCAGGGGACCTTTCAACGCAATCTTGTTCCTCTTGATCGAATCAAGCAACGGCACGGGCAGGGTATCGCCATGCCGCTCGAGCGACGCCGCGCCGGCGAGGTGCGCGTCCCACTCGACATCGAGTCCGGACCGTTCGAGCACCGTGACGACCGCGGCTGTGACTTCAGGGCCGATGCCGTCGCCCAGGATGAGCGTGATGGTGTGCTTCACGTGATGCGACCTTCAACAGTGCGGTTGTTCACGCCGATGGCCGTTCTTTGGCTTCCCAGTACAGCAGGGCAAGCCCACCGGCCAGATTGAGCATCATGAGTCTCGTGGACAGCAGGTGCAGCGCGTCGAACTCCAGACGCCGTGCGTCGTCGGCCGGCAGATTCGACGCCAGGCCGCCCGCGTCCCGCTGGATCGCGTCAATGCGGCTGAGGACGACGAGGCCTGAGTACAGTGCCACGGCGAGCATGGAGGCGACCAGGACTCCCCGCAGCCCATAGCCCGCCGGGCGACGGGCGAGGCGGGCCATGGCCATCAGCGTCACGAGCAGGAGACTTCCGGCCCCGTACGCGATGTAGTGAAAACGGGCGATGGTCGCGCCAAAGACCTCGCCGGCCAGCGCTCGACCTGTGGACGGCTCGATCGACTGCAGTACCTGGAACGTCGTGGGCGCGACCAGGGTCCCGAGGATCACTATTCCACCCAGCCACACAACCAGCGCCAAGACATATACGTACCGCAGGGCGACCATCAGGGCATTATAATTCCGGCCGGAGGTTACTCGTTGCCATTAGAGACGTCCCTACACGTGTCAGCACTGCGGAACATTGCGACTCGCCTGCGTATCGATTCACTACGCGCGACAAGCGAGTCAGGAAATGGTCATCCCAGCACGTGCTGTTCGGCTGCTGAGATCGTGGCCGCGCTGTTCTTTGAAGAAATGCGGTACGACCCGCGCGACCCGCAGAATCCCGACAACGATCGCTTCGTGCTGTCGAAGGGGCACGCGGCTCCATTGCTGTACGCCGCCTGGGCCGAGGTCGGGTTCCTCAAGCGCGAGGATCTCCTGACGCTCCGGCGGATCGATTCCGACCTCGAAGGACATCCGACACCGAGACTCCCATTTGCCGACGTGGCGACGGGATCGCTGGGCCAGGGTTTATGTGCTGGTGTCGGTATCGCCCTGAACGCTCGCCGGATCCGGTCGGACTATCGCACGTACGTGCTCATGGGTGACGGCGAGACAGCTGAAGGTTCGGTGTGGGAGGCGGCGGACATGGCCGCGTACCATGCGCTGGATTCGTTGTGCGGCATTACCGACGTCAATGGCCTCGGCCAGAGCGGTCCGACGCAATGGCTGCACGATCTGGATGCGCTGGCGGCACGATGGAGTGCGTTTGGATGGAACGCGCTCATCGTCGACGGTCACGACCTCCCAGACGTGCTTGGGGCGCTGGACACGGCACGGCAGATCAAGGGCCGGCCCACGATGATCCTGGCGAGAACGTTCAAGGGGAAGGGCGTGTCGCTGATGGAGGGAAAGGCGGGGTGGCACGGCAAGGCGCTGAAGAAGGGGGCCGAGCTGGACGCGGCCCTCGCCGAGCTGACGGCACAGCTGGTGACTGACGACGGCCCGGCACCGCAGCCGCAACCGCCCCGGACGGTTCCGGGCGCGGGTCAGCGAACGCCAGGATCGGCCGGCACCGTCGGCGCGTCGGCCTACGCGCTCGGAGACAGCGTGGCGACCCGTGAGGCCTTCGGCGCCGCGATTGCCGCCCTCGCGACGACCGACGACCGGATCGTCGCGCTCGACGCGGATGTGAAGAATTCGACGTTCAGCGAAAAATTTGAACAGCAGCATCCCGAGCGGTTCTACCAGTCCTTTATTGCTGAGCAGGCCATGCTCGGTGCGGCGATGGGGCTTGCCAGCCGCGGCGCGATTCCGTTTCCCTCGACGTTTGCGGCGTTCCTGTCCCGCGCCTACGATTTCATTCGGATGGCGGCGATCAGCAACCTGAACGTCAAGATCGCCGGTTCGCACGCCGGAGTGTCAATTGGCGAAGACGGTCCGTCACAAATGGCGCTTGAGGATCTGGCGATGATGCGGGCCCAGCCGAACATCGCGGTGCTGTATCCCTGCGACGGTGTCAGCACCGAACGGCTGGTCGAGGCAGCGGCATATCATCAGGGGCCGGTCTACATGCGGACGTCGCGTCCCAAGACGCCGGTGATCTACGGCCCCGACGAGGTGTTCACCGTCGGCGGGCTGAAGGTGTTGCGCCAGAGTGGAAAGGACGTCGCCACGGTCGTTGGAGCGGGAGTGACCGTCTTCGAGGCGCTGAAGGCCTACGACGAACTGGAGACGCGGGGCATCAAGATTCGCGTCGTCGATCTGTACTCGTTGCAGCCGATCGATGCGGCTGCGTTGGTCCGTTGCGCGCGTGAGACGCAAGGCCAGGTCATCACCGTCGAGGATCACTACGCCAATGGCGGGATCGGTGACGCCGTCGCCGGGGCGATTGCTCCGGAAGGATTTACCGTGCGCCGTCTGGCCGTACGCGAGATTCCTCGGAGCGGGACACCCGACCAGTTGCTCGACCGGTACGGGATTTCCGCCAGTCACATCGTGGCAGCCGTCCGATCCTGACGCGGGCCACACTCCCTGGTTTTCGCGCGGGTATGTCAGAGCGGAAACCCCTGCGCCGAGATGACCCGCCGCGCCTGCGCAAGGTGGCGGCGTTCGTGAGCCAGCATCGCGGCGAAGCTCGACCCGAGCGGCATCCTGACCCATCGCATGACCGGCGATGTGACTCGGGCCCGTGCCAGATCGAGACCGTTGGCCTGATGCAGCCGATCGATGTACTGCACCTGGTACGCGCGAAAGGCCGCCATCACGTCGTGGCGTGACCGGCCCGGCGTCGGCCGGAAGGCGATGGGCGCGCGTGTACGTGGTGTCGAGGCGGGCTGCACGAAATAGACCATCATCTTGCCAATCCAGTTGTACGAGTACGGTCCATGGCCGTACAAGCCACGCCGCACGGCTTCGGCGATCCCATCGTCCATCGCCGGCAGGTACTGGCGAGCCGTGGCATTGAGGTGATCGAGGCACAGCGACACCGACCAGACATCGGGCCCAGGTTGCCACGTGAACTGCTGATCGCTGAGCGGCTCCACGAGCGCGTCCGCCTCTGCCGACATGTGTTCAAACTGTGCGCGGAAGGCGTCGAGTTCCGGGCCGAGCGTCGCGACTCCCTGGGAGGCCATCGTGCAGCGATCCTAGTTCACGGGAGGTACGACGGCCGCAGCGGCCCACCGACGATCGCTTCCGCCGCTGGCGACTCCGGCCACATCGGCTCCGGGGCGGCGGCGTAGGTCGCATGTGCCTGGGACCGCTGATAGAGCGCCGTCTGGGACGCGATGAACTGCAGCTTCAACAGCAGTCGCGCGAGCAGGAAGAGCTGGGTCGCGACGACCGCAAGCCACATCGATGGCCCCATGCCCGTTGTGCCAGGCGCCAGGAACGCCCATGTGGTGAGCAACAACATGAACACCAGTCCGTTCAGCGCGTACAGGCCACAGACGCGCCCGCCGTGTCGGCCGATGAACGTGACGGTCGCCGCGAGTCCGCCGATCACGCTGCGCCGATCGTCCACGACCATTCGGATCCTCGCGTAGTCGGCGACAAGATTGACGACGACCAGCGCCGCGCCGAACCACGCGTAGAGCACAGCGCGCCAGAGGAACGCGGCCCGTTCGGTGGTGATGTCCCGGGTCAGCCGGGTATAGGCGTCGTCAAACAGCCACGGATGGACGTAGGAGAACAGCCACCAGTACGCCGCGCCCACGACGAATCCGAGTCGAAGGAAGCGCCAGAACACGGCGCCGGCGACGGCGAAGAAGCCATGCGCTCGGGTCGGTCGTTGTCGTGCATAGCGGTCGATGATGCCCCCGGACAGAAACGTCCAGGCCAGCAGGTACACCGCGATTGCACCGGCGACCGGGAAGACCTCTTGCTGCGCGTCAAGCAGGCCGCTGATGTTGCCGAGCGTGGAGGCGAAGCCGATGATGACCGGCGAAAAGCTGCCGCTCAGTCCGGATGTCTGCGCCGTGAACTCCTGCCACCAGTCGTAGTCCATGCCGTCAGCGACGGCACCGGCAACCAGACTGCGACCCAGGTGGTCCTCGATCATCCCGCGTAGCGACATCGCCAGCGGCAGCGCAATCAGGACCGTCGTGGCGAATACGCCGGCGAGCAGAGCCGGCGCTCGGAACACGCGTCCGAACCCGTCTCGCCACGCTGCAACGATCAACGGAGGGCCCTCATGTCGTACGGCTCCGGGATGGTGGCGTCGTGGTCATGCGTCTATACAAAGAAGGCGTAGGTCAGCATCAGATCCTGGAGCCACGCCAGCCACGTCAGGCTCCATTTGAGGCCCGCCTCGTCCGCGCGCGGGCTGAGCGTGGCGCTGTTGTTCGTATAGTCCACGTCGAGGAGGAGCACGCGATCGGGGTCCACCTGCACCGACGCAGCCTGCGACGGTCGCTCGTACGTGTAGATGACGCGTCGGTCGTGTCCATCCCAGCGCTCCGCGATCTGCTCACCGTCACGCAGCGTCGTCACGATGTCGACAGGAAACGTGGCTTCTCCGAGCCGCTGCACGACGACGGTCGTGCGGTAGAGCGTTGCGCTCGCATCGGTATCAGCCGTCGAGTCTGGTGCTGCACGGGGTGCCGCGCCTGACATATCGCCAGAGGCGGCGTCGGTGTCCGCGTTGCGGGCAGGGCGCACCGAGGTGCTGGTGAAGCGCTGCACGCCGTAGTCGAAGGTGTTGGAGCTGCGGTAGACCTGGTCGAAAAACCACGTCATGTCCTGTCCGGTCACCTCGTTGACGACGGCGAAGAAGTCGGCCGGCTGCGGGTGCCCGAACTTCCAGCGGTCGAAGTAGGTGGACATGATGCGCTGCAGGACGGGCCACCCGCGATGACGTTCGAGCGTGTGCAACCAGAGAGCCGTCTTGGCATAGGGCACGACCGTCCACGTGCCGGGCCAGTACTGATACGTCGGTGTTGACGGCACGTCCGCTTCCGCATTGCGGCGATACGTGGGCAACCGATTGCCATCCGTGGCACGTGCCAACGAAATGTCCTCGAACACCCATGGCACGAATCCGCCGAAGAACCGGGCGGTCAGATGGTTGGCGAATCCAGCCTCGTCATTGGCGCGCGCCTCCGAGAAGCTGTTCAAGCCCTCGTCCATCCACGCGTGTTCGAACTCGTTGCTACCGACGATGCCGTACCAGAACTGGTGGCCCGCCTCGTGGATCGTGACCCGCTCGGGGTCTGCCACGCGCGCCGGGGCAAGCCATCGTGAGCCCGCAGTGAAGAGCGTCGGGTACTCCATGCCGCCGCTGCCACTCCGGTACGCCGGGTCGACGATGGTGATGTGGTCGTAGGGATAGGCGCCAAACCATTCGCCGTAGTACTTGAGCGCTGCGGCAGTGGCGTTGAAGTGGCGCGACTCCTGTCCGATGTGCTCCGGCTGAAGCAACAGCCGCATGTTCACATGCGGCAGCGTCGGGTGCTCGAACGGCTGGAAGTGCTCGAGAAAATCAGGGCTCGTCGTCCACGCGAAGTCGTGGATGTCTTCGGCGCTGTATCGGTGCGTCACCGTGCCATCGGCGTTGTCCGTGCGTGCGACTTCGCGGCCCGATGCGCCAACGACGAAGCCCTGCGGCAGGGTCATGCGGACGTCGTAGACGCCGTAGTCCGAGTAGAACTCGGTAGGGGCGTGAAACTGGTGGGTGTTCCAGCCCGCGTCTTCGAGCACGCCGAGCTTCGGGAACCACTGCGCGATGAAGTAGTAGTCGCCCCGGTACCCGGTACGCGCGAATGGGCGCGGTACCTTCGCGTCCCATTCGACGTCGATCTCGACCGTATCGCCCGGTAGCACCTCCCATGGCAGGTCCGTCGCCATCACGGTCCGGTCCTCCGTATTCCCGTCATCCGGCGCGATGAAGGCCTGCTCTTGCGTGAAGTCGACCCATTCGCCGGCAGGGCCGCCATCATCGTCTCCTGCATGGCGCACACGAAGGCGTGTCACGTCGATCGAACTCCAGGCATCGTCCCGTGGCGACGTGAAGGTGCCCCCGAGCTGCCGTTCGCGGAGCCAGGTTGATTCGACGTTTCGCCAAGCGTTCCAGTAGAGGTGAAACTGCAGCTCGCTGGTGGGATTGGCGGTGATGTTGCGCCAGCGGATGGTTTCGCGCCCCTTCAGCGTGCGTGCGGCATGATCGAGCTGCACGTCGATGTCGTAGTTGGCATTGCGCGGCGAGAGCCCTGCTCGCCTGACCGGTTCGACACCCGGCTCGCCCGCCTGCTGTCCATCGACGGTGACAAGGCCAAGCAGCAGTAGCGCGGCCGAAGCAACGGCGATTGCGCGGGAACGCATGATGCGCATTCTACCGTTGGTTCGGTAGCCTGGCATCGCCGGAGTCCCGTCAGGTCAGGCGGGCATCGCCGGTACTGGCGGGTGCGGCCAGTCCGTAGCGTCGACGCTTCAGATACAGGCCCTTTCGCGAAAGCCCCAGCATCTCCGCGGCTTCTTCGACGCGCCCGCCAGAACGGCGGAGCGCGTAGTGCATCATTGTGCGCTCCAGATGCTGGACAGCTGCGGCTACTGGTTGATCGATGCGGACGACGGTTTCAGTGGGATCAAGGACGCGTTCGGAAGCCGGGATGGTCCGCCGTGAGGCTGCGATGTCCGGCGACAGGTGCTCCGGCATGAGGATGGCGCCGGGTTCGGCCAGCACCGCCAACCGGCGCATCTCGTTCGCGAGTTGGCGGACATTCCCCGGCCATCGGTACAGCACCAGGTACTCCATCGTCTCCTCAGCCAGCCGCAGGTTGCCCTTGCGATATTCTTGCGCGTGTTTCCGCAAGAAGTGGTCGGCGAATGCCGGAATCTCCATTCGACGCTCGCGCAACGGTGGGAGGTGCAGGCGGACGACGCTGAGCCGGTAGAAGAGGTCCTCGCGGAACCTCCCGTTGGCCACCAGGGTATCGAGATCGGCGTTGGTCGCGGCAATCACGCGGACATCGGCCTCGATCGGCTGCAATTCACCGATCGGATGAACCTCGTGAGACTCAAGGAAGCGAAGGAGCTTGGGCTGCACCTCCAGAGTGGTGTCGCCGATCTCATCCAGGAACAGCGTTCCTCCAGTGGCCGCACGGATGACGCCAGGAAAATGGTCGGTGGCGCCGGTGAACGATCCTTTGCGGTGGCCGAACAGCTGCGAGTCGAGCATGTCCGGTGGGACTCCGCTGCAGTTGAAGGGGAGGAAGGTCGTCTTCGACCGGTCGGAGTAGGCGTGGATCGTGCGCGCCAGCACCTCCTTGCCAGTGCCGGTTTCTCCGGTCAGCAACACGGGCACCGACGTTGCCGCGATCCTGCGGGCCACGGCCAGAAGGGTCTGCATCTCGTCGGCAAGGAACAGCGCGCCGGCCTGTTCCTCCGCCGGGCTGGCCGGCCAGACCGCTGCCCGACTGCGCTCGGCTTGCCGCGCGCGCTCAAGTTCCAACGATGCGCGGCCGAGACGAAGCACGTTGGCGAGCAGAATCGCCTTCTCCGGATCGGAGGGGACCGCGCAGACGAGAGCCAGCTCCTTGTCTTGCTCGGTGCCGAGGGCGAGGACCGCGTGTGTCGGCGAGGCGGTCGGAGGGGGCGACGCTTCGGTGGTTTCCGCGATGACGACTTTCGGCGAACAACCAAGCGCTTTGATCACCGACACCATCTCATCGCCAAGAAGCCTGGGCCTGTGAGCCAGGTCGCCCAAGGCCGCCAGCGAATCTGTGACACACTCGACGCCCAGCGACCTGGAGTCAGGGCCTGGCTCTTCGCGCGCTGATTCAGTCGGGGCGGGGGAATCGGCATCGTCCATTTCCATTTGGACGGACACGATGCCCTGCGCTGCCCACAATCGAAGCGCCCTGTCACGAAGATGTTCGCTCAGGACCGGCGAGCGCGCTCCCAGGATCTGTGCTGAGGCGTAGTAGTACTGGGCCTGTAGTTCACGGATTCCGGTAATGCCCAGCTCGCTCGCTTGGGTGAGGCACCGTGCCGTTTCGTCGCCGATCGCCGCTCGCGAGAATGCGTGTGCCTTCACAAGGCGACTCACAGCAGCCAGAGGCGTGTCGCCAGTCTCAGTGGCCTGCTCCTCAGCGATCTTGAGACGCTCGATCGCGGCTTCAGGGGAGCCTCGCTTTATCAAGAGTCGGGCCTCTGTGATTGTGGCCCATCGGGCGTGGTAGATCGCCGCCGGACGTTCGTATCGGTTCACACGCGTGTGCAGTTCATGGAGGACACGTTCGACATCGTCAAGCTGATTCAACGCCAAGTGGATCCGAGCAAGGCCGTCAACTGCTCCGAGCTGTGACGTCACGTCTGATTGTTCGTCGTCAAGGACTGCCGTGAGACTTCTCTCCGCCGTGGCGAACTCACCCGTAAGCAACAGCACATGCCCACCGGAGGCGTCGGCTGCTCGCGTCAGGGTTGCGTGTCCGCTCTTCTGTGCAACGGTTCGCGCAGAGCGAAGGAGCGACGTGGCGACTGCAAACTCGCAGTTGAGGCACGCTACACATCCGCGATTAAGAAGGGATGCGGCCGTAAGCCAGGTGTTCGGCGAGTGCTCGAGCAGCGAATCCGCGATGTCACAATGGCGTCGCGCTTCATCGGGGTGACCGATCTGGCCTTCAAGCACCGATACGCACGTATGCAGGTAGGCGCTTAGGTGGCTCATTCCCGCGTTAGCAACTGAGCGCCTTAGCTTCGGAAGGGCTACGAGCACTTCATCGATTGGGCCGACTTCGATCAGCAATCGGAAGACGTGAAGGTGTGCCCGAGCGATGTGTTCGTGGACGCCAGATTCTTCTGCCAAAGACGCCGCGGCCTTTGCGTGCCGTACGGCCGACGCATGGTCCCCGCGCTGTCGACTAACCAGTGCCAGCGTCAATTCGGCCTGGGACCGAACCGCTGCCGGCGAAGCAGAATGCGCATCTACATCTGCTAGTTGTCTGGCCGCGTCAATTTGTCCGACAAGCGCGAGTGCGCTGGCAACGATTACCCTGTGGTGGGGTTCCAGCGCCCTGCGTTCTTCAGACGTCTTTCCCGAAGCGCCTACGAGCTGAAGAAAAGCGCCCTTGTCGAAAAGCTGTCTTGCCGCGTCGTAACCGAGGCCCAAGGCTGCACCTCCGATGAGTTCTGGAATCCAGTTGGACTAGCCGCGGACGGGAAAAGAAACGACGTTCAGGCCCGTCTTCGACTTCAGCGAACTTAGCCGGTCTGCGAGAGCCGAAGAAAGTTGCTCGAAGGCACAGCTGTGAAGATCTCCAAAAGCGTTCTCCGTCGGGGAGTACGCCGTGAGCTCTCCGAGGAGCAGCTCCCCGTCAGCAAGCGGCGTACTAATCGTGGCACGCATATGGGGCGTGAAGAACGTTGCGATTTGCGCTAGGTCCAAGGAAGCGTCCGAGTTGACCGAAGTTTGGCGATTAGCTGCAGACCAACCCGTCACCCGTTCGCCCATGTTTATGACCAACCCATCAAGGAATCTCTGGTCGTCTCCGCTCGTAATCCGGCATATCAATCTATCGGCGCTGGCGTCGTATTCAAAAAGAGCGTACACAGTTGCTGGCGTGACGTGGCGGAGAGCGTGCGCTGCGGCGTGCAGCGCTTCTGCGGCGGAGGTGGCCTTCGCTACCTCCCTGGCTCCTGCCTCCAATAGCTCGGCTTCAGATGCGCTAGCGCGAATCCTCTTAAGCGCGGCGGGTCCGCGGCTGTCGGAAGACTCGATAAGCCCTCTAGCGTCGATCAGGCTTCGAGCCTCATGGCGGGGATGTCCCGTGCGCTGTTGAAACTCGGCGGCGGCTC
>JAQBVV010000023.1 GCA_027622905.1 Acidobacteriota bacterium
AGAGCGCTTTTCGTTTCGGTCTGGGGCTTCTCGCAGGGGCCAGGCCTTTTCGAAAAGCGCTTTCCCGCGCTTTTCGTTCGACACCAAATCGAGAAACGCTCCAGGTGTCCCGGCCGCTGTGCGCTGACAACCGCGGTTCACGATCGGCCACCAGTCCGATCGACACGTTCCTGCGCTCGAGCGCAAACCCTCGTCGTATCAGCGGCTTACGCCTCCGCTACTCCCCTCCGCCTGGTGGATTCGATCTTGCTCCGCCCATCAGCCACGCGGCACCGATCGCCGCGCCATGCACAGGAGCAACAAGGGGGCCATCGTGATCGTCACTATCACTCTGAACGAGAGCAACAACCCGCCCGGCAAGCTGGCCGACGCGGAGCTTCATTTCACCGAAGGTGTACTCGAGGGCCTGAAGCTCGTCGGCTTCGGCATCTGGGAGCGCCGCACCGGCGTGGGCCAGAACGTGACGTTTCCCTCGCGCCAGTACACCGTCAACGGCGAGCGACGCAGCTTCTCGCTGCTGCGGCCCATCGCCGACGCCACGGCCCAGGACCGGATTCGTGACGCCATCCTGCAGACGTACGCGGAGCACATGGCACGAGCGGCTGTCGATCCTGCGCTGGACGCGTCACAGGTCGCGACATAGACCGGCAGCGGTGAGTGGGCGTACGGGACGGACGCTACTGGAGGACCGGCAGGAGACGTGCGTTCTCCTTCTGCCGCTTCGGCGGAAGCGTCCACTCCTCACGCAGCGACTTGTCGAACTCCGATCGGAAGAACTCGGCCTTCATGCCGCCGTCGATGATGTCCCACGGCAGCACGGTGTCGTTCGAGCGGTCGCGGAACACGAAGAAATCCGCATCGACCTCGCTCTCCGCCACGGCCGCGCGCCAGTTGCCGCCGTTCTGTTCGGCGGCTTCAATCGCAGGCGCGACACGCCGGTCGCCGAGCGAGAGCAGCGCCTGATAGAAGGAATGCCGCTCGGACTTGATGTTGAAGTAGACATTGTCGATGCCGGCCATCAAGCCGCGCACGCGCTGGATCTTGCGATCGACCGAAGGTTCGTCCTCCATCGGCATCCACTGGTAGGCGGTACCTGGTTTCGGTACCAGCGGGTTCACGCTTCCCACGATGCGCCCGATGTGGCCACGCCCTCGCGCGTGCGACAGCATGATCTCGCGAAGCTGCAGGACCAGATCGCGAATAGCGACGAGGTCTTCGTCGGCCTCGGTCGGCAGCCCGATCATGAAATAGAGCTTCAGGTTCTCGATGCCGCTTGCGAAGATCATCTCGGCGCTGGCGAGGATCTCGTCGTTGGTCACGGTCTTGTTGATCACGCGTCGCAGCCGATCGGATCCGGTCTCCGGTGCAATGGTGATCGAGCGCTCGCCGCTCTCCCGCAGCAGGCGAACCAGCGGGGGCGTGATGTCGTCCAGTCGCAGCGAGGCCGGACTGATCGAGTAGCCCATCCCGGCCAGCCGCGTCAGGATCTCCTCGATCTCCGGATGATCGCAGAGGGCGATCGAGACCAGGCCGACGCGATTGGCGTGGGGCCGTGCGCGTTCGGCGAGATCGAGAATGCGGGCCTTGGGAAACGCCCTGACAGGCAGATAGTTGTACCCGGCCCAGCAGAAACGGCACAGGTTCGCGCATCCACGGACAACTTCGACCAGAAACCGGGATCCGAACTCGGTATCGGGCGTAAAGATCGTCGTCGCCGGCGGGTCCACGGCGTCGGTTGTCTTCAGCGCGGCCTTCTTCACGACCGGAGGCGCGCCGGTCCCGGGCCTTGGCACGAAGGCCGCGATGGTCCCGTTGCTGGCGTATTCCACGTCATAGAAGGACGGGATATAGAAACCGCGTTCACCCGCCAGGCGTCGCAGGAGATCGGCGCGGTCGGAGGCCCCCTGAAAGGCAGTCAGCAGCGACGGGATGAGTACCTCGCCCTCGCCCGCGGCGATGACATCGGCAAAGAGTGCGAGTGGCTCCGGGTTGACGAACGTGACCGCGCCGCCGATGACGACCAGCGGATGACGCTCGGTGCGCGCATCTGCCCGTGGCGGTATCCCCGAGAGACGCAGCAGCGTCAGCACGTTGGTGTAGTCCCATTCAAAGGACACCGAGAACGCCACGACATCGACATCGCCAACGGGCGTCTGCGACTCCAGTGTCATCAGTGGCGCGCCGGACGTAAGTTGCGCGGCGAGTTCCGTCTTGGGCGGCAGAAACGCCCGCTCGCAGACGATGTCGTCCTCGGCGTTGAACAGTGTGTAGACGGTCTGAAATCCGAGGTTCGACATGCCCACGAAGTAGGTGTTGGGAAACACCAGCGCCACGCGCAGCTTACCGCCGTGCGGCTTGCGGACGTATCCGACTTCTTTCGACAGCAGTTGTCGAGCGCGCTCGCGCTGTTGCCAATGCTTCATGAAGAAAATGCGTCGTGAGCGGAGCGACAGTCAGAAAGCGCCCGCGAACTCCCGTCCCGGGACAGGCGCGCGCGCGCACCGTAGGAGTACGCAGTGTAGCACCGGCGCGCGAATCGCTCTGGCGCACCTGGGCTCGTGGCTAGTGCTGACGGCGAAGGAACGCCGGCACGTCCAATGGCGAGGAGCCCTCGGCCTCGGCTCCCGCCCCCCCGTCCACGCCTCCCGGCTCGGCAGATGGTGAGGGGGTCAGCGGAAGACTCAGTTCGAGACGCGGACGTCGGCTCACCATGAGTGAGGCTGACGCCGGCGTGTCCGCGGGCCGCTGGGCCGGGAACGCGGGGGTCCGTTTCTCCGCCTCCGAGGCCTCCGCCGACCGGGCCAGATGCTCGGTATAGCTGGAAAGGTCCACGGGCGTCTGCAGCCCGGCGGCCGCGACAGCAGCGGGACGACTCTGGCGCTCGAAGCCCGTCGCGATCACGGTGATCTTGATCTTCCCCGCCAGACTCGGATCGACCACGGCCCCGAAGATGATGTTGGCATCCTCGTGCGCCGCTTCCTGGATGACGCACGACGCCTCGTTGACTTCCATCAAAGACAGATCCGGACCACCGGTGACGTTGATGATGACGCCACGAGCGCCGTGGACCGACCCGTCTTCGAGCAGTGGGCTGGCAATCGCCTTCTGCGCCGCCTGCATCGCGCGATTCTCGCCCTCGGCGATGCCGGTGCCCATCATCGCCACGCCCATCGAGGACATGATCGTCTTGACGTCGGCGAAGTCCAGGTTGATCAACCCTGGAACGAGAATCAAGTCGGAGATGCCCTGGATCGCCTGGCGCAACACATCGTCGGCCATCGCAAACGACTCGATGAGCGGCGTGTCGCGATCGATGATGCCGAGGAGGCGTTCGTTGGGAATCGTGATGACCGTATCCACGCAGTCCCTGAGCAACTCGAGGCCGGCTTCAGCGTGCATCGCGCGCCGTTTCCCCTCGAACCTGAAGGGCTTGGTAACGACGGCCACCGTCAGCGCCCCAAGCTCGCTCGCCAGACTCGCAATCACCGGGGCCGCCCCCGTGCCGGTGCCTCCGCCAAGGCCGGTGGTGATGAAGATCATGTCAGCGCCTGACAGCGACTGAATGATCGACTCTGTGTCCTCCAGCGCCGCCTGCCGTCCGATGTTCGGATCGGCGCCGGCACCGAGGCCCTTCGTCAGCTTCTGTCCCAGCTGGATCTTGACCGACGCCGCATTCTGGTCGAGGGCCTGCACATCGGTGTTGGCGACGATGAACTCGACGCCGCCGAGACCTGCCGCCACCATCCGGTTCACGGCATTGCTGCCGCCGCCGCCGACACCCACTACCTTGATCTTCGCGCCCTGGCGCGCATCGGGATCCAGTGTCATTCGCAGCGCCTCTGCGCCGCGCTCGAGTGGTGCGCCCTGTCTCATATCAACCTCCGTGTACCGCGGGTCCGACTCGGCAAACCCACCTTAGAAGAACTCCTTGAAGATGCCGCGCAGTCGCCCGGTCAACCTCGCCAACGCGCCGACGCCGACACCTGACACGTCGGATACCCGATTGCGATGCGCATACAGCACCAACCCCACCGGGGTCGCAAGCGCCGGGCTGTTGACGTGGTCGGCCAGCCCACCGATATCGCCGGGAGCGCCACGTCGAACGGGCAGGTCGAAGATCTGTTCCGCCATCTCCGGCATGCCGTCGAGAATGGATCCTCCGCCCGTCAAGACGATGCCCGAGTTGAGCGCCTTCTCGAACCCGCCCCGCTGAATCTCGTCCCAGACCAGGTGGAACATCTCCTCGGCGCGGGGCTGAAGAATCTCGGAGAGAATGCGGCGCGCCAGCAGTCTCGGCTTGCGGCCCCCGACGCTGGCCACTTCGATCGTCGCGTCCTCATCCACCATCGACGACAGCGCGCACCCGCTCTTCCGCTTGACCTTCTCCGCCTCCGGAATGGGCGTGCGGAGACCGACGGCGATGTCGTTGGTGAAATGGTCGCCGCCCACGGCGATGACGCCGGTGTGCCAGAGGCATCCCCGCTCGAAGATCGCCAGGTCCGCGGTACCGCCTCCGATGTCCACCAGAGCTACGCCGAGTTCCTTCTCGTCCTGCGTCAGCACCGCTTCGGCCGCGGCCAGTTGCTCGATGACCGTGTCCAGCACGGCCACGCCGGCCCTGTTCACGCAGGAAATGATGTTTTGCGTGGACGAGGTGGCTCCCGTCACGACATGCACGTTGACCTCGAGGCGCGCGCCGGTCATACCCACCGGAGCTCCGATTCCGTCATGCTCGTCGACTACGAAATCCTGCGGAAGGACGTGGAGAATCTCGCGCCCCGTCGGCAGCGCCACCGCCTTGGCCGCGTCGATGGCCCGGCGCACGTCGTCTCTGGTGATCTCTCTGTTCTTCCCGGCCACCGCGATGACGCCACGGCTGTTGAAACCCTTGATGTGTGGCCCTGACAGCGACAGGTGGACGGAATCGATCTCGATGCCGGCCATCAGTTCCGCCTCGCCGATGGCCTTCTTGATCGAGTCCACGGCGGCCTCGAGATTCACGACGACGCCGCGCTTGATGCCTCGTGACTCGGCGACGCCGAGTCCGACAATGTCGATGCGGCCGTCGTCGAGGCATTCCCCGACCACGGCACTCACACCAGACGTACCCACGTCAAGCCCGACGATATAGCGTTCCTTGCGATTCACTCACCGCCTCCTTGCACGCGCTGGACCCTGGCCGCCGTGGCCTGGGGCCGCACGTATACGCGTTCGCCGAAACGGAGATCCACGTAGTCAATCTGCGGAACCTCCCTCCGTAGCGCAGGCGCCAGGTCGAGATACGACTGCAGGCGCTCGATAAACTGCTCGTCTCCCACGCGCACCAGCGCCGTGTCGCCCTTGAGCAGGATCACGGCATCACGTGCGTCGCTGACGTCGATCTGCGACACGCGGGTGGCCAGATCAGGCCGCGCGTGAAGCGCCGCCAGCAGGCGCATGGCCAGTGCGGCGCGGCTCGCGTCGATCACAGGTGCGCCTGCCTCACGCGGGGCCGCCATCGCCAGTCCGTCAATGATCGGGAAGTCGAATTCGGCGTGGTCCGGACCGAACTCGTCGATGACGTTGCCACGCTGGTCAAGCAGGTAGATTGCGTCGCCGATGCGGCCGAGTCCCACCGGCTGCCGCTCCTCGATCGCGACGTCGACGGTGCCCGGGAGCACTCGCCGGATGGCGACGTCTTCGACCCACGGCGACGCGAGCATCCGCATGCGCCACGTCTCAAGATTCAGCAACAGCATGTTCCGGCCGCGCAATCCATCGAGCAGCGCCAAGGCGTCGCCCCGTGACACGCGCGTGTTGCCACTCACGGTGATGCGCGTGATCGTCAGCGCGTCGACAGTGAGAAACGAGCGCACCGCCAGGTAGGCGACGCCGAGGATCGCCACCGTGAGGACCGCGACACCGACGTAGACTCGCAACGTGCGCCCGCGGTCACGTCTGGCCACCGGTGAGACCCGTGCGCGTCGGAATCGTTTGTCCTTGGGCGCGGATACAGCCACTACCGGACCTCCTGGCGCTCGCGAAGGGCCGCCACCAACTGCCGCGGCACCGCGCCGATCGAGCCCGCGCCGAGCGTGATGACCGCGTCACCGGCCCGGGCGGCGGTGGCCAGATCCGTCACAAGATCGTCCAGAGCTCGCACCACGCGCACCGGTCGTCCAGAACCACGCCGGATGGCCTCGGCGGCTGCGTCGATCGTGACTCCCGGAATCGGCTCCTCGCCCGCCGCGTAGATGTCAGTGAGCACGATCTCGTCGGCGTCTCGCAGCGACGGCCCGAACGCCTCCATCAGTCGCGCGGTGCGGGTGTAGCGGTGCAACTGGAAGGCCACGATCAATCGCCGGTCGACCGTGGCCCGCGCTGCCGACAGCGTCGCGGCGATCTCCGTCGGGTGATGCGCGTAGTCGTCGATCACCACCACGCCGCTGGTCTCGCCGTGGCGCTCGAACCGGCGCTCGGCTCCTTCGAAGGCCGCCAGCGCCGCAGCGACCTCCGGGAACCCGACGCCGACTTCATCAGCGACCGCGACCGCCGCCAGGGCGTTCTGCAGATTGTGACGGCCAGGGACCGACAGTTCGAGGGTGCCGAGCCGCTCGCTCCGGCCATCGCGATGGCGGTGCACCACGCAACGGGCGCCGAACGGCCCGAGTTCCACCTCAGCGCCGGACAGGTGCGCGGGTCGGACGGGTCGGCTTCCGTCGTGCTGGCCGGCGCGATCGGCGCACAGACCGTAGGTCAGGACGCGACGTGTCAAACGCGGTAGCACGCTGGCCAGATGCGGATCGTCGGCGCATGCGATCACGCAACCGTAAAAGGGCACCTTGTTCGCGAAGTCGACAAACGCCCCCTGGAGCTCGTCGAAGCTGCCGTAGCTCTCCATGTGTTCCTGGTCGATGTTGGTGACGACCGCGATCGACGGGTGCAACATCAGAAACGAACGGTCGCTTTCGTCCGCTTCTGCCACCATGAACTCGCCGCGGCCGAGCCGCGCGCCGCTACCGAACGCCCGAAGTCGGCCACCGATGACCGCATCGGGATCCAGGCCGCCTCTCTCCAGCACGAACGCGATCATCGACGTGGTCGTCGTCTTGCCGTGCGCCCCCGCCACCGCGATCGAGAACCGCATACGCATCAGCTCCGCGAGCATCTCTGCCCTCGGAATGACCGGAATGCCACGCCGGGTCGCCTCGGCGATCTCCGGATTCGCCAGACCGACAGCCGAGGACGCGACGACCACCTCCGCGCCACCGACGTGCTCGGCCGCATGTCCTTCGTGCACGGTGACTCCAAGCTTCTCCATCCGCTGCGTCACGTCCGAGCGCCTCAGATCGGACCCGCTCACGTCGTATCCCTGGTTCGCAAGCAGTTCGGCAATGCCGCTCATGCCGCTTCCGCCGATGCCGACAAAATGAATCCGACGGGTCCTACCGAGCAAGTGCCAGCACCTCGTCAACGATGACCTTTGCCGCGTCGGGTCGCGCCAGATTCTTCGCCGCGTTCTCCATCGAGCGGCGCAGGTCCGGATCGCCAGCCACCGCCAGCACCTCTGCGGCGAGCCGACCACCGTCGAGTTCGCGCTGATCGAGCACGCGCACCGCGCCCTGCGCAGACAGCGCCTGCGCGTTGTGGCGCTGGTGATCATCGGTCGCCGTCGGCAGCGGCACGAGAATCGAGGCCCGGCGCGCCGCCATCAGCTCGGCCAGCGTCGTCGCGCCCGCTCGACACACCACCAGGTCAGCCGCTTTCATCTCCCGGTCCATATCGAACAGAAACGGCTCGACCCTGGCATCGAGTCCGGCACGCTGGTACGCGCTCCGCACGAGGCCCTGATCCTGCTCTCCGGTCTGATGCGTAACGACCAGTCCTGGAGGGCCGATGGCGAGCGTCGCCGCAGCGTCAGCCATGGCCACGTTGATTGCGTGTGCGCCCTGGGAGCCTCCGAACACGAGTACCCTGACGCGCCCGGGCGTCCCCTCACGCTCACGCGCCACGTCCTGTGTTGAAGCGAAGAACTCCGGCCGGACCGGGTTTCCCGTCAGAACTGCCTTGCGCCCGAAGAACCGCGCGCTTTCCTGATACGTCACGGCGGCCGTATCGACGATCCGCGCCAGCAGCCGATTGGTGACGCCGGGCATCGCGTTCTGCTCCATCAGCAATGTCGGTATGCCGCGCACAGCGGCGAGCAGCACCACCGGGCCGGAGCTGTAGCCCCCGACGCCGATGACGACAGACGGCCGACGCCTGCTCAGCACGCGCCACGCATCGACCGCACTGACGGGTAGCAGCGCGATCCCGCGGATGATCGACCGGACCGAACCACCCTTCAAGCCGGCACTGCGAATCGTATCGAGGGCGAACCCCTCGTGCGGCAGGACGCGCGCCTCGAGGCCAGTCGACGTCCCGACAAACGTCACCTCGGCGTCCGGCACTCGCGCGAGCAGTTCGCGCGCGACGGCGATCCCCGGATACAGGTGCCCCCCAGTCCCGCCGCCGGCCACCAGCACTGATAGACCCATCCATCACACTTCCGCTGATTCGTGTTGCGAGATGTTCAGCAATACGCCCATCGCCGCCAGGCTCATCACCAGCGAGGACCCACCTGCGCTGACCAGCGGCAGCGGAATACCCTTGGTCGGCATGAGGCCGAGCACGACGCTCATGTTGACGAACGCCTGGGCGACGATCATCGTCGTCAGGCCGAGCGCGATGAACGAGCCGAAACTGTCTGGCGCACGCATCGTGATCCGCAATCCGCGCCAGGCGATCAGGCAGAAGCAGGCGAGGATCGCCGTCGCGCCGATCAGACCGAGTTCCTCGCCGATGACTGCAAAGATGAAATCCGTGTGAGGCTCCGGGAGGTAGAAGAGCTTCTGCACGCCTTCCATCAACCCGCGCCCGAACACGCCCCCGGTGCCCACGGCGATCAGCGACTGGATGATCTGGAAGCCGTCGCCCAGCGGATCGGCCCACGGGTCCCAGAAGGCGAGGAGTCGACGACGACGGTACGACGCACTGACCAGGACGAGATAGACGGCCGGAGCCATCGCGAGCAACGCGCCCACGAAATAGCGATAGTGCAAGCCGGCAGCGAAGACCATGACCACGACGATCAGCAGGAGCGACAGCGCGGTGCCGAAGTCCGGCTGCAGGAGGATCAGCCCCACCATTCCGCCAACGACAATCCCGATCGGCAACAACGAGTAGGTCAACTCGTCGATCCTGTGCATGCGCCGCTCAAGCATCAGCGCGGTGAACAGCACGCAGACGAGCTTGGCCAGCTCGGACGGCTGAATCCCGAGCCCGCCGATACCGAACCAGCGACGGGTCCCGTTGATGGGACTGCTGAAGAGCACGGCCACCAGTGTCAATGACACCAGTGCGATGAGCGCCCAGACGAACCTGTCGTCGCGATACCTGCGATAGTCGACACGCATCGCCACCGTCAGGGCGACCAGCCCGATCGCGGCCCACATCATCTGCTTGATGACGAACCGGTCTGACTGCTGGTACCGCTCGAGCGCCACCAGCGCCGAGGCGCTGTACACCATCACGATGCTGGCGCAGATCAGCAGCAACGTCGCGGTGAACAGTACCCGGTCAGATTTGAGCGTGCGTGCCACGTGAATCCTTCCCCCCTACAGAGAACCACCCGCCGTTCCGAAACATAGGCCGTCGATGGATCGGCTAAGATCCCCGATTCACCGACTCGACGACCACAACCGCAAGCGCATCTGCGGCGATCGTGGCGGTGAGCGTTCAGCGGTCATCAGTCGGCCCGTGAGACGGGACACCGACCTCGCAGACCGGGGTGGTCTGCGTTCCCAGCGGCTGGCTCCCCTCCGCGCCGAACCGACTGATGACTGCTCATCGCTCACGCGCCCCCGGGCGCGCCGCGCCTACCGTGGTTGTCTGGCCCTCCTCGCTCTCCTTCTCGTCACAGTGCTGCTCGTCACCGCCTTCCGTTACCGTGCGCGTCTCTCACGAGCGCGGCTTTCACGAGCGCTGCTGCGACAACCGCATCACTTCGTCCTTGAAGCAGTCGCCGCGTTCGGCGTAGTCGCGAAACCAGTCGAAGCTCGCGCAGGCGGGTGCCAGCAGCACCACGCCGCCGGGTGCCGCAAGCTCGTAGCCGCGCGACACCGCTTCGCGTAGCGAGTCCGCCTGCACGACCGGCACGACATCGCCCAGCGCCTCCCGCACACGCGGCGCCGCTTCGCCGATCGCCACCACGGCCCGACCGCTGACCGACAACGGCCCCCGCAACTGCCGGAGATCGCCCCCTTTGAAACGTCCGCCGATGATGGCCACCACATCGGCAAAGCTCTCGATGGACCGGCTCGCAGCCTCCACGTTGGTGGCCTTCGAGTCGTTCACGAACCGCACGCCGCCCACCTCGCCAGCCGGCTCCATGACATGCGCGAGCCCGCGGAATCCGCGCAACCCCGCGGTCATCGCCCGGGGCGATGCGCCAGCCAGCGACGCTGCGCCGGTGGCCGCGAGTACGTTGTTGAGCATGTGGCGGCCGGGCAGCTCCACGGCCCCCAGCGGCACCAGCTGTTCCGCACCCGCCACGGTCCGCTTCACGATCCAGTCGCCGTCCACGGCGAAGCCAGCGTCGGCCACGCCCGACAGCGCGAACGACACACGCTGCGCTGTCACGCCTTCGCTCCGCGCGGTGACGACCGGGTCATCCGCGTTGACGAGCGCCCAGTCGTCGGCCGTCTGGTTGGCGAAGATGCGGGCCTTGGCCGCTGCGTACGATTCGACACTCGCGTGCCGGTCCAGGTGGTCGTCCGCCACGTTCAGCCAGACCGCGATCCACGGTCGAAACGTTGTCGTCGTCTCGAGCTGAAAGCTGCTCGCCTCCACCACGTGCAACGTCTCCGGCGTTGACGCCTCGACCTGTGTACTGAGTGGCACGCCGATGTTGCCGCCAACCAGTACTGGCAGACCGGCCGCTGTCAGCATCCGGCCGAGGAGTGTCGTCGTGGTCGACTTGCCCTTGGTGCCGGTGATGGCCAGGATCCGCCCGCGAATCCACCGCGAGGCCAGCTCCAGCTCGCCGACGATCTCAACGCCTCGGGCGCGAGCCACGTCGAGCACGGGCTGCTCGACGGGCACCCCGGGACTCACCACCACCAGATCCGCAGCCGCCATCGTGTCCGACCGGTGGCCACCAACCTCGATCTCCACTCCCGCCGCACGCAGCCGCTCGGCGCCATCGAACGCGTCACGAGCCTCGGTGAGCGTCACGATCGCGCCCCGCCTGGCAAGCTGCTCGGCGGCGGCGACGCCGCTACGGCCCGCGCCGACAACCACCACACGCCGCCCGTGAACGGAGAATCCACTGTTGCCCACACCATCACCGCAACTTCAACGTCGTCAGACTGAAGAGCGCAAAAATCACCGACAGGATCAGAAAGCGCGTGTTGACCTTGGGTTCGCTCCACCCGCTGAGTTCGAAGTGGTGGTGGAGGGGGGCCATCTTGAAGATGCGACGACCCTTCATCTTGAAATACCCCACCTGCAGGATCACCGAGAGTGCCTCGATGACGAAGACGCCGCCGACGATCGGCAGCAGCAGCTCCTGCTTGATGAGGATGGCCACGGTGCCGAGTGCGCCGCCCAGCGCGAGCGAGCCGACGTCACCCATGAAGATCTCCGCAGGGTACGAGTTGTACCAGAGGAATCCCAGACTGGCTCCGACCAGTGCCCCGCAGAACACCGTGAGCTCGCCGGCCGGCGCGAACCGCACGAGAAGCAGGTAGTCCGCCAGTACGGCGTGGCCGGTCACGTAGGCGAGGGCCGTGAACGCCGCAGCCGCGACGCCGAACGTGCTGATCGCGAGGCCGTCGAGGCCATCCGTCAGGTTGACCGCATTGGTCGCACCGACGAGCACCAGCACGGCAAAGGCGACGTAGAACCAACCCAGATCCGGAATGAGATTCTTGAAAAACGGAAAGATCAGCCGGGTGTTGTACAGACCGTTGTCTGCAAGCGCCATCAACGCCAGGCCCACGCCCACCGCGACCAGCACCTGCAGCCCGAGCTTGTAGCGGGGACGGAGTCCATGGTGCGAACGGCGCGCGACCTTCAGATAGTCATCCGCGAACCCGACGGCCCCGAACGCGCACGTCGCCAGCACGGCGATCCAGACATAGAAGTTGGCGAGGTCGGCCCACAGCAATGTCGGTCCGACCGCCGCCGCCAGGATCAGCAATCCGCCCATCGTCGGCGTTCCGGCCTTGGCATTGTGAGACTGAGGACCCTCCTGCCGAATGACCTGCCCGATCTGGAACGCACGCAGTTTCGCGATCATCCACGGGCCCAGCAACAGGCTGATCGCCAGCGCCGTCACGCTGGCCGCCGCGGTGCGGAACGTGATGTACCGCGTGACGTTCAACACCCCGAACCACGGCGCCAGGTCCGGCAACAGGTAGTAGAGCATCAGGCGAACTCCGCCACGATGCGGTCCACCACGATATCGGTCCGGATACCGCGAGAGCCCTTGACCAGCACCAGATCGCCAGGACGGATCGCCGAGGCGACCGTCGGCGCCGCCGACTCGCTGCCGTTGATCCACGTCACGGCCGACGCCGGCATGCCGGCATCGACGGCGGCGTCGGCCAGGACCCGCGCGGGCCCGCCGCCAACCGAGAACAGCAGTTGCAACCCGGCGGCGGCCGCCACCGCACCCGAGCGCCGGTGCAGTGCCTCCGCGTGCTCGCCAAGTTCAAGCATCTCGCCGAGTACCGCCACCTTCCGGGATGCCCGCGTCTCGTTGGCCACGACGTCGAGCGCGGCCGCCAGCGCCGCGGGACTCGAGTTATAGGAGTCGTCAATCAGCACCGTTCCGCCGCGCAGGTGCCGCACAACACCGCGACGGTCTGCCGCCTCCAACCGGCTGGCGGCCGAGACGACGTCGTCGATCGGTGTCCCGAGATCCAGCGCAACGGCGGCCGCCGCCAGCACGTTGGCGAGGTTGCCGCCCCCGATCAGTGGCGTGCGAATCTGTCGCTCACCCGCAGGGGTGACCATCCGGGCGCTCATGCCGTCAATCCCAAGCCGCGTGACGTCGCACGCGCGCACGGTCGAAGCCGCTGACGTACCGAACGTCAGCGTTCGACCCGGAAACGCACCGACCCTCGCCATCACCCGCGCGTCATCGGCGTTGCACACGAGCACGTCATCGGCACCTGCGTCCTCAAGGATCTCGGCCTTCGCATCGGCGATGTCATCCGGTGAATCGAAGAAGCCCATGTGAGCATCACCGACGTTGGTCCACACGCGGATGTCCGGCTCCGCAATCGCGACGAGCGTGCTGATCTCCCCCGCGTGATTCATACCCAGTTCCATGACGGCCACGTCTGGCCTGGTCCGCAGTTGCAACAGCGACAGCGGCAACCCGATGTGGTTATTCAGATTCCCCTTGTTCTTCACCACCCGACCGCGTCCACGGAGCAACTCCGCGATCGCTTCCTTCGTGGTCGTTTTCCCGGCGCTCCCGGTAATGGCGACCACCCGTGTGCCGCTCGCCATTCGCACCGCGTGCGCCAGGGCCTGCAGCGCCGCGGTGGTCTCGCCAACCTCGACGATGCCACCTCCGCCACGAGCCGTCGTCTGCCGCGCATCGATACGTCCCCGCTCCACGAGCGCGCCGCCCGCGCCTCTCTCGAATGCGTCGGCGATGAAGTGGTGCGCGTCATACCGCGGCCCTTTCAGCGCGACGAAAAACTCCCCTTCGCGCAGCGCGCGCGTATCACTGACGACCTCTCCGACGACGCTCGACGGATCACCCGACAGGATCTGGCCGCCCACCGCCTCGGCCACCCACCCAAGCGTGAGCCGCAGGTCCTCACCCAACCCGCGACCTGAGACGCCGTGCGTCCAACGCCTCGCGAGCGACCACCACGTCGTCAAAAGGCACCAGACCGCTGCCGATCTGCTGGTACTTCTCGTGCCCTCTGCCCGCGATCAGCACGACGTCACCCGGCTCCGCCTGGCCGATGACCCGACGAATCGCATCGCCGCGATCGACGATCGTCAGCACCTGCGCGCCACGCTGGCGCGTTTCCCCTTGCGCGCCGAGGTTCACCTCCTCGATGATGCGGTGCGGATCCTCGTTCCGTGGGTTGTCCGACGTGATGCACACGAGATCGCTCAACCGCGCGGCGACCATGCCCATCAGCGGCCGCTTCGTGCGATCGCGTCCACCACCCGCACCAAAGACCGTGATCAGCCGCCGCGCGGCCAGGGGGCGCGCGACTTCCAGGAGATTTCTGAGCGCGTCATCCGTGTGCGCGTAGTCGACGACGACGGTGACGTCGTCAAGCGACGACGACGCCCGCTCGAATCGACCAGGGACACCACGGAGCGCGGTCACCCCCCGCTCGATCGCCTCCAGCGGCACGCCCAGCGCCGCGGTGACGCCGACCGCCGCCAGGATGTTGTAGACGTTGGGCCGACCGACCAGCGCCGAACGCACGTGCACGGTGCCCTGGGGCGTCCGCGCATCGAACTCCACTCCGTCGAACGAGAGCGACAAGGGACCCGGCGTGACATCGGCCGCCCGGTTGACGGCGTAGGTGACAGGGCGCTGCGCGATGTCCACGACGGCGGCACCACGCGGGTCATCCGTGTTGACCGCAGCCGGAGCGCCTGCAGGCAACATGTCAAACAGGCGTGCCTTGGCGGCGAAGTAGCGGTCCATGTCCCCGTGAAAGTCGAGATGGTCCCGCGTCAGATTCGTGAACATGGCGGCCGATATATGGACACTGTCTGCACGGCGAAGCGCGAGTCCGTGCGACGACACCTCCATCGCGCAGGCACCGCAGCCTGCATCGACCATCTGCCGTAACATGGCGTGCAGGTCTGGCGCCTCCGGCGTCGTGTTCGTGGCCACCATCTCCTGTGCGCCCGTGCGATACGCGACGGTTCCCAGGAGCCCGCAACGCGTGCCGGCCGCCTCGAAAATCGACGCCACCAGATAACTGGTCGTCGTCTTGCCGTTGGTCCCGGTGATCCCCACGACGCGCATGTCGCGGCTTGGGTGACCGAAGTACGACGCCGCGAGTCCCGACAACGCGAGCCGTGCGTCCGGGACGACGACCCACGGCACGTCCGATGCGCCCGCCTCCGTCCCTTTCTCGCGCTCGGCAACAACCGCAGCCGCCCCCGCGGCAATCGCCTGGGCCGCGAAGTCCGCACCATCCGCCCTGAGCCCCCGCAGGGCCACGAACACCCACCCTGGCTTCACGTGTCGCGAATCGTGCGTCACCCCGAGACACGGTGTGTTGAGGGAGCGCGAGTGGCCATCGACCAGCGGCCGCTCGCCGGGCGACCCCGTGGGATCGACGTCTCGCAACAGCTCTGCAACGGTCATGGGGTGAGGCCAGCTGCCGGGAGCACGTCGGCCACCGGAGGCGGGACGACTTCCCGGATCACGTTTCGATCAAGCGTGAGCGTCGCAACCACGCCAGACGCGATCTGACTCCCCGCCGCTGGCTCCTGTTCGACGACGACACCGGCGCCGCGAAGGCGCGGCGTCATACCCAGTCCCGCGAGTACGCGCAAGGCGTCGCGGGCTCCAAGACCACGCAGGTCGGGAAACACCGCCGTGGATCCCGTCGGGCCGCTGGCGACGGTGACAAACGATGGAAACTGAGCCGGTCTGGCAACCGGTCGTGGTCTCGGTGCCTCCGACCCGGCCATCAACACCGGTGGCGCGGCATGCAGCGTCGGTGCCACGCCGTAGTGGCGCAGCGCCGCGTCCGCGATTCGCCGAAAAATCGGGCCGGCGACTCCACTGCCGTAATACAGGTTCTTACCGTGCGGTGAATCGATCACCACCACGATGGTGAACATCGGCTCTCGCGACGGAACGAACCCGACAAACGACGCGTTGTAATCCGACTTCGAGTACCGGCCGTTGACGACCTTCTGCGCCGTGCCCGTCTTCCCTGCCGTCGGGAATCCCGGAACCTTCGCGCGCGCGCCCGTGCCCCGCTCGACGACCTGCTCCATGATCTCCGTCACGACCGCTGCCGTGCTCCTCGAGACCGCCCGTCGCACGACCGTGCGCTCGGTCGGCGTCCGCACGCCGTCGGCAATCACCGCGCCGACCACGCGCGGCGTGAGTAGCTCGCCGCCATTGGCGATCGCGCTCACCGCTGCGGCCATCTGCATCGGGGTCACCCCGATCTGGTAGCCCATCGAGACTGACGCAAGAGCGCTGTCGTTGAGCTTTGACGGGTCCCAGACGATGCCGCCACTCTCCCCGGGGAAGTCCCGCGACGACCGCGCGCCGAAGCCGAAACGCTCCACGTACCGGCCCAGCCGCTCCCGCCCGACCTGCAGCCCCACCTTGATGGCGCCCACGTTGCTCGAGTGCACGATCACATCGGTGAACGACAGGATGCCGCTGCGGTGATCGTCATTGATGACGCGACGACCGAAGCGAATCTCGCCGGCGCTAACGTCGATCGGGGCGTTCGGCTCGACGACGTTCTCCTCGAGCGCCGCAGATGCGGTGACGATCTTGAACGTCGAGCCCGGCTCATAGATGTCCTGCGTGGCCCGATTGCGCTGCGACTCCGGCTGCGCATCCCGGTACGCATTCGGGTTGAAGGTCGGCCAGCTGGCCAGCGCGAGGATCTCTCCCGTGCGCGGGTCCATGACCACCGCCGTGCCACCCGCCGCGACGTTTTCCTCGACGCCAGCGCGGAGTTCCCGCTCGGCGACGTGCTGGAGGTACTCGTCGATCGTCAGTTCCAGCGTGGCGCCGGTTGTCGGAGGTCGCTCCACCCGGCTGAACGCGCGCCGTCTGGCATCGGTCTGAATCAGCACGGTGCCCGGCTGTCCGCTGACCACCGTGTTGTAGGCCGCTTCGATGCCGCGCAGCCCGGTGTTATCGATGCCGACGTAGCCCAGCACCTGCGCGGCCAGGTCCTTGTTGGGATAGAACCGCCGGTTCTCCTTCATGAACCCGACGCCTTCCAGATCCAGATCCGCGACACGACGCGCGTCATCCGGCGACACCTGTCGTCGAACGTAGGCAAACGCCCGGTCGCGCGTGAAACGCTCGGTCAGCGTCTCCTTCTCCTCCGGGCCGCAGTCGGCCAGCGCCAGGCAGAGCGCCGCCGCCGCCGCCGCGGGATTGTCAATCTCCGTGGGAACCGCGTAAATGGAGTCCGCCTCGACGCTGTATGCGAGCACGCGACCGTTGCGATCGAGGATGTCTCCGCGCCTCGCCGTGGTCTCGACGGTGCGGAGCTGCTGCCGCTCGGCGCGCTCGGTCAGCTCCGCGTGCTGCCCTATCTGCAGGTAGACGAGCCGTGCCTCTATGGCCGACGACCAGATCGCGAGCACCGACACTGCGACGATCAGCCGCCGTTTGAGTGTGATGCGCCAGGCGAACGCAGGCTTGTCGGTCACTGACTAGACCTCCTTCTCACACGTCAACGCGCTTACCGACGCGCAACCACCGAGTTCGACGGAGGCGCCGGAGGTGATACGCGCTCGATCACCGACGCCTCGCCGGGACCTGGTGACACCATCTGGAGCTGCTCGATCGCCAGGCGCTCGATGCGAATCGGAGAACGCAACGTGTTCAGTTCAAGTTGCAGGTGCCGATTGATTTCGATCTCGACCGCCCGCTCCCGCTCCATCTGCTCGAAGCTATAGCCGTAGCGCAGCAGTTCGAAGTGCTGGAACGCCCAGAACAACAGGACCGCGACGAGGAACACACCGGTGGCGGTGGCCTTCACCATCTCCCGATGCCGACGGTGATCGACTTCGCGCACGATCGGGTTGTTCCGAACATCCTTCCGGATGGCGTATTCAAACTTTTCGCTGTTCATGGTCTGCGCCGTCTCCGTACGCCGACTCACGCCGCACACTCCGCGGCGCGCAGCTTCGCGCTTCGCGCCCGTGGGTTCCGATTCGCTTCGACCTCTCCCGGTACGACGGGCCGCTTGGTGCGAATCGTCAATTCGACGTCGCCGGCCGCCTGCAGCGCGCGCAATGTGTGCTTCACGATTCGGTCCTCCAGCGAGTGAAAGCTGATGATCACCAGTCGCCCGCCTGGCCGCAGCCGGCGCACGGCCTGCGTCAGAAACACGTCGAGCTCCTCCAGTTCGCGGTTCACCCAGATTCGGATCGCCTGAAACGTCCGGGTGGCCGGGTCGATGCGCGAATAGCCCTTTCGCGGAACGGCCCGTCGTACGATCTCCGCAAGCTGCCCCGTCGTACTCACGGGCGACCGCTGCCTCGCACCCGTGATCGCGCGGGCGATCCGCCGGGAGTGGCGCTCCTCGCCGAACTCGTAGATCACGTCGGCGAGCGTCTTTTCGTCGGCGTCACTGATGGCCTCCGCCGCCGTCGGACCGGTGGTCGGGTCCATCCGCATATCGAGCGGCTCGTCCCGCCGGAAGCTGAACCCACGACCCGGCCCATCGAGCTGCATCGACGAGACGCCAAGATCCGCGAGCAGGCCGTCGACCCCATCGATGCCCAGCTCGTCGAGTACGGCATCCAGTCGCCGATAGTCGGCATGCACCAGCGTCACGCGGTCCCCGAAGGCGGCGAGACCGACCGCGGCATCCGCCAGCGCAGCCGGATCGCGATCCAACGCGATCAGCCTGGACGCCCCGGCCTCGAGCACCGCGCGAGCGTGCCCGCCGTACCCGACCGTGCAATCCACAAACACCCCGCCCCTCGCGGGCGCCAGATGCTCGAGCACTTCCGCAACCATGACCGGCTCGTGCATCACGCTTTCCTTCGCGACTAGATACCGTGCTCCGAGAGCCGCAAGCCGTCTTCATCGGTCCACGGTTCCCCCTTGAGCTTGTGAAGGAACCGCTCGTCGTTCCAGACTTCGAGATGATTGATTCGCCCAAGTACACGTACATCGCCGACAATGGCTGCGCCGTCTCGGAGGTGCGCGGGGATCACCACCCTCCCCTGGCCGTCGAGTTCTGCGGCCTGCCCGTAGTAATTGACGCGGTCGAGAAACTTCAGGCGTGAGGGATGATTACTGGGGACGCGGGAAAGGTTTTGCTCGATCTCGAGCCACACCGTCATCGGGTAGATGCGTACGCACTCGCCCGTGAGGCTCGTCACGAAAACGTCCGATCCTCGCTGGTCACGTATGACCCCCCGAAACATCGTGGGCACCTTCAGGCGGCCTTTATCGTCAATCCTGGCCGAAGAGCTGCCCCTGAGTCCCTGATGCTCCACTTTCATCCACAAAAATCCACTCGGATATTAAAGCCGCATCAGTAGGATGTCAACGGACAAACCACTCATCCAGCAGCAGTTAGGCCACAACAGGCCTTGTTTTCGCCCGTTGTTCGTCTTGCTTGGTCCTAAACGCGGCGTGCTAGTCTCTGGGTCCATGTCTTCCCGCCCCAGGAAGGCGAGGAGCGTGTCTCCGAGCCCACTTCCGGTCGCGCCGGGCACACGATGCGTCCACTCGTAATCGTTCCCACGTACAACGAGCGCGGTAACCTGCCTGTCCTGACGGCGGCGCTCTTGCGCATCCCGGATGCGGGGGTACTCGTCGTGGATGATGGGTCGCCAGACGGAACCGGCGATGTCGCGGACGCCCTTGCCGCCGACAGCAACGGCCGGATCTCGGTGCTGCATCGATCCGGCCCAAGGGGCCTCGGACTCTCGTATATCGACGGCATGCAGTACGCGCTCGGCACCGACGCGACGGTGTTCTGTCAGATGGACGCCGACCTGTCGCACGATCCGCGGGACGTTCCGCGACTCCTGGCGGCCAGCGCCGACGCCGATCTCGTCATCGGATCGCGATACATACCTGGAGGGCGCACGGAGAACTGGTCGAAACACCGCGAACTGCTCAGTCGCTTCGCCAATCGCTATGTCCGCACCGTCACCGGGCTTCGAATTGCCGACGTCACGAGCGGCTTTCGGTGCTGGCGCCGCGAACTCCTCCATCGACTACCGCTGGACCAGATCGTGTCGAACGGCTACGCATTTCAGGTCGAACTCGCGTGGGAGGCAGCGTCAGCCGGCGGCCGCATCTCGGAAGTGCCGATCACGTTCGCCGAGCGACAGCAGGGTGCGTCCAAGCTCACCGGGCAGGTGATGATCGAATCTGCGCTCCTTCCCTGGCGTCTGGCCTCGCGCCGCCGGACACAGACTCGGGATCGTTGACCGTGATTCGTCGCATAATGCCAGGGCGGAACATCTCAGGTTGACTTCCCCCATGCAGAACCCAGGCGAGCCGCGACCGGCCAGTCTCACCATCTTTTTTCCCGCGTACAACGACGGTGGCACGATTGCCAGCCTCGTGTTGCAGGCGATCGATGTCGCCAGGCGCCTGACACCGGATTTCGAGGTCATCATCGTCAACGACGGCAGTTCTGATGCCACGCGTGAGATCGCCGACGAACTCAGCCGCACGTATCCTCAGGTTCGCGCGGTGCATCATCCGCACAATCGTGGATATGGAGGGGCGCTCCGCACCGGGTTCGCCACCGCGGCGAAGGATCTCATCGCGTACACCGACGGCGACGGCCAGTACGATCCACGGGAATTCGAGCTGTTGTGGCAGCGGCTCACGCCGCAGGTCGACGTCGTCACCGGATACAAGATCAGTCGCTCCGACCCCTGGTACCGCATCGTCATCGGCCGCCTGTACCACTTCACCGTCAAGGTACTGTTTCGGCTGCGGGTGCGGGACGTCGATTGTGACTTCCGACTACTGCGCCGCGAGGTCTTCGATCGGGTCAAGCTGGAACGCAACACCGGCGTGATCTGCCTCGAGTTGATGCGCAAGCTACAGGACGCAGGCCTGCGAATCGTCGAGGCTCCCGTTCACCACTATCACCGTACCCACGGCCGTTCGCAGTTCTTCAACTTCAGCCGCGTGTTTCGCACGGGCATCGACGTGCTGAAGCTCTGGATCGCGCTTGTCGTGCTCGGCCGCGGCCGAAACGCTTCGTCCGTGCTGTTCCGCGACCAGACGCTTGGCGGCACGGTCCCGCCGGGATCGACGAAACCATGAGCTCGCGCCCAGCCACGACCGACGACAGCTATCAGACGTTCTATCGAGATCGCCGGGTCATGATCACCGGCGGACTCGGGTTTATCGGGTCCACCCTCGCACATCAGCTCGTCGCCCTCGGAGCGCGCGTCCTGATCGTCGACTCTCTGATTCCGGAGTACGGTGGCAACCTCTTCAACATCGCCGGCATCGAGGATCAGGTACGCGTCAACATCGCCGACATTCGACAGGGAAGCACGATGAACCACCTCGTCCGCGATCACGAGGTCATCTTCAACCTTGCCGGCCAGGTCAGCCACATCGACAGCATGGAGGATCCCTACACGGACCTCGAGATCAACTGTCGCGCTCAGCTATCGATCCTCGAAGCGTGCCGCCGCTTCAATCCCTCGGTGAAGGTCGTGTTCGCGGGCACCAGGCAGGTCTACGGACGCCCGGACGGGCTGCCCGTCACCGAGCAGCACCTGGTCAAACCGACCGACATCAACGGCATCAACAAGGCGGCGGGCGAGAACTACCACCTTGTGTACAACGACGTGTTCGGCGTGCGTGCGTGCTCGCTCCGCTTGACCAACGTGTACGGCCCTCGTCAACTCATGAAGCACAACCGGCAGGGTTTCATCGCCTGGTTCCTTCGCCTGGCGCTGACGAACCAGGAGATCCAGATATTCGGAGACGGGACGCAGCTCAGAGATTTCGTGTTCGTCGACGATGCCGCGAACGCCTTTCTGCGCGCCGGCGCCCACGACTCCTCGAACGGGAAGGTGTTCAACGTGGGTGGCCTGGAACCGATCTCGCATAGCGCTCTGGTGACGCAGATCGTGTCGATCGCCGGAAGCGGCCGATACCGCCATGTCGAGTGGCCGCCCGAGAAGAAGGCCATCGATATCGGTGACTTCTACTCCGACTCCACGTTGAGTGAGCGCACGTTCGGATGGCACCCGACAACGCCGCTTGCAGATGGCCTCGCGCGCACGCTGAACTTCTATCGGGCGCATCTGGATCACTACGTCCCGGCAGAGCGGGTATAGCGGCCGGCGGACGTCCCTGTCTCGCGTTCGGAATTTGGCGATCTCTGTCCCGCGGGAGGCGTATACTAGTGTGACCATGGGTTTCCGGCCCGTCATCTGTACCGCCGTGCTGCTGTGCTGGGCGCTACCGCTCGGAGCGCAGCAATCCATCGAGCTCGAGTTCAACGCGGGGCGGGTCAACCTCAATGCGCAGAACGCGTCGGTGCGCGTCATCCTCTCGGAATGGGCGCGCCTTGGCGGCGCGACCATCGTCAACGGGGAACAGGTGGCCGGTCCCGCGATGACCCTCGAGCTGGTCGACTTGCCTGAACGGCAGGCGCTCGACATCATCCTCCGGAATGCGGCGGGCTATCTCCTGGCGCCGCGCCGAGCCGGCACGAGCGGCGACTCCGCGTTCGACCGCGTCGTCATCCTGGCCACCAGTGCGGCCCCGAGAAATCCACCTCCCGATCCTGTTGCCGCGGTTGCGCCACGGCCGACGCTGCGGCGTCCGCCCATACTCGTGCAGCCGGGCAACCCGGACGATCTGATGGGCGGCGGCGCTGGCGGCGGTTTCGATCCGTTCGGAGGCGCAGATGCCGCCGGCGGCGGTTTCGATCCGTTCGGAGGCGCGGATGCCACCGGCGGTGGTTTTGATCCGTTTGGCCAGGGTGGTGACGTACCTGATCCGCAGCAATTCGGCGATCCCAACGCCATCCCGCAACCGCTGATCGGTCAGGACCCCGGCAGCCTGCTCTACCCGGATGATCCGTCCGGTGGAGGAGTCATCCAGGTAGAGCCTGCTCCAGCGGGTGCGCCGACGCCGTCCAATCCGTTCGGCATCCCCGTCGGGTCGTCATCAAGGCCGGGCGTCATCGCGCCGGCGCCCGAGCCTCAGCAGTAGCACCGGAGCTCAGACCGGAGGACCGGTCAACCAGCGCGGATTTCACAGCTGCCTGGCAGACTGTCGAGGTGTTCGCCTCGGCAGGAGTGGACCGCCTGCGGGTCCTCGGGCGCTACGCGCTCAGGAAATCCGCGCCGGAGGGCGTACAATGGCGCATAGCGGCGCCAGATTCCCCAGTGCCTTTCGAGGAGATCGATTGCGCCCGGCTGGCCCCGGCACCGAAACACCCTTGATGTCCCACCCGTAGTCGCAGCAGACACCTATGGCCCTTGCAGACACGATCAACGACCACATCACAGCGGCGATGAAAGCCAAAGACGTTGTTCGCCTGTCCACGCTCCGCATGCTGAAGACGGCGATGGTCAACAAGAGCATTGAGAAGGGTCGCGACCTGGACGATGCCGAGGCCATGCAGGTCGTCTCGTCACTGGTCAAGCAGCGCCGCGACTCCGCCGAGCAGTTTTCGAAAGCCGGCCGCACCGACCTCGTCGACAAGGAGACCGCCGAGATTGCCGTGCTGGACGCCTACCTGCCTCCCGCCGCAACGGCCGCGGAGATCGAGGCGGCGGTGGCCGCCGCCATCGCGGAGGCGGGTGCCACGTCGGCCAGGGATATCGGTAAGGTGATGAAAGCCGTCATGCCGAAACTCGCCGGCAAGAACGCCGATGGCCGGACAATCAGCGAGTCGGTCCGACGCGCGCTTGCCGTCTAGCTCCAGTCCCCCCTCTCCTCCGTCTCCGACACTCGCGCGCTCCGCCGCGTCGGCGGGCGCGGCGACGCTGACCAGCCGCATCCTTGGTGTGGTCCGCGAGCAGGTGCTCGCGGCGCTCTTCGGTGCCGGCAACGCGATGGACGCGTACAACGTCGCCTTCCGCGTGCCGAATCTCGTACGGGATCTGTTTGCCGAGGGCGCCATGAGCAGCGCGTTCGTGCCTACGTTCACGCGGTATCTGACAACGGACGGCAAACCGTCCGCGTGGCGCCTCGGCAATAACGTCATCAACGGACTGATCGTCATCACAGGCGTCCTCGTCGTGCTGGGGATCCTGTTCGCGGAACCGTTGGTCGGTCTCTTCGCCGGAGCCTATCGCGACGTCCCGGGCAAGTTCGAACTCACGGTCTTTCTCACGCGACTGATGCTCCCGTTCCTGACATTCGTGGCCCTGGCGGCCGCATGCATGGGAATGCTCAACTCGCTGCATCGGTTCTTCATCCCGGCGCTGTCACCGGCGATGTTCAACGTGGTGACGATCATCTGCGCGCTCGTGCTCGTGCCCGTGATGCCCGGTGTCGGTCTGCCGGCGATCACCGCCGTGGCGATCGGAGCGCTGCTCGGAGGTGTCGCCCAGCTGGCGCTGCAGTGGCCCGCGCTTCGGCGCGAAGGCTTCCGATACCGACCCCTGCTTGATTGGCGCGATGACGGTCTTCGGCGGGTACTCGTGCTGATGGGTCCGGGAACCCTGGGCCTCGCCGCGACGCAGATCAACGTGTTCGTGAACACCGTGCTCGCGACGGGCGAAGGGACTGGCGCCGTGTCCTGGTTGAACTATGCCTTCCGCCTGATGTACCTGCCCATCGGTCTGTTCGGCGTCTCCATCGCGACGGCGACGCTGCCGGCTGTGTCCCGACACTGGGCGAAAAAGGATGAGGGCGCCACCCGCGGCTCGGTCGCCGACGGACTGTCACTCATGCTGATCCTCAACATCCCGGCCACGGTGGGCCTCATGGTGCTGGCAGTGCCGATCGTGCGGGTGATCTTCGAGCGAAGCGCGTTCACGCCGGCCGACACCGCGGCGACGGCCGCAGCGCTACAGTTTTACGCGATCGGGCTCATCGGCTACTCCGTCGTGCGCATCACCTCTCCGGTGTTCTACGCGCTCGGGCAAAGCCGAACACCCGTCGCCATCAGCGCTGCAACCGTCCTGCTCAACGCCGCGCTGAACCTGGCGCTGGTCCGGATCATGGGGTACAGCGGACTGGCGCTTGGCACATCCATCGCGGCCCTGTTCAATGCGGCGCTGCTGATGTTCTTCCTGAGCCGGCGGCTCGATGGCCTCGAAGGCCGACGCGTGGCCAGCGCGATGGCACGCATCGCCATCGCGTCGGTACTGATGGGCGTTGCCGCGATGACCGTGGATTCGGCGCTGGGTGTCTCGCTACCGGGGAGCGGACTGGTCGTGCAGATCGTCCGCCTCACCGCCACGATCGGCGCGGCGCTCGGCGTGCTCTCGGCGGTGGCCTACGTCCTGCGGATCACGGAACTTCACGAGGGGCTGGCTCTCGTGATACGGAAGTTGCGCCCCGGACCTCGGTGACGTCGCGTCCCTTCGGCGTTCACCCCACCGTGGTGCTGCTGGCCGGGACGCATTTCCTGGTGGACGGCTTCACCAACATCTACGCCCCGCTGTTGCCACTGTTCATTCCGCAGATGGGCCTCTCCCTGGCAGCAGCCGGCACGCTGCAAATGTGTTTCATGCTCGCCAACGCCGTCGCGCAGCTTGGCTTCGGTCACGTCGCTGACCGCTGGCGCCCGCGGACCCTGGTGATAGTGGGGCCGCTCGTCGCCGTCTCGACGCTGTCCCTCGTTGGACTCGCATCCAACCCATGGATGCTCGGCGCCATCCTGGTCATCGGAGGCCTGGGTGCCGCCGCGTTCCACCCTCCCGGCGCCGCGCTGGTGCATCGACTCGGCCAGGCGCGCACGGGGTTTGCCATGTCGTTCTACATCACCGGTGGGTCCCTGGGCTTCGCGCTCGGGCCGCTGCTCTTCGCGCCTTTCGCCGAGCGATACGGGTTGCGCTGGACGCCGCTACTCATGGTGCCCGCGCTTGCCGCGCTTGCGCTCGTCCTGCCGCGCGTCCCTCCCATCGACGGACTCAGCGACAAAGGCGACCTCGCGGGTTTCCGCGCGCTGCTGCCGTACACGCGGCCACTGACACTGCTCTACCTGATCGTGGTGACGCGCACGCTGACGGCGCTCAGCTTCGCGACGTTCATGCCTGTCATGCTCACGCGCCGGGGCATCTCGCTCACGGACGCCGGCATCGCCATCGGCGTGTACTTCTTTGCCAGCAGCGTCGGTGGATTTCTCGGAGGGCCCGTCGCGGACCGCTGGGGCCCCAAGGTCGTCATCCTCTGGTCGCTCGTCTGTGCAGTGCCATTTCTGGCGCTCGCGCCGACGCAGACGGGGTGGACGTTCGTGGCCCTGGTGTCGATTGGCGGCTTCCTGCTGCAGTCGACCCTGCCGGTGAACGTGACGTTCGGCCAGCTCATCGCCCCGATCAGCGCCGCCACGGTGTCGTCGCTGATGATGGGCTTCGCGTGGGGAACCGGCGGCCTCAGCGTCCCGCTCGTGGGGATGCTCGCCGATCGCATCGGGATCGAGCGCACGCTGGTCGCCATGGCGTTCGTCCCGCTCGTCTCGGCGCTGCTGGCGATACCGCTCCCCGGGGGGCGACTCACGCGCAGCGACGCCATCTCGTCCCCGGTCGGTCACACGGCTCCAGCGAGCGACGAGGTTGCTCGGTAGAGCCAGTTGAAGCAGACTGAATCGGATGCGTGCGCCCTACCGCTCCTCGTCCACTTTCTCCTACTCGTTCGGACCGGGCCCACTGACGCCGGCCATTAAGGCTCTGGTGGTCGCCAACGTCGCGGCGTTCCTCGCTGCGATGATCGCGCCTGCCATCACGCTCAGCTTCGGCTTGCGCCCAGCCGACGTGTTCGGCGGATTCCGGATCTGGCAGCCGGTCACCTACATGTTCCTCCACGGTGGCGTCTTCCACATTCTCTTCAACATGCTGGCGCTCTGGATGTTCGGCGTGGAACTGGAGCGAACCTGGGGCAGCCGCTTCTTTGCCCGGTTCTATTTCATTGTCGGCATCGGTGCGGCGTGTACGACCCTGCTGCTGTCGCTGCTGCCGCTACCGTTCGCCGATCAGTTGTACTACTCGCTCACGATCGGCGCGTCGGGCGCGGTCTATGGCGTGCTCCTGGCCTACGCGCTGTACTTCCCAAACCGTCCGATCTATCTGTATTTCTTCTTTCCGATACCGGCGAAGTATTTCGTGATGATCATCGGGGGGATTTCGCTGCTCTCGGCCATGAACGGCCCCGGCGGTGGCGTCGCGCACACGACGCATCTCGGAGGCCTGATCGTCGCCTACGTCTATCTCAAGGGCGGTTCACGCACGCGGCTGATTGCGGAAATCAAGTATCGCTATCTGAAGTGGCGCATCAACCAGACCCGCCGACGGTTCGAGGTTCACGAAGGCGGTCGCTCGACACCCACCGATCGGGTGCACTGAACCGGTCTGGCAACCTAGCTCTCGTCCCGGATCCAGTCCTGCCGTATCGGGCTGAACACGTCCAGTTCCAGCGTATCTTCGAGCGCCTCGGCCTGGTGCAGCACTCCTGACGGTACGTGGAGGACCTCTCCCTCGCGCACGGTCAGCGCCTCCCCGCCGACGACGACCTTCAGCGCCCCTTGCAGGATGTATGTCATCTGCTCGCTTTCGTGCGAATGCATCGGCACGAGCGCGCCTCGCTTGAGATAAATCTGCGCCAGCATCTCCCGCTCGCCGGTCACGATTTTCTGGGAGATCATCTCCGTGATTTTCTCAAGGGCGATTTCATCCCATCGGTGGACGCGCGCGGTGGCCATGGCGTCCCGATAGTGCCATAATTCGCCCGGTATGAAGGGCTCCACCCTTGCTCGGGATGCCAGCGCGAAGCCTGGCTCCGGGCAGGCACGCGGCACGTTCGAGGGACTCAGCCGAGACGATCTCCTCGCCGCCTACCGCACGATGCTCCTGTCACGAAAGATCGATGACAAGGAGATTCAACTCAGGCAGCAGAGTCAGGCGTTCTTTCAGATCAGCGGCGCGGGGCACGAAGCGGTTCTCGTGGCTGCCGGGAGCCATCTGCGGGGCGGGTACGACTGGTTCTTTCCGTACTATCGCGATCGCGCCCTGTGTCTGGCAATCGGCGTGACTCCGCTGGACATGCTGCTGGCATCGGTGGGGGCCAAGGACGACCCCTCATCCGGGGGACGCCAGATGCCCTCGCACTGGAGCAACCCGAGGCTCAACATCCCTTCCGGCAGCAGCGCCACCGGCACGCAGTGTCTGCACGCCGTGGGCTGCGCTGAAGCCGGCGTCATCTATCAGCGCCTGTCACAGACTCCGTATCGCGAGTCGCACGTCCACGACGACGAGGTGACCTTTCTCTCGCTGGGCGACGGGACGACCAGCGAAGGCGAATTCTGGGAATCGCTCAACACGTCCTGTAACAACCAGCTACCGATCTTGTATCTGGTTGAAGACAACGGCTATGCCATCTCGGTGCCCGTCGAGGCGCAGACCCCAGGCGGAGATATCTCCAGGCTCGTCGAGCACTTCCCGGGTCTGCGCACGCTTCGCTGCGACGGCACCGACTTCCTGGCAAGCTACCGTACGCTCGGCGAGGCCGTCTCCCACGTGCGCAGCCGAAAAGGCCCCGTCTTCGTGCACGCGTCGGTGACCCGCCCGTACTCGCATTCCCTCTCCGATGACGAAAAGCTCTACAAGACGGCGGCGGAGCGCGAGGCGGAAGCGAGGCGGGACCCGCTGGTGCGCATGCGCCACTTCCTCAAAGCACAGGGACTGGCCGCCGACACGGACTTTGACGACATCCTCACCTCGGTCGAGCGCGAGGTCAACGCCGCCGCCGAGCTGGCACTGGCCGCGGCGAAGCCGGAGCCCGAGACGGCCGCGCTGTACGTCTTCTCCGAGGATGTCGACCCGACATCGTCGGACTTCGCGACCGAACCCGAGCCGACGGGCACGCCGGAGACGATGGTCGCCAATATCAATGCGACGCTGCGCGACGAGATGGCCCACGATCCGCGAATCATCGTCTTCGGCGAAGACGTCGCGGACGCGAGTCGCGAGGAGGCGCTGGCGACCGTCTCCGGCAAGGGCGGCGTATTCAAGGTCACCCACGGGCTGCAGCGGACCTACGGCAGCCATCGCGTCTTCAACTCGCCGCTGGCCGAAGCCAACATCATCGGTCGCGGCGTGGGCATGGCCCTCCGCCAGCTGAAGCCGGTCGTCGAGATTCAGTTCTTCGACTACATCTGGCCGGCGTTCATGCAGCTTCGCGACGAGATGGCGATGATGCGCTATCGATCCGCCAACACGTGGTCGTGTCCGATGGTCATTCGTGTCCCCATCGGGGGCTATCTGCGTGGAGGGGCGCCGTACCACAGCCAGTCTGGCGTCTCGATCTTCGCGCACTCGCCGGGCATCCGGATCGCGTTCCCGTCCAACGCCCAGGATGCCGCAGGGCTCCTGCGCACGGCGATCCGCTGCGACGACCCGGTCCTGTTTCTCGAACACAAGCACCTGTACCGCCAGACCTACAACAAGGCGCCATATCCGGGGCCCGACTACATGGTGCCGTTTGGCAAGGCAGCCGTGGCCAGGGACGGAACCGACGTGGTCGTCTTCGCGTGGGGCGCGCTGGTTCAGCGTTCGCTGCTGGCCGCGCAGCAGGCGGAGCGAGACGGTATCAGCGTGGCCGTGGTCGATCTTCGAACACTTATTCCGTACGACTGGGACACCATCGCGGCGTATACCGAGAAGACCAACCGGGTCATCGTCGTGCATGAAGACCAGTTGACATGCGGCTTCGGTGCCGAGATCGCCGCCAGGATTTCGCAGGAACTCTTCGAGCACCTCGACGCCCCGGTGACGCGTGTCGCGTCGCTCGACTGCCCGGTGGCCTATGCCCCCGTGCTGGAGGAGGCGATCCTGCCGGGATCGCCCGACGTGCTCAAGGCGATCCGGACACTCGCGGCGTACTGACCGGCAACGACGGGCGCAGCCACGGTGCGCCGCACCGGCTTTTCCTGACCACGCGTCATTCACATGGCCTACGACGAGAAGCAGGCGGCACGACTCAGACGAGCGCTCGCGGACCGGCCCGGCATCGAGGAGAAGGCCATGTTCGGTGGCCTGGCGTTCATGGCGCGCGGTCACATGTGTTGCGGACTCGTCCAGGCACGACTCATGGTTCGCGTCGATCCGAACGACTACGCCCGCCTGCTCGAAGAGCCCCATGCGCGACCGATGGATTTCACGGGGCGACCGATGCGAGGCTTCTTGTACGTGGATCCCGCCGGCATCGACACGGCCGTGGCGCTGCGCACATGGGTCGGCCGAGCACTGGCGTTCGCCGAGAGCCTGCCGCCGCGGACGAATCGAAAAGGCAAGAAGAGGCCCGGCCGGCGCTAAGGCTCCGCACTCCGCGTCCCAGCGCACATAATGGGTACATGGGACGCATCAATTCCGTCACCGTGCTCGGCGCGGGCACCATGGGAGCCCAGATCGCCGCGCATGTCGCCAACGCCGGTCTGCCGTGCCTGCTGCTCGACATCACGGCCGAAGCGGCTGCGGAGGGCCTCAAGCGCGCTCACCGGCTCAAGCCCGCGCCGGCATTCACCCCTGACATCTGGAACCTGATCGCCACCGGCAGCTTCGACGCCGATCTCGACCGCGTGCACGACAGCGACTGGATCGTCGAGGCGGTCATCGAGCGACTCGACATCAAGCGAGGTCTGCTAGAGAAAGTTGATGCGGCGCGGCGTCCGGGATCGATCGTCAGCTCCAACACCTCGGGAATTCCGATCGCGGCGCTCGCCAAGGGACGTAGTGACGATTTCCGACAGCACTGGCTCGGAACGCACTTCTTCAACCCGCCGCGCCACCTGCATTTGCTCGAGATCATTCCGACGCCGGAAACGACGACGGACGTCATCGACACCATCAGCCACTTTGCCGACCACCGTCTTGGCAAGGGCGTGGTCGTCGCGAAGGACTCGCCGAACTTCATCGGCAATCACATCGGCCTGTACGGCATCATGCGGATTCTTGCCGCGGTCGCCAGCGGTCGCTACACGATCGACGAGGTCGACGCCATCACCGGCCCCGCGCTGGGCCGTCCCAGGAGTGCGACGTTCCGCACGCTCGATCTCACGGGTCTCGACATCCTCGGCCACGTCGTCGGCAACCTGGGTGATCAGAGCGAACGTACACCCGGCCGGAATGTGTGGACGTTGCCGCCGTTCTTCCTCCAGATGCTCGAGAAGGGACTGACGGGTGAGAAGGCCGGCCAGGGGTTCTACAAGCGGGTGAAGCAGGCCGACGGCTCGTCGACCATTCTGACGATCGACCTTGACACGCTCGAATACCGCGAGCGGCAGTCACCCGGGCTTCCATCCCTGGAAGCCGCGGCGTCGATCACCGATGTCCGTGAACGTGTCCGGACCCTCTTTGCCGGGCAGGACAAGGTAGGTGGCTTCCTGCGGGAGACATTGGCACCGACGCTCGTGTACACCGCCGCGGTGACTCCCTCCATCGCGCATTCGCCCGACGATGTCGACCGGGTGCTGCGGTGGGGATTCGCCTGGGACATGGGTCCGTTCGAACTGATCGACGCCATCGGCATTCAGCAGGTGATCGACGCGACCCGCGAGGCCAGTCCGGATCTGCTTGAAGCTGGCATCCCTCCGTTGCTGCAGGCAGCACTGGACCAGGGACGCGACGCGGTTCGCACCGGCGACCTCCCACCGGCTGCCCCCGACCTGTACATCCTTCGAGCGGCCAAGCAGGGGTCCGCCGTCGTCAAGCAGAATCCTGGCGCCAGCCTGGTCGACCTCGGCGACGGCGTGCTGTGCGTCGAGTTCCACTCGAAGATGAACATCGTCGGCGGGGACACGGTCGAGATGCTGCACGCTGGCGTTCAGGAGGCGTCACGCAACTTCTCGGCCCTGGTCGTCGGCAACGACGCCCAGAATTTTTCCGCCGGCGCCAACCTGATGCTCGTGCTGCTCGAAGCGCAGGAAGAGCACTGGGAGGAGATCGACCTGATGGTCGCCGCCTTCCAGCAAGCCACCATGGCGTTGCGCTATGCCGACGTCCCGGTCGTCGTCGCAGCTGCCGGCCTCGCCCTGGGCGGGGGGTGCGAGGTGTTGCTGCATGCCGACCGTGTGCAGGCCGCCGCGGAGACCTACACGGGGCTGGTGGAGGTCGGCGTCGGCCTGATTCCAGCCGCCGGCGGCACCAAGGAGTTGG
>JAQBVV010000197.1 GCA_027622905.1 Acidobacteriota bacterium
CGCCATAGTGGGCGCGCAGCACGAGGGAATGTGACCCTCACAACGATTACTCGGTCGGGCTCCTAGGGCCGGCGCCCCTCTGGCATGATCAGTCGGTTGCCCTCGTCGGAGCGGCTCTCGAAGCCACCATCATCGGCGCGGTCGGCTGCACCGTCAGCAACGCTGTCAGCCGTGCCGTCTGCGACAGCGTTGGCGCCGCCGCCATCGATGCCTCTATCGATGCCCCTATCGATGCCCCTATCGATGCCCCTATCGTTACCTCTATCGATCCGCGGCGCACGACCGGCCCTCGCTCCCGCGTCCCACGCCGGAATCGGCATCCGGTCGGCCGGATAGAGTGAGGCCATCGGTTCCCACACCGTGTCGACCTTGTCGGTGAACAGATCGCCGATGAGCAGATCCGTGACCGCGCCTCGCAGGTGGGGATACGCCCGGACGAACTGTCCGAAGCTGAAGCCCTCGTAGTACTCGCAGACGAGCCGGCGCATGCGGTCCACGCCAGCCATGAACGTCGGCTCCCACGCGCCGAGTCGCGCCGCGGACGTATCGCTGTCCGCCAACCCCGCCACGATCGCGTCGGCGGCCATCTCGCCCGACTTCAACGCGAGCAGGACACCCGAGGAATACAGCGGGTCGAGAAACGCGAGTGCATCGCCCACCAACACCCAGCCATTGCCCGACACCGTGTGCGACCGGTAGGAGCAGTCCTTGGTCGCGAAGCAGCCTGTCGCGCGCGTCGCCCCCGACACGCGCTCGCGAACGGCCGAGCATCGCTCCACTTCCTCGTCGTACGTGTCCGCAAACGCACTCCGGCGCTTCAAGAGCTCGTCGGACGGTCCCACCACGCCGACGCTGACGATGTTGTCGTGCAGCGGGATATACCAGAACCAGCCGCCCGGGTCGGGCGTCTGCAGCACCATCGTGGCGCCTTCGTCACGCCCCGCGTCGCGACGCGCGCCCTCCCAGTAGGTCCAGATCGCGCCCTTGTTCAACACCGGATCCCAGACGCGCAGCCCGAGCTTGTTCTGCAGCAGCCCGTTCTGGCCGCTCGCATCCACCACCACGCGCGCCGGCACGTCCCTTTCCGGTCCGGACCCGGGACGGATCGTGACACCCACCGCCCGGTCGCCGTCGAACAGCACCTTCACCACGCGTACGCCCTCGTGCACGTCGACGCCATGCTCCCGCGCGTTGTCGAGCATCATCTTGTCGAACTCGCTGCGCACCACCTGCCACGTCTGCGAGCACTCGTGTGGCCTGTTGTCGGCGAAGTAGAACGGCGCCGAGGGCCTGCCGTTCGCGCTGACGAACTGGACGCTGTGCTTCACGACGAAGCGGCTCCGCTGCATCTTCGGCAGCATGTTGAGGCGCTTGAGCACCCAGTAGGTTTCGGGGATCAGCGACTCGCCTATATGGAATCGCGGAAAGTGGTCGCGCTCGAACAACTGCACGCGGCAGTCCTGCTGCGCCAGCAGCGTCGAGACTGTGGCACCGGCCGGGCCACCGCCGATGACGACAACATCATGGGACATCGGACCAGGCTACGTGTAGCGAATCCCGGCGTGCTCGGGCAGGAAGAACCGGGACAGCAGCCCGTCCACGCGCAACAGCCCGTCGCGGTTCAGGGCAACCAGATCCGGCGTGGCCGACTCCAGGTATCCGTCGTCCGCCAGCGAAGCGAGCTGCGGGCCGAACCGCTCCAGCACGTCCACCTGGTACTTGTCTCTGAAGCAGGACGGCCTGATCGAGCCGAACTTGAACTGCAGGATCAGCTCCCGGATCAAGCGCTCCTCGTCGGTGGGCTTGTAGCCGCGGCTGAGCGCGACACCGCCCTCGCGAATCGCCGCGGAGTAGGTCTCCCACGTATCCAGGTTCTGCACGTGGACGCCATTGATGTGGCCGAATGATGCCACGCCAAGCCCCACCATGTCCGCGCCCTGCCACAGTCGATCGGTGTAGATGAAGCGCGTGCGCGACGGATCCTTGACCGCGGTATACGCACTGCGGACCTGATAGCCGGCGCCCTCGAGCGCTTCGAACGCCTCGCGCACCCATCGCCGCTTCGTGTCCCAGTCGGCGACCGGTTCCTGGAAGCGTCCCGTCCCCTTCAACAGGTCTCCGCTGATGGCCGTGTTGAAGGGCAGTTCCATCTGATAGATCGTCACGCTGTCGGGCGAGAGGTCCACCGTCTTCTGGACGCAGGCGTGCCAGTTGTCTTCCGTCTCCCCCAGCATGCCGGCGATCAGGTCGATATTGATCTGCGGAAAATCGAGTGCGCGCGCCTGCTCGTACGCGCGGAACACTTCAGGCGACCGGTGCGCGCGCCCATTCAGTTCCAGGATCTCGTCGTTGAAATTTTCGACGCCGAGGCTCAGGCGCGTCACGCCCATCTGACGGATCGCCGCGAGCTTGCCGCCGGTCAGGGTCCCGGGCTCGCATTCAAACGCCACCTCTTCGGCGTCGCGCCACGCGCTGACCGCCGTCATGCGCTTGGTGAGGCTGTCGAGCTGGCGGGTCGAGAGGAACGACGGCGTGCCGCCCCCGAAGTACACGAAATTGAGCGGGCGTCCCTCGATGGCCGGCAAACGCGAGTAGGTCTCCCACTCGGTCGCGAGTACATCAAGATAGTCGGCGACCTCGCGCGCGTTCTTGTCGGTGTACACCCGGAAGTAGCAGAAGTGGCACCGCTTCCGGCAAAACGGAATATGCAGATACAGGCCGAGCGGCACGCCCGCCACCGGGGCCGCGTTGAGCGCCGGCATCGCGTCCCGCGCCACCGCGTCCCTGGTCCAGGTGGAAAACGGCGGATACGTCGCCACGAAGTAGCTGCCGACCTCGGTCTGCTCCTCGACCGCCATGGGTAACCGGTCTGCCATGATGGAACCAATATACCCCGTGCCAGGCCGCATCTCCGGACCAGCCCAGGAACGGAGTGGGCCGCACCGCCGGCCGCCAGCTCCACTCCCGGTCATGCGCTCGCGGTCCGGCGGCCCCCTGCATTACACTTTTCACCAGTTCCCGTGACTGTTCTCATCGGCTCGTCTAAACATCTCCGCGCGCTCCAGGCGCACAACGACTTCGGCGAGACGATAGCGTTTGCGACCACCGACGCGACACACGCGCTTTCCGTGATCCGGAGCCGCCGCCCGGATCTGGTGGTGATCGATCGCGAATTCGCCGCGACCGCGCGAGGCGTGGCGCTCGTCCGTCGCATCAAGGCTGATGACGGGCTCTCCGCCTGCGAGGTCAGGATCATCGCACTCGACGGCAGCTTCGAGGATGCGCGCGGGTCCCAGCCAGGCGTCAACGACGCGCGACATCGCCAGGCGGCCGGCGCCGCAAGGGCTGCGAGGGTCCCTGCCGAGCCGCCATTGGCGGCGTCGCCCAGCGGATTGCGCGAGAGGCGCGCGCCCCGATTCACCATCGTCGAGGGTGTGCAGGTGCAGATCGACGGTAAGGCAGCCTCCCTGGTCGACCTGTCGACCGTGGGCGCCGAGGTGTCCTCGGCAATCCCGCTGAAGCCGAACCAGCGCGTCAAGTTCACGCTCGTTGACGAAGCGCATCCACTGCATTGCCGCTCGGTGGTGGTCTGGGCGTCGTTCGACATGCCCAGTGGCGTCCCCCTCTACCGTGCCGGCCTGGAGTTCTTCGACGTCAATGAGGCGTGGCTGGTGGGCTTCATCGACGCCTTCAAGCTCCACCCGAGAGAGTGGAAGTAGCGAGGGCCATTCTGTCCGACTGCCTGCCCGACTGCGCGCCGACAGCCAGGGGCTGCTAGCGCCCGATCGCGTAGAGGTTGTGCCCCGTACGGAAGTACCAGCGACCACCGACCAGGGCCGGCGACGCGAGCACCTGCTCGCCCAGGCTGTTGACGTGCAGCAGGTCGAACGTGCGGCCGGCACGGAGCACGAAGGTGTCGCCGTTGTCGTTGGTGAAGAAGACCTTGTCGTTGACGGCCACGGGCGAGGCCGTGAATCCTTCACGCTGCGCCACGCCCAGTCGCCCCTGCCAGAAAGCCTCGCCCGTCCGCACGTCGAGTGACGTGACGATGCTCGCCATGTCGTTCACCATGTAGAGCTGGTCGCCGTACAGGATCGGCGACGGCACGAACGGGGAGCCGCGGGGACTGCTCCACGCGACATGGGTCCCTGACACGTCCCCGCTCCCGCCCGGTGTGATCGCGAGGGTCGGCCCGGCCCGGCCCGACGAGCAGAACACCATGCCGTAGCCAACCACGGGCGTGGGAATCACTTCATAGCTGGTGCCTCGACATCGCCACAGCTCCGCGCCCCCCGCGGGGTCGTAGGCCATTACCCGCTGCTGGCTGTTGACGATGATCTCGTCGCGCCCGGCCACGCGAATCGCGATCGGCGTGCCCCAGCCGACGCTGGCATCGCGCGGCGTCCGCCAGAGCTCCCGACCGGTGCGCGTATCAAACGCGGCGATGAACCCGTCCCGGTACTGATCCTGGTAGAGGATGATGCGGTCCTTGTAGAGCAGCGGCGAGCCCGCGGCGCCGTGGTAGGCGGCCATCGGCCCCAGATCGCGCCGCCAGAGGATCTCGCCGCTGAAGTCGAGCGCGAACAGCCCACGCGGGCCGAACGACACGTAGATCCGCTCACCGTCAGTGGATGGCGTCGCCGACGCGTGGCCGTTCTTGGAATGTGCCCGCCGATCGGTGAGGCCCTCCGGCGCTTCCGTCTCCCAGAGCAGCTGACCATCGGACCGCCGGTAGGCAAGCACCGACACGCGGCGCCCGCCGTCGTACGCCGTGGTGAGAAACACGTAGTCGCCCCAGACAATCGGCGACGAGTTGCCGCTGCCCGGTACGGGGGCCTTCCACAGGACGTTCTCGGTCGCCGACCAGGTATCGGGATAGCTGCCCTCCGCAGCCACGCCCTGGCCGGACGGACCCCGCCATCGGGGCCAGAACGCGGCGCCCGCGCCCTCGTCGGCCACCATCCGAACTGCGCCGTCCGGTGCAGGTGCGCCGGCCTCCTGACCCGCCAGCGGCTGCCCCGGCACGACGAGCAGGACGGCCCCGGCCAGTAGTGCCATCCCGATCGATCGCACGAACACCGTCGCGCCGCCGCCCGCCCGTTGCCTCAGCAATGCCGCATCTCCCTTCGTACCCCAGACGCTCCGGACACGCCCCGGAATCGCCACTGATACTAAGGACCCGGGCAGGAATAACTTGCTCGTCGTGGCCACCGATGCATCCCACCGGG
>JAQBVV010000198.1 GCA_027622905.1 Acidobacteriota bacterium
GTCGATTCATGTTCGACGACATCCCTGATAACTACAAGCCGCAGACGGCGTCCGATCCCGACGAAGGGTGGCGATATACGCAGGGCGACAAGTCTGCGCGTCGTCCGCCTGAGCTGTTGACCCGTGATCACGTGGCGCGGTGCATCGTGAGCCAGGTTAAGGCCGGACGCGGATCACCGCACGGGGGCGTGTTTCTGGATATTGCGTGGATCAAGGAACGCATGCCGGACGCGGAAGCACACATCAAGCGGAAACTCCCGAGCATGTATCACCAGTTCATGCAGCTGGCGAATCTCGACATCACGAAGGAACCGATGGAAGTCGGCCCGACGACGCACTACGTGATGGGCGGTATCCGTGTCGACGGCGATTCGCAGATGTCGTCCATCCCGGGTTTGTTTGCGGCCGGCGAGTGCGCGTCCGGGATCAACGGCGCGAACAGACTCGGAGGCAATTCGTTGTCCGATCTGATCGTGTTCGGGAAGAGGGCTGGCGAGTACGCCGCGGAGTGGGCGCGGCAGTACGGTGAGCCGCGGCTGGATGACGCGGCTGTCGCGCGGTGTCAGCAGATCGCGCTTGCGCCCTTCGAACGCGGAAGCGATGGCGAGAATCCGTACAAGCTGCAGGAAGACCTTCAGGAGACGATGCAGTCGCGCGTGGGGATCGTCCGTACCGAGAGCGAGATGCGCGAGGCGCTCGAGGCACTCGACGGATACAAGGCGCGAGCCGATCGGGCGGGTGTCACCGGTCAGCGCGACTACCACGCTGGCTGGCATACCGCGCTCGATCTGCGCAACCTCCTGACGGTGTCCGAGGCGATCGCGCGAAGCGCGCTCGAACGGCGGGAAAGCCGCGGGGGGCACTTCCGCGACGACTATCCGGACAAGCACGACGAGTTTGCCACGGTCAACGTCATGGTGAAGCAGGCGGGCGACACGATGCAGGTGTCCCGTGTCCCCGTTGTTGAGATGCCCGAGGAGCTGAAGCAGGTCATCGAGGAGCAGAAATCGTGAACTCGGACGCAACCTTCAAGATCTGGCGTACACATCCTGAGGGCGGAGGCACCTACCAGGACTTCCACACCCAGGTGTCGGAAGGCATGGTCGTGCTCGACGTCGTGCACCGCATCCAGGCCGAGCAGGCACCGGATCTGGCGGTGCGGTGGAACTGCAAGGCCGGCAAATGCGGATCATGTTCGGCCGAGATCAACGGCAATCCACGGCTGATGTGCATGACGCGGCTCGATGAGTTGAACCTGTGGGAGCCGGTGACCGTGGAGCCGATGCGGGCGTTCCCGTCGATCAAGGACTTGGTCACCGATGTGTCCTGGAACTATCGGGTCAAGACGCAGATTCAGAAGTTCCAGCCCAGGCACGCCGATGCGCCAGATGGCACGTGGCGCATGGCGCAGCGCGACGTGGATCGCGTTCAGGAATTCCGGAAGTGCATCGAATGCTTCCTCTGTCAGGACGTGTGCCACGTGCTGCGCGACCACCATAAGCACGAGGAGTTCATCGGGCCGCGGTTCTTCGTGTACAACGCCGCACTCGAGATGCATCCGCTCGACACCGCCGATCGGCTGCCGGCGTTGAAGGACGACAACGGGATCGGCTTCTGCAACATCACGAAGTGCTGCACGAAGGTGTGTCCGGAACACATTCATATCACCGACAACGCCATCATTCCGCTAAAGGAACGTGTCGTCAGCCGGTACTACGATCCGGTGTCCCGCCTGCTGCGAATGTTCGGATAGCGACGAGCGTCCGCCGCGTCGTGTCCCTGTAATTTACGTACGTGAGCGGGACCTATCGCTCACGGGAGAGAACCGCGTCGGCCTGTTCGTGCGCATGGTACGAACTGCGGACCAGCGGTCCGGACTCGACATGGGCGAAGCCCCTGTCGAGGGCGAGCGTCTTCAGCGTCACGAACTCGCCGGGGTCGTAGTAGCGGGTCATCGGCGCGTGCGCCAGGGTTGGCCGCAGGTACTGGCCGATGGTGAGGATGGACACACCCACCTCGCGCAGGTCGTCGAAGACCGACACCATCTCATCGATGGTTTCACCCAGGCCCACCATCATCCCCGTCTTGGTGGGGACCGTCGGCGCGTGACGTCGAGCCCGGTCGAGCAGTTCCAGTGACCGCGGATACCGGCCGCCGGATCGAGCCATCCGGTAGAGGCGCGGGACGGTCTCGATGTTGTGATTCAGGATGTCCGGGCCGGCATCCAGCACGGTGTGCAGGGATGCCTCGACGCCCTTGAAGTCAGGAATGAGCACCTCGATCCGGCAACTGGCGAGTCGCAGCCGCGTCTGACGAATCGTGTCCGCGAACATGCCGGCTCCGCCGTCCGGCAGGTCGTCGCGGTCGACCGAGGTAATGACCGCGTGTCGGAGGGCCATCTCGCCGATCGCGTGCGCGACGCGCGCGGGCTCAGCGCGATCGAGTTCGTGTGGCCGCCCGTGCGCCACGGCGCAGTACGCACAGGCGCGGGTGCAGACGTCGCCGAGAATCATGAATGTCGCGGTGCCATGATGCCAGCACTCGCCGATGTTGGGGCAGCGGGCCTCCTCGCAGACGGTGTGGAGGCTGAGCTCCTTCATCAAGCCCTTGAGGCGCAGATAGTTCTCGGACCCGGGAGCGCGCACCTTGAGCCACGGGGGTTTCGGCTCGTTGGGCCGAATGAACTGTACGGGCGTCTCCACTGCCATGAGTAGATAGTGTAACGGACGGATCGCCTCAGATCCGAGGGAGGCCGTAGAGCCCCGAGGCCTTACTGCCGACCAGTGGCCCGGACTGCGGCTGTGGTCCCGGTGCGGCGGTTCCTGGCGCCCGTGGCAGGCCGCAACCACGCACGCCGTGACCGGACCGCTACTGGATGACGATCGTGCCCTGCAGTGACGTGTTGGTGCTCTGGTTGTGATCGTGAAATCCGCAGGTGCGGACCGTTGTGAGGTTGCCTGTTTGCTTGGTCTGGCCGGCCGCGAGGAATCCGACCTGATTGAGTTCCTGGCAGTCGGTGTGTTCGGGGTGAGGGTCGGAGTTCATGTCGTGCACGCGACTATCGTTGTTCACGAACGTGACACGCGAGCCCGCCGCGACGGTCACCGATTGCGGCGACACGCCACTCGACGTGATCGTGATCGTGGCGCCTGTCGAAGGGGTCGTTGTCGGCGATGGTGTCGGCGTGGGTGAACTGGGAGTTGAGCTACCGCTGTCGCTGCCCCCGCAGGAGGTCGCGGCGAGGACGAGCACCATCGCGGAACTGAGTAGCAAGGTTGGTGTGCGGTGCATCAGAAAAACTTCCTTGAAATATGGAATCCGAGGTACCAGTCGTCGTTGGCGGTACCCCCGCGGGCGATCTGTCCCATCGTCGTGCCGAATCCGTTGGAGAACGCGAGCTGGAACGAGTGTCCACCCGCGCGTTTCTCTACGCCGAACGCAGCCTGGTTCGCGCCGGGGTCGTAGCCAGCCACACGGGGGATGAACTCGGCCACCAGGTAGACCGTTGGGCGCACCCGGAGGCGCGTGCCGACGCCGAGCAGAAACGAGTCATCGTTGTCGGCACGCTCGGACGGCAGCGGGTTCGAGTTGTTCACCCAGATCGGCTGTACGTAGACGGCGCCGACTCCCTGAATTTGGCGCGACAGCGTGACGCCAAGCGCCGGGGTGTAGCGGTCGCGGAAGTTGTTCGTCCCGTCCACCGTGCCGATGACAGCCAGGCTCACGGGACGACCGTCACGTTCCTGCATGAGGTCGTGCTGGGCGAAGAACTCGATGGTTCGATCGCTGGTCCGGTGGAAGCCGGCCTGGGTGCCCCGCATCAGGCCGAACCGGTATTCGAGTCCGATCTGGGCACCCGAGTCGAGCCCGAACAGGTCCTCCACGAGGTTTCCGAAGTCCCCCGCGCCGAGCGGCCGCCCGAAGCGGTGCGTGACGCGAAATGAACTCTTGTACTTCGGCAGACGCAGCGTCGTCGGCATCGTGATGACTACGAAGTCCGGCTGCAGGGGATTGAGATCGAGGTCCGGATCGTCCTCGACCTGCGGAGCGCGGGCGGCTCCCTGCGCCGCCACGTGTAGCGGCCAGCAGGATCCGACGGCCAGCGCCGTCACGAACAGCAATACTCTTGACGGGGTCATCGTCTACTCCTGAATTCGTCGCACACCGCTGAGGCCAGACACAGCACGATCAGTATGGCGGCCGCAGGCACGAATGTCCGCAGGCTACTTCTCATGATTGTTCCACCTCCCGCGCCTTCACGATGAGCTGGCCCTTCATGTTCTCATGCCCATCTCCGCAGTACTCCGTGCACAGAATCGGAAACTCGCCTGCCACGTCCGGGGTGAATTCAATGGTCACGGTGTCGCCGCGTGGTATCTCCTTCGACACGCCGAACTGCTTGATGCCGAACCCATGAAAGCCGTCGCCCGACGTCACGACGATCCGCACTCTCTCCCCTTGCAGGACCTCAATCGTGGAAGGGACGAACTCGTAGCGCTGGGCCACCACGTCGATGACCCGTGGTTCAGCCGTCTGAGCGGAGGACCTGCTGTCGGAACGAGACGACGCCCCGAGCAGAATGGCCGCAATGCCCGCGAAGACGGCGAAGAGCCGGCTGAGACGCATGTGTGTTCCTTACGTACTTACCCGAATGCCTGCTACAGCAAGCGCAGTGCCGGCAAGAGGATCGTGTCGGCTGCGGTAATCCCCTTCATTACAGGCGCCACGAGGCCGGGACCGTTTACCAGACTGGTAAACGCGGACGAGAAGCGAAACTCAATTGATCCGGTACTTGGCCAGGTAATAACTGAGCGCACGTTGGCTGATGCCCATGAGTTCAGCCGCATCCTTCTTGATGCCGCCGGCCTGTTCGATCGCCCGGCGAATGGTCTCGCGCTCGACCCACTCGAGGTTCTGACGCAGCCGCAGGGAAGGCAGGCCGGACGTGGACGCGGAAGCGGTGCCCAGGAGCGAAATCGACGCGGTCGTCAGCACCGGTCCCGGAGCGAGGACGACCGCGCGCTCGATCGTGTTTTCGAGCTCGCGCACGTTGCCGGGCCAGTCGTACTTCTGCAGCGCCTGCGTCGCCTCGTCGTCAACACGATCGATGCGCTTGCCCGTCCGCAGGC
>JAQBVV010000199.1 GCA_027622905.1 Acidobacteriota bacterium
TCCTCGTGCGTGGAAAAACCTCCCCCGGTACCTGGGCGTCGATGAGGTCGACCGGCTGTTGGCGCAGCCTGACGTCACGACCGCCTCGGGCCTTCGAGATCGTGCACTGATCGAGTTGATGTACGCGACGGGGATGCGCGTGTCGGAGCTGACAGGCCTTCGGCCAGCCGATGTGAATCTCGAATCGTCGTATCTGACCTGTACCGGAAAAGGTGACAAGCAGCGGGTCGTGCCGATCGGTGACGAAGCGGTCATGTGGGTGGGACGGTACCTGAGGGACGCCCGTGCCGTCCTGCTGGGAAAGCGCACCAGTGCGAAGCTCTTTGTCAGTGCGAGGGGCGGTGGCCAGGGGTTGACGCGCATCGGCTTCTGGAAGATTCTCAGGGGGTACGCGCGTCAGGCGGGCCTGGTGCCCTCCGTCAACCCGCATATGCTCCGGCATTCGTTTGCCACGCATCTGCTCGAGCGGGGAGCCGACCTGCGGGCGATCCAGATGATGCTCGGGCACGCCGATTTGTCGACGACCCAGATCTACACCCACGTTCTCGAGCACCGCATGCGAACTGTCTACGACCAGTTTCATCCACGCGCGTGACCGGTCGATCGTGCAGGAAGCCCTCAAGACATCGGGCGGTGAGCCGCCGATGATGTCAGCGCGGTCAACGGAGCGGTCGGATGCGACGCCCCATGAGTGAAGGAGCACAATGCTGATGCGCGTCGTGGTACCGGTCCTGCTGTCATGCGCGGCAGGCCTGTGGTACATGCTGCCGCCGCCGTATGCCCGTCTGCCGATCGGGGCAGCGGAGTCAGCCATGCCGGCGGTTCGTGGCGCCATGCACGTGCACACCCGGCGCTCGGACGGTACGGGAGACGTCGCGCTGGTCGCCGCGGCTGCGGCGCGTGCCGGTCTCGATTTCGTGATCCTGACGGATCACGGAGACGCGACGCGACCACCTGACCCGCCTCAGTACATTGACGGCGTGCTCGTGATCGATGCGCTCGAACTCAGTACCGACGATGGACACATTGTTGCGCTTGGGCTGCCGAGGTCTCCGTACCCGTTGGGCGGCGAGGCGCGGGATGTCCTTGAGGACATCGCGCGACTGCAAGGATTCTCGATCGTCGCCCATCCAGAATCGCCAAGGCCAGGACTACGCTGGAACAGCTGGGAGTCCGATTTCGACGGCCTCGAGTGGCTGAACGCCGACAGCGAATGGCGCGACGAGTCCGTGGGATCGCTGGCGCGCGCGCTCTTGACCTATCCGCTCCGCGGAATGGCGACCCTCGTGTCGCTGCTGGACCGGCCCACCGACGCAATGGCGCGATGGGATGATCTGACACAGCGTCGTAGGGTCGTGGCGGTGGCCGGAGCCGATGCCCACGCACGTATCGGATTCCGCAGCATCGGCGAGCCGTACGACAATGGCAGCTCGCTCCATGTGCCGTCGTACGAACAGATGTTTCAGCTGTTCACCAACGTCTTGCCGGGCCTGGCCCTCAGCGGCAGTGCTGTTGACGACGCCGAGACGGTACTGGCCGCTGTTCGCGGCGGCAATGTCTACTCGACGATCGATGCGCTTGGTGGGGCGGCGGTCATGTCGTTTACCGCCTCCAGCGGCCGCGCAGCGGCGGCGGCCGGAGACACGCTGGCGCTTGGCGGGCCCGTGACGCTCCGAGTGGACCTGCAAGGCCCTGACACTGCCAGCATCGATGTCGTCAAGGATGGCAGACGAGTACAGACCACCGTTGGCACCCACCTCGAGCTGGTGGCGGAGGGGACCGCCGCGGTCTACAGGGTGGAGGTGGCGCTGCCAGGGGCGCCCGGAGAGCCGCCTGTTCCGTGGGTCGTGTCAAATCCGATCTATGTCGGTCGAGACGCAGGCGCCGCACCTCGACCGGCGACCCGGCAGCGCGCCTCCTCGTACGCCGCGCAATATACGGGCGGTCCGGCCTCGGCATGGACGGTCGAAACCAGCGAGGCATCGCTCGGCGCCCTCGATGTCGTGTCGGCGGTGGACGGCATGGAGCTGTCGTTGCGCTATGGCCTCGGTGGTACGGCGGCATCGAGTCCGTTCGTCGCCCTCGTCATGCCAGCTGGACCCGTGCTTGCCGAGCACGATCGCCTGACGTTCACGGCCCGGGGCAACCGTCCCATGCGGATCTCGGTGCAGCTCCGAACCCCCGAGGCCGAGGTGGGGGAGCGTTGGCATCGGTCGGTGTACCTGGATACCTCCCCGCGCACGATCGCTGTGTTTTTCGATGACCTCAGGCCGACCGGAGTCACCTCGACTCCGTCGCCGGTTCTGGAAGACGTCGAGGAGATTCTGTTCGTCGTCGATACAGTGAATACGCCCATCGGAGCGAGCGGCACGCTGTGGATCGACGACGTGCGGTACGGACGATAACGGTCAGGTTCGTACTGTCAGCAGGAGATAGCCAGCGCCAGCGCCGAACAGCAGATTCGGTGCCCAGGCCGCAAGCCCAGGGCCGATAAGGCCGCCGGTGCCGAGCGCGGCGAAGACGCTGATCGTCACCCAGTAGGTGATGGCCAGTACGATCCCGATTCCCACGCTGTACATCGCGCCCCGTCGTCCGGCGGACACGGCAAACGGCACCGCGATCAGCGTCATCACCAGCGTGACGAACGGAAACGAGAGCTTGCGTTCCTGTGCCACCAGCTGACTACTGACGTCAAATCCGCTGGCCTGCAGCTGTGCGGTGTACGCGCCAAGCTGGCTTCGGCTCATGAACCGCTCGTCAGGCGGTCTCGTGGCGAAATACGACGGCGGCTCCACGCGTGCCTCAGTCTGCGTGAAGGGGAGGAAGGCCCGTGTCTCGCCGTCGGCCGTCAGTTCGCGAGTCCATCCGTCCTCGAGACGCCATGTCGCTGACGTCGCGTCGTCGTCCGCGCCGATGAACACAGCCCGTTCCGCATAGCTCCGGCGAGCCAGTCTCATCGCGCCCGGCTCAAACTCGTACACCGAGAATGCGCTGAGCTGCTGCGTGCGAGGATCGAAGTAGTCGAAGTGATAGATCTCGCCGTCGCCGCCGACGACCCACTGTCTGAGCAAGACGTCAAACGTCTGTGGCGATCCGCCGCGGATCACGTGCCGAAGGGCCTCCGCCTCGCGATTCGACGGCCCGAGCACGGTCTCTCCCAGGAGAAACAGCGTGCCGCCCACGACGGCGGCCGCACCGACGATGGGTAGCGCAACCCGGTAGAGGCTGATCCCGCAGGCCTTCATGACCACGAGTTCGCTGTTCTTGGTCAGCAGGCCGACCGTCACGAGCGCTGCCATCAGCACGGTCAGCGGCAGGATGTAATAGAGATACTGAGGCGTCACGTACCAAAAATACGCAGCCAGCATGCCCCACGACGCCTCGCCTCGAAACACCTTGTCGGACAGGTCGAGAAACGTCGAAATGTAGAAGATCCCGGCCAGGGCCGTCGCTGACAGACCGGCGATGCGCGCGTAGGTCGATATGACGTATCGATCCAGGATGCCGAGCACCGGGAGGTTGATGGCCGGAAATCGGAATGCACGCGCGCCGGGCGATCGCGGTCTCCGAATCGGCCGGTCGCCGACGCGGTCGCGCCAGACAAAGAGGAGCGCGCCAAAGCCGCCCAGCACGATATTGGGCATCCAGGCAGCCAGCCATGGTGGCACGACGTGTCCTCGCACGAGTGACTGCCCGAACCAGAGCAACACGTAGTACACGAAAATGACGGAGATGCCGAGCACGAAGCTGGCCAGCTTGCCGTCTCGTCGGTTGCTGACGCCGAGCGCGAGGCCGATCAGGCCAAAGACAAGGCAGGCCACCGGAATCGAAAACTTCTTCTGGATTTCGAAGTACTCGCTGTGGGGGTAGATGCCTTCGGCTTCGAGTTCCGCCGCCCGCACCCTGAGCTGGGCGATCGACATTTCACGAGCCCCCAGCGGAGGCCCCTCGCGCGGAAAGACGGTTGCAGGATCGAGCCGGAGCAGTAGCTCATCGAACTGAAAGACTTCATACGCCCCGGCGGCGTCAGCGGTGTGGCGTGTGCCTTCCAGGAGGACCAGTTCGAGTGTCTGCATCTCGGCGTCGATGACGATGCGGCCCTGACGCGCCAGATAGGTTGCCGGAGGCTGTCCAGGGCGATTGTCTGCCATGAAGACGTCGTTCCAGCCCCCTCCCGAAAGCGGAACATCGCGTGCGTACACCACCAGATCAGGGAAGTCCTCGAAGAAGGTTCGAGGTCGGACCTCGCCTTCGGCTCGGGCCACCACGATGCCAAACGTGATCTCTCGGAATCGCTGGTTGGCGTCGGGTACGGCAACGAGCATGATGTAGCCTGTCGCCAGGCATCCCAGGACGGACAAGGCACCGACCGGGCGCAAGAGGCGCAGCGTGCTGACGCCGCACGCCTGCATCGCCACGAACTCGCGATCGGCCGAGAGGCGCCCGAAGCCGACCAGCAGGCCCAGCAGCAGCGACATCGGAATAGTCAGCGCAAGCGCCGATGGGAGCAACGTGGCCATCACGCGCAGCACGATCTGCACCGGCACGCCCTTGGAGATGAAGCTCTCCGCGTACTCGATCAGGAACGGCACGACCAACATGAACGTGAAGACCAGCAACCCGATTAAGAAGGGTGCGAGCGCTTCGCGAATCAGGTAGCGGTCAAGCAGGCGCATCATCTGACGTCGAACCTCACGCGTGAATTATGACCGGCAACGGGGGTGAGAGGCGAGCCGGCGAGAGACCTGGATGCGGACGGACCTCGAATGGCCGAGGAGCTCCAAAGTCGAGGCTTACTTAAAAGTTAACATAACGTATATTATGCGACCCTGTGGAAACTCCCGGGAAAAGCGGGGATGTCCCACTGACTGTTGAAAATTGAAGCGGCGGCTCCTCACGGCTCGTGCTACACGAGTGGT
>JAQBVV010000200.1 GCA_027622905.1 Acidobacteriota bacterium
CGGCATCCCGAGCTATCTTATAGACCGCATAGGGGATACTGTCTAACGACGCGGGGAACTTCAGGCTAGTGCCGGGGTCCAGGGAGCGTCGAAGAATTGTGAGCGGGACAGAACCCGGCGATTTACCGCGCTCCATCCCGCTCAGGCCGTTGGGTTCATAGACGCTCGAGGTCGGCCGTGACCTCGGCATCCGTCTTCAGATTGTTCGTCACCGAGAACGTGCCGAACGTAGTGGCCATCGAGCGTGCGAGCACCCGGTCCATGTGGCTGTTGACGACGCCCTCAAGCGTGACGTGTCCGTTCTCCACAATGATATGCACGGGCGGATTCCGCATCGCTCCGTAGCCCCAGAAGTTCGAGTTGCCGTAGATCGCACGCGCGATCCGGAATCGGAGTTCGTCATCGAACTGAGACACCGGAAGAACGGTGACGTTGTTGCGCACCGCGGTGACGCCCTCGACGCCGGCCACTCGTCGCTCGATGTCCGTGCTCTTGAACGGCATGGTGACTTTGCCACTGAGCGTGACGACGCCCTCATGCACCGTCGCGTCGACGCTGTCGAAGATCGTGAATCGCGAGTACTGCAGGACCTGATTCGAGACATCCCGGAAAATCTGGAGATTCTCCCTCTGGGCCTGAGCCCAGGCGGGCGATCCCATTGCCAGTATCACGATGATTGCTGCAAAGATTCTAGTCATGTGCCTTTCCTCCATACGCTTCTATGTGTCGTTGGGACTTGCGTCCCGTATACATGAAGTGACGGCAAGAACCTTGCCATCGTGGCGCAGCCTGGTGGCATCGATTTCGGGCCCATTTTTGGCGGATGTTTCAGTCTGTCCACTATCGCGAACATCAGTCCCCTCCTGTCCGCAGACATCAGACGACCGAGTGAAATGCACGCGAGGCGCTCCACCCGTCTCGGTGCCACGCTAGAGTACGAGCATTGTTCCGATGCCTGCCGCGATGAGCAGGATCTGTCGCATGGAGGATGCATCCGTGCGGCCCCGGTGGAGCCCGGGAATCAGGTCGGCCATGGCCACGTACAGAAAACTGGCTGCTGCCATGGCAAGGAAGTACGGGAGCAGGCGCGGCACCGTATCGAACGCCACCAGCGCGGCGATCGCGCCGACGGCGGAGGCGGCCGACGAGAGGAGGTTGAGCAGCAGGGCCTTGCGGCGCGAATACCCCGCGTTGAGAAGGATCGCGAAGTCGCCGACCTCCTGCGGGATCTCGTGGGCTGCCACGGCCAGGGCCGTGCTGATGCCCAGTGGCACCGATGTCATCACGGCAGCGGCGACGACCGCGCCGTCGACGAAGTTATGAAACGCGTCGCCGACGAGCACCGGCAGCACGCTGCTTTCGTGTACTTCGCAGTCGTGGATGTGGCAATGGCGCCAGAGGACAAGCTTCTCAAGCACAAAGAACAGCAGGATGCCGACCAGCAGCGTCATGAAGACGCGCTCGGCCGGGAGCTGGGCAAGGCTGGTCGGCAGCAACGCCAGCAAGGAGACGCCGAGCAACGCGCCGACCGCGTAACTGACGAGCCAGGGCACCAGTTTTGCGCGGGTCGCATCGCTGATGAGGAGCACGCCGGAGGCCACGAGCAGTCCGCCGAACCCGCCGAGGAGGCTCAAGCCGACAGCGATGAGAAATATCGACACGCCCAGGGATTATGACGCGATATACCCGTGGCGCGCGCGCACCCTCAGTCGCGGGTCTGACACCTCCACCCGGATCTCGTGCCACTGTCCGTCGCTGTGCCCGGCACTCTCGTAGCCCAGGGAATACTGGCTGCTCAGTTCCTCGGCGATCCGTGAGGTTGCGCCGTCCAGATCACGGAAGCCGCGAATGATCTCGGTGCGACCGCCGGTGTCGTCAGTCATCTGACGCAATGCCTCGGCGTCAACCCGTTCTCGCGTTCCGACGTTCCAGGTCCCGCCGGGGATGATGGGAGGAGAGCGCCGCTGTGGGCCGCGTCCCGGAAACGGAAACGGGGTTCGAGGCGGGAAACGGACCCGTGGACGGGACCGGGTGGTGACCGTCGCGCTGTCCACGCCGAGCGCGTAGACGAGCACCTCACTGTTCCGGATCAGGGGCTGGAGCTCGCCGATCGTCAGTCGGCTGTTGGTGTCGTTGCCGTCCGAGATGACCAGCAGCGCCTTCTTCGGGTGCCGGCCGACGCCGGCCAGCGGGATGGCTCTGGCAACCGCGTCGTACATGGCCGTGCCTCCGGCTGGCTCGACGCGTGCCATCGCCCGGCTGATGGCGGGTCGGCTGGTGGTCCACTTCTGGACAATGTTCGGCCGGTTACCGAATTCCAGGAAGAACAGCTCATCGCGTTCGCCGAGCAGATCGTGGATCAGTCGATCGATGGCAGATCGCGCGGCCGACATCTTGTCGTCGGTCATGCTGCCGCTGGCGTCGAGCACGATGCCGAGGCTCACGGGCACGCGCTCGTCGCTGAAGTACGCCACGTCCTGTCGCTGGCCGTCCTCGAAAATGACGAAGTCCTGCTGCCCGAGCCCCGGGACGAACCGACCGTCTCCATCGGTGACAGTCGCTGTGACGTTGATCAGGTCGACGCCACCCTGGAAGCTGGGGCTCCCCTGGCCGCGGGGGCTGGACGTGGCGATGCCAATGACGGCGAGCGCGGCGAGCGGTGCGACGGCACGAGGGGATATTCGGATCACATTACAGGCCTCCGAGTTGAATGGCCTGAAGAGCGTAGGCAAAAGGCTTGCCTGGTTGCCTGTGCCGAATCAGGCGACTTTCAGCCTCCGAAGCGTCGGGGGGCGACACCGCCGGGGGACGCCGGTTGTCCTATTTGAGTCCTTCAGTGAAGCAGTAGCCTTCGCGATCTGCGAGCGGCCGTGCGGCCCGAAAGCCGACGGTGCCCAGCACGGTGGCGGTGGCGTCCGATGGTGGCAGTGGCGCCCGGCTGCGAAACCACGTTCGCTGATTCTGACCTTTCTCCAGGATCACCAGACGTCCACCGGGACGAAGGACGCGATGGGCCTCGCGCAGCATGGCACGCCCGTCGTCGCCCTCCAGAGGCGGGAGCGCCGCGGTCGCCGCGTGCAGCACCACGGCGTCAAAGCTTTCTGCGGGAAACGGCAGCGCGTGCAGGGCCGTGACATGCACGTCGACAAGCGCGCCCGATTGGGCGGCTGCGGCGCTGGCCTTCGCTGCGGCGGGGTCATCAGCAACGGCGACGGCGGCATGGCCGCTCAATCCGACCTTCACCGCGAGGCCGCCGAGCAGCGACGGATCATCGACTCCGATCTGCAACGCGCGCTCGCCCATCCGCACGCCACACATCGCGATCGGTAGCGGTTCCGTATTGAATTTGCGAAGAAAAGGCATCGATTTGCTCATGATATAGTCGCCGATCGTGACTTCACCACTGCAAATCGCTCCAGCACACGGAAAACTCGGCATCCTGCTTGTCGGTCTTGGCGCCGTCAGTACCACGACGATCGCCGGCGTGTGCGCGATCCGTAAAGGACTCGCCCAGCCGATCGGTTCGCTGACACAGATGGGCACGATTCGCCTCGGGAAACGCTCCGAAGCCCGCACACCCAGGATCAAGGATTTCGCGCCGCTTGCCGCACTCGACGACATCGTCTTCGGCGGCTGGGACATTTTTGAAGAGGACTGCTACGCTGCCGCCCGCACGGCAGGAGTCCTGGACTCGTCGCAGCTGGAGCAGGTGCGCGATGAGCTGGAGGCGATCCAGCCCATGCCTGCGGTGTTCGATCAGCGGTACGTCAAGCGCCTCAGCGGCCCGAACGTGAAGAAGGGCAAGACCAAGCGCGATCTGGCCGATCAGGTCACGGCAGACATCCGGGGTTTCAAGGCACAGCACGGGTGCGATCGCCTGGTGATGGTCTGGTGCGGCAGCACCGAGGTCTTCATGACTCAGACGGGCGCGCACGCGACCGTCGCGGCTTTCGAGAAGGCGCTTGAGGACAACGACGACGCGATCCCGTCGAGCATGGTGTATGCCTACGCGGCGATTCGTGAGGGGATCCCGTTTGCCAACGCGGCGCCAAACCTGACGGCTGATATTCCGGCGATGCTGGAACTGGCCGCCCGTACGGCGGCGCCGCTGGCGGGCAACGACATGAAGACCGGGCAGACGCTGATCAAGACCATCATCGCGCCAGGACTCAAGGCCCGTCTGCTCGGTGTCAAGGGTTGGTATTCCACCAACATCCTGGGCAATCGGGATGGCGAGGTCCTCGACGATCCCGAATCGTTCAAGACGAAAGAAGAGAGCAAGAAGTCGGCGCTCGACTATATCTTTCAGCCACAGCTGTATCCCGAGCTGTACAAGGATCTCTGCCACGTTGTCCGCATCAACTACTACCCGCCCCGCGGTGACAACAAGGAAGGGTGGGACAACATCGATCTGGTCGGCTGGCTTGGGTATCCGATGCAGCTGAAGATCAACTTCCTGTGCCGGGACAGTATCCTGGCCGCGCCGATCGTGCTGGACTCAGCCCTGTTTCTGGATCTGGCCAAGCGCGCGGGTATGTCCGGCATTCAGGAATGGCTGTCGTTCTACTTCAAAGCGCCAATGCATGCCGCCGATGTGTATCCCGAGCACGATCTCTTTATCCAGTTGATGAAGCTGAAGAACACGCTCAGATTCATGATGGGCGAAGAGCTGATCACACATCTTGGCCGGGAGTACTACGACTAAATTTAGTTAGATCGTTTTTCGATTCGGTGGAGACCGAAAAACGCGGGAAAGCGCTTAAAGCGCTCTGGCGCGATCCACTCCCTGGTTGACTTGTGATCGCAAGAGGATCACAGTGTCCCGATCACTCACTCTGGAGGTGGTCATGGGACGTTGCAAGAACGGCGAGGCGATCAGCCCCGCAGGTCGGTCG
>JAQBVV010000024.1 GCA_027622905.1 Acidobacteriota bacterium
GTCGGTGCAGCAACCACAGCGGATGAAGCGCTTCTGACCATGTACGTTACTTTTTCAGCGGCCTGCTAGAGCTTCTCGCAGGGCTCAGGCCTTCTCGAAAAGCGCTGTCCCGCGTTTTTCGGTCTTCACCGAATCGAAAAACGCTCTAGTCGTTCAGGTCGTTCGGCTGTACCACCAGTCGTTTGGTGAGGTGCGGCGTCGCGTCGAACCACGAGGCATCGGCACGGCGTGGTCGTACCGCCACCTCCCGTCGTCGCCGGGCGGGACTATTCGGTCAACTTGAGCGGGATATACGCGGCGCGAGGAGAGATCCCTTCCATCTGTACCGAGTGGCCCTTCACGGGCGGAAGGTCCTGATACAGAAAATCCCACTTCCACCGCTCCGAGGGGTTCGACGCCTGGAGCCAGTTGCGAGCTGCGACCGGTCTCGTCACGACGAGCAGATCCGCCGAGGCGTACGGCGTGTCGGGCATCGTTGCTGCGAGGGCTCGCCGCACGTCTATCGCGCTCTCGTATGCGAGCGCCAGACCCAGGGACTGTCCGAGCGCGACAAGAATGCTCCAGTCGTCGCGCGCCTCTCCCGGGGGAGCGATGGCGCGGGACGCAGCCTGTACACGGCCCTGGTCGTTGGTGTACAGCGCGTCCTTCTCAACGAAGGCCGACCCGGCCAGCACAAAGTCGGCGGCGCTGGCCAGATCGGTCATCACGGCGCCTTGCACGATCAACAGTGGCAACGTCCCGTTCTGGCGCGCGGCGATGAGCCAGGACGTGTCGCCCAGCGAGCCGTCCGGGCCGGGATCCAGCACGTAGACCGCCGCGGTCTGGCCGCTCTCGATCGCGCTCCGGAGCGCCGAGAGGTCTGGCGTGCCCTCGTTACCGGCGCCGACCTGATAGCCGAGATCCCTGGCCCCGTTGACGTTGGGCGCGTTCGTTCGAGACACCTTGAACTTTGTCCCTGCTGGCTGGGCTTTATCGCTGGTGGTCCACGCCAGAGTGACCGCGTTCAGCCCCTCAGACCCCATCAGGCCCTCGACGAGCTGCTTGAGCACGAACAACTCCTCGGTGGAGGCGTGGGCCGACACGAGGAACCGCACCGGCGGAGCCTGGACGGAACTGGCGGCGCTCTCCGACGACCCGCGTGCCTGGCGTAACCGGTCGCGGAGCCGCGGTTGCAGGTCGTGCCAGGCTGTCGGCTCCAGCACATCGCCGTTCCGCGTCATCGGCCGGCGTAAGCGGGATTCGCCTTCGACCCAGTGGTAGTTGAAGCGCCCGATGTCGCACATCCAATAGCCGTTCACATCAGGGTTGTAACGCGGCGTCATGCGAATCAGTCGCGAGCCCTTGGCCCATTCGGGCTTCGCCTTGAGCCAGGCGCTGGTGTTGCACCCTTTCGAACAGAGGGTGCAGGTCGTGTCGACGACGGTCGGGTTATCCCACGGACGGCTCTTGAATCGGTAGTCGCGCGTGAGGATGGCACCGACCGGGCAGACATCCATCAAGTTGCCCGAGAGGAGCGAGTGCACGCCTTGCTCCTGGAAGGTGGCGATCTCGCTGCCGGCACCACGGTCGACGATGCCGATCTGCGCATCGTCGTCGATCTCTTTCATGAACCGCACGCACCGCGTGCAGAGAATGCACCTGTTGCGGTTCAACATCAGCGTGGGGCCGAAGTCGACGTCGGCCTTGACGCCTTCACCGTCGAACACGCGCCGCGGAAAGTCCATGCGGCTGTCCGCCGGACCGAACGTGTACGAGAAATCCTGAAGCGGACACTCGCCGCCCTTGTCGCAGACGGGGCAGTCCAGAGGATGATTCGCCAGGAGAAACTCGAAGACCCCCGCGCGGGCATCGACGACGTCGGGCTCGCGAGTGGAGACGACCATGCCGTCGGCGCACAGCGTCGAGCACGACGTCTGCAGCTTCGGCATCTTCTCGATCTTGACGACGCACACGCGGCACGAGCCGTCGATACTGATGCCCGGGTGGTAGCAGTAGTACGGGACCGACACGCCGGCCTCGATAGCCGCCTGCAGCACCGTACGCCCCTTGGCCACCGTGATCGGTTGGCCGTCGATGGTCAGTGTGACCGTTTCCATAACCCACGAATCATATCAACTCTTTGCCTCTGCGGATGGGCTGCGGTGCTGGAGAGAGACCGGGGGTCGGAAATGGCGGCAGGCCCGCGTTATCCGGCGCGTTCGAGGTAGGCGCCGGTGAATGTCGCGATGTCCGCGTAGATCTGCGACAGCTCGCGTGGGTTGGCAAGAAAGACGACCCGGAACGACCCCAGCTCCGGCGGCATGCCGAAACCGGATCCGTACACACAGAGGATCCCGGTCTCCCTGAGCAGGGCAAGCACGTAGTCTTCATCAGTGCGCCCCGGAGGAAGCGAGACCATCGGCATCGCGTAGAACGCGGCGCGCGGAGGGACGCACCGCATGCCGGGTATCGCGTTGAGCGCCTGGGCGGTGATCGCTCCTCGCTCAGCCAGCGCCCGCCTGAAATCGTGCTGATGTGTGCGGTCGCCCGTCAGTGCCGCGGTGACGGCAAACTGCATGGGCCCCGGGCTGCACAGGCGACCGTCGGCCAGCTTCATCACGGCCGCCAACACGTTATCCAGCCGCGGCGTCGCGCCAACAACCATCCATCCGACGCGCCAGCCAGGCGCGAGGTACGCCTTCGAGAGACTCGAGAACGAGATGATCGGCGCGTCCGGCTGCATCGACCCGAGCAACGGGACGGCGCCGTCGAAGCCGAGATCCGAGTACACCTCATCGGCAAGGATGGTCAGATTGTGTTTCTCAGTCAGGTCGATCAGCTCGCGGCGCACGGCCGTCGGATAGATCGCGCCGGTCGGGTTATTGGGATCGATCACCACAAGCACGCGTGTGCGGGGCGTGATGAGGCTGCGGAGATGGTCGAGATCGGGACACCATCCGCGCTCCGGGTCGGTGCGGTAGTAGCGTGGCGTCGCATTGATCTTGGCGAGAACGGCGGTGTACAGGGGATAGGTGGGCGAAGGGACCAGGACCTCGTCGCCCTCGTTCACCAGCGCGTTCAGCGCGATGTCGATGCCTTCCGATGTCCCGTCTGTGATCAGGACCCGGTCCGCCGACACGCTGACACCCCGCCCGGAATACTCGGCCGCCACGGCCTCGCGCGCCTCGAGTAGACCCGCGGACGGTAAGTACCCGTTGTGGCCCGCCCGCATGGCGCGTTCGGCGGCTTCGACCATATGCGGCGGCGTGTCGAATCCGGCCGCCACAGGGTCACCGATGTTCATGTACCGCACGGACATGCCGCGTGCCTGCACCGCGCGCGCCTCCGCGACGATATTGCGTATGGCGTACGAGAAGCGATCGATGCGATCCGCGACTGGGATCGGGAGTGTCGACTGTTCGGTGGGCATCTGCGGCCACCATATTACACGCCGCGTCGCTATTCTCCGGTGGCTCGTTGTGGATGGCTGAGCCAGGCCGGGTGAGTGTAGAAATTACACGACTGACCGGATACTCCGGGTGCCTGGTGACGGGTGTAGCCTGTAAGTCATTGACACTAAAGGGTTATCTGCGCTGGCAAGCACATTGAAGGGGATACTGACGTGATCGTCTGTATTCAAAAATCCCTGTTGCTGCTCGCAGCGGGTGCGTACGTGTTGTCCGGAGTTGTCTGGGCGCAGGATCGGTCAGCGCCGACGGGAGGCATGGACGCGGGGGTCGTGTTCAGAGCGGGCATCGACGTGGTGACCTTGTCGGCGGCTGTGCGCGACGGGAGCGGGCAGGTGGTCCGCAATCTTGAGCGCACCGATTTCCAGGTACTCGACACGGGCATCGAGCGCGGTATCAGCGACTTCCATGCGGGCGACGCACCGGTCAGCCTGGGGGTTCTGCTCGACATCAGCGGAAGCATGGCTCTGGGCGACAACATCGATCGGGCTCGCGGCGCGGTTGACATCGCGATGGGCATGCTGAGCGGCACCGGCGACGAGGCGGCGCTCTACACATTCGATGCGACGCTCGCGGAGGCGGCGGCGTTCACACAGAACCTCGACGCCATCCGGAGTATCAGTCTCGCGGGGCAGCCCTGGGGCGCGACATCGTTGTACGACGCCATCGGGGCGGCGGCCGAGCGGGTTGCCGAGCGAGCCAACCGCCATCGCGCGCTGCTGGTGATCACCGACGGCGTGGACACCGCCAGTTCGTTGAACGCAGCCGAGGTCTCCAGCATTGCAAGCGCCATCGACGTGCCTGTCTACATCGTGACGGTCGCGACGCCGCGGGACCTGCCCGAAGCCGATCGAATGAGGCTCTCGGTTGACGGCGTACGGTCGTATGTCGGCACGCTGGCGGATCTGGCGCGCTGGACCGGCGGCCACATGAAGATCGCGAGTACGCCGGACCACGCTGTTGAGGCGATCGGCGTGGTGTTCGCGGAACTGCGCCACCAGTACGTGATCACCTTCGAATCAGGTGCGGCGCCCGGGTGGCATCCGATTCAGGTGCGGACCCACGACAACACCTTTACCGTCCATGCGCGAAGTGGGTATGTATCCGGCCCCTCGGCGTCCGATCGATGAACGGATACGAATTCTGATAACGAGGAGAGCACCATGCGGAAAACTTTGCTAGCGATCACGATTCTTACCGTCAGCGTGGCACTGGCGCCGGCGTGCGCGTCAAAGGGCTTCGTCCGGGAGGAAGTCGGCACGGTCAACGCGAAAGTCGACACGCTCGGCGCCACCTTGAGCAGCACGATCGAGCAGACGCAGCAGCGGGTTGGCGAGAACGAGACGCGCATCGGCGCGGTCGACCAGAAGGCGGAAGCTGCGGGCCTGGCCGCGTCCGGCGCTCGTAGCGCGGCCGATCAGGCGGCAGCAGCAGCAAGCGCTGTCAACGGTCGGGTGGACGCAGTGGACGCGACCATGCGGAGACTTGTCTACTCCGTCACGCTCAGCGAAGACCAGGGGAACTTTCCGTCTGCTGGCACCGAGCTGCCGGCTGCAGCGAAGGCCAGGCTGGACGCGGTGATCAGCGACCTGACAGCCAATCCGCAGAATGTCTACTTCGAGATCGAGGGACACACCGACAGCACGGGTTCGGCCGCCGGGAACGAGCGCCTGGGCCTTGCGCGAGCTGAGTCGGTGAAGGCCTATCTCTACGAGCAGCACCAGGTGCCGCTGCACAAGATGAATGTGATCAGCTACGGCGAAGACAGGCCGGCGGCGCCGAACGATAGCCGCGAAGGCCGGGCGCAGAACCGGCGCGTCGTGGTGAGGGTGCTGTCGTAAATCCGAGGCGCACACGCGGGCCCCTGGCGCTGGTCGCCGGGGTGCCCGTGGCTCGCAGCCCAGCGTGTGGCGGCGTGACTGCACGAACGGGCCGACGGTGCTGGCCGACGGTGTTTACCGCATCGTGCCGAGATCGATCCGGGCCCGGGTCAACTCGCTCCCGTCCTCACTCACAACAACCTCATACCGCCCGGTCGGGTTCAGGCCGTCCGTGCTGAAGGTCGCCACGAGCGTGCCTCCGAGCAGCGGCTGATCCGGGCTCGCGATCGTGCCCGCGGCCGACGGCCAGGCTGGCATCCCGTCGAGACGAGCCCCGAATCGCGGAACCAGGTCGATCCTCAATGGATCGAACGGCATCCCGGCTACGTCTGTTCTGAGCAGCACGTCATAGGCGGGTACACCCACGAATGCGTTGAGCGGATGAAATGTCGCCTCAACCCGTAGCTCGATCTGCATCGCCCGACCTTCAATCTGCGCGAAGGCTTCGCGTGGTTGCAGCCGACTGCCGGCCCTGGTCCGCTCCTCCGCCAGCAGGACCACGCGGCGAAACGGCGTCACCACATCGATGTAGTCGATCGGAGGTGAGCCGATCTGGATCCGGTAGGGCTCGTGAAACCGGGCGCGGACGGCCTGGATTCGACTGTGGCCGATGCTGAGCGCTTCGTCGACCAGTCGCCCGCCAAGTTCCGGTTCGACACCGACAAGGTCAGCGCCAGCGAGCAGCGAAACCAGCAACAGAAGGAATGCCGTGCGCACCACGAGTGGATCGTAGCGCACACGGCATCAGCATTCAGACGGCGAAAAGCGCTGTTATCGTCCTGGCGCGCAAACGTTGATCTGATACAACCCGTTGGCGAATCGGTCCTCCGCGACGCCTTGCGGACACATGTTGATCCGGATCTCGCCCGCTGGGTTCGCCACGGTGTGAAAGTTGAGGTAACAGTTGCCGCTCGCGCACGACTCGAAGACATCGGCCATCTTCAGCACGCCCTGGGCCTCGCGGAGTCTCACGTCGCTCTCGGTCCAGGTCCACGAATGGACGAAGTCGTCGGACGAACCCGTCGGCAGGCCAGTGATGGCGAGTACGACCGGCCCCGACGCGCCGGGTCCGCCAACGTGCAGGTGCCCCGACGTCAGGTTGACGATGTTGTGCACGCGAGCCGTGCATGCGATCTGCACGGTCGTGCTGTTCATCGTGCACGTCGCCGTCGCCACGCCGGCGGTCGCGATCGCCGGCGTCTCGAACGCGCCGGAGCCGCTCCCGAAGATCGTCACAATGTGGTTCGAGGCTGTCCCCGACATCCCCGCCGCCATCCAGACAGCGGCCAACATACTCAACCAGATCCTGCTCATACACATCTCCTCGCTTTTCGAAAAGGCCTGGCCTCTGCGAGCAGCTCTAGGCCGAAACAAAAAGCGCTCTAGGCGAGCGCGCCGACGCGTTCGATGATCGCGCTCAGGGTGGAGGGTGCGCGTCGCAGCGGGAGGTTGCTGACGTAGAAGTGCCGGGCTCCAACGTCGAGCATGGCGCGGATGGTGCGCGCGCAGATGTCGACAGGGGTCGCGCCGGCCTCGAACTCGGCCGCCAGCCTGTCTGCGGGCACCGGGAGGAACTGGCTCAAGATGTCAAGGGTCCGTGGGTTCGCGCTGCGGTAGAAGAACACGCCGAAGAGCGCAGGAAGGCGGTCCAATCCGCGCGTCCGAGCCTCGTCGATGAACCGAGCGACCGGCGCAACGTTCAGGTGGCTGACGACCTGGGTGAGATAGAACTCCGCGGTGAACTCGTCGTCCGCCAGATAGTTCACCTGCTGGACGGGGTCCGCGTACGGATTGGCCCAGCCGCCCAGGGTGAGCTGCGGCTCCCGCCCGGCGATCGCCTGTCGAAGCTGCCACGCGTGCTCCACACACCGCGGCCGCCCACCGGTCCGGTCGCCGCCGAGGACGACCAGCGCGGGAAACCCGTGCTGCCAGGCTTGTTCCGCGTAGCTCAAACAGAACTCTCGGGAATGCTTCGCCGTCAAGAACGGGACGATTCGATCGCGAGGGATGTCGAGTCCCAGATTCGTGACGAGATGACGAAGGTTGTTCTCCTCCTGAGTGCCGACCGCGCTGTCGGTCAGGAAGACCGGCACATCCTGCCGCGTGAGCGTCCGGACGGCGTGGTACGTGTCGATCCAGGCGTCCATGCCCTCGATCGATCCGAGTTCGGCTCTGGGCGGCCGGAGCTCAGCGGTGATGACGGTGCTGCCTGACTGAAGCGACTCTAGAAACGACGTCACCGTCACCTGATCTGTTCTGCCGTCCCCGGAGGCGCGTCGGCAGTGGAACGCATGATGAAGTCGAACATCAGTCTACGGAGGTGGGCATTGAGCCTCGGGTCAGTCACGCCGTGGCGCTGCCGCGGATAGATCATCATCTCGAATGGCTTGCCTGCCTGCTGTAACGCGTAGACGAACTGCTCGGAGTTCTGCCGGTGCACGTTGTCATCGACGCCGCCGTGAATGAGCAGCAGGCGACCCCGCAGGCCCGCTGCCGCAAGCCGCGGCGCCGTCAGGCGGTATCCCTCGGGGTTGTGTTGCGGGGTCTTCATGTATCGCTCGGTGTACACCGTGTCGTAGTTGCGCCAGTCGGTGACCGGCGCTCCGACGATGCCAGCGGCCCAGCTCGAACTGTGTGTCAACGCATAGGCGGTCATGAATCCGCCATAGCTCCACCCGTGCAGGACGAGGCGTGACACATCGACATACGGCTGTCGTGCGAGCCAGGCCACGCCGTCCTCCAGATCCCGCAACTCCAGTTCGCCGAGCCTGCCGTGGATCGGCCATTGGGCTTCGGCACTCCTGCCACCGGCGCTCCGATTGTCGAGCACCCAGACGATCACGCCACGGCTGGCCAGAAGCTGGTGATACATGTACGTCGACCCGCCCCACGCGTTGCGCACCAGCGCCGTGCCCGGTCCGGCGTACGTCCACTGATAGACCGGGTACCGGCGAGACGGATCAAAGTCTGGCGGCGTGATCATCATCGCGTCCATGACGACGCCGTCCCGCGCGACCACCTCCACGAATCGGGGCGCCGGGAGTCGGTAGCGGGCAAGCGACGGAACGGGATTCGCACTGATGACACGAACGTCGGCACCGTCGGCATCGTGCAGACGGACCTGTGTCGGGGTCGTGACATCGCTCCAGGCGTCGATGTAGTGCGAGAAGGACGGGTTGAAGTTCGCGCGGTGGGTGCCCTCGGTGCGTGACAGGGCGCTCAGGCCGCTGCCGTCAAGGCCGATGCGATAGATATGCGTGTCGACGTGTCGATCGATCCCGGCTGCGAGGTACACCGCATCGCGAGTGTCGTCCACGCCGTAGAGCGTGCGGATGGCCCATCGACCCTCGGTCACGCGTCCGATGAGTGTCCCATCCGCGCGGTAACGGTACAGATGCTTGAAACCGCTGCGCTCGCTGAGCCAGAGGAACGAGCCGTCCTCAAGCCACACGGGGCTGCCATTGACGTTGACCCAGGCGGGAGTCGTCTCGCGAAGCAGCTGCCGCGACCGCCCCGACGAGGCGTCCGCGGCATTCAGGTCCAGCCAGGTCTGCTCGCGGTCCTGTACCTGATAGGTCACCGCCGCCGCATCGGGCACCCACTCGACATCGACGATCAGGATCTCGGAGTCGGCGTACGCCCCCAGTTCCACCCAGTGCGGCGCGCGACCGTCGACACCCGCGATCCCGAGCTTGACGCGCGGATTGGGGTCGCCCGCCCGTGGGTAACGCGTGACGTCAAGCGTGGGTTGGTGGGGAACGTCGTCGATGACGGTGAACTCTGGCACGCCGCGTTCGTCGAGCTGAAGGAACGCGACGCGAGTGGAGTCGGGGCTCCACCAGTAACCACGGAAGCGGCCTCGGCCGTAGATCTCTTCCTGATACAGCCAATCAAGAATGCCGTTGAGGATCTCCGGAGAGCCATCCTCCGTCAGGGTCACTTCCGTCTGCGTGTCGACATCAGCCACGTAGAGATTGTGATCGCGCACGAAGGCGACCAGACGGCCGTTCGGGCTGAAGGTCGCCTCTTCCTCCACGCCTGGAGTGGTCGTGAGTCGCACGGCCGCGTCTGCGGCAAAGTCGTACACGAACAGGTCGTCGCCGAGCGTGACGAGCGCTCCGGTGCGGGAGGGATTGAGGACGAGGTCGGTGGACCAGCTTCGTACAGCCGCGGCCCCGGACCACACGCCAGGCATGGCGGACAGCGTCGATTCCATGCGGGCCGGGTCAAACAGTGGCGACGTCTGGCCCGACACGGCATCGACGACCAGCCACTCGACCCGCCCGCTCAACCGCCGGGTCTCCAGGTAGCTCGAATCGTCGATCCATCGCACGCTGGGCGTTGGCCCGCCGCTGAAGTCCAGGCGTGTGTCCGGATCGTAGATCGCCTCGAGCGTGAGGGTGTCAGTGGCGTTCGGCGGAGCCTGGGCGAACGAGGTCACACCAAGCGCTGTCGCCGCAAGCCACAGCGACACGGAGAGGCGTACCGCCAGTGCCATGGCGACAGAATAGCAGCCTGAGGGAGCCAGCGAGGCTCCCCTCATGCGCAACACTGTTATTGTCAGGTGGTGGCCGCACCGTTGTTGTCGAGCACCGCACGCGCGGATTGAGATCTGACGTGTTCTCCGGACGCCTGCCGCCGCATGCCGAACAGAACGCGCTGTCGACAGCGCTGGCCGCTCTTCAGGCGCAGGGTGCATCGATCGTGGATCTGACCGACTCGAATCCGACGCACACCGCCATCCCCTATCCGGACGACCTGCTGGCGTCGCTTGGCGATTCCGAGGGCCTTCGGTACGAGCCGCATCCGTTCGGCCTTCCAGCCGCGAGAGCCGCTGTTGCCGCCGATCAGCGCCGGCGCGGCGCCCTGGTGGATCCAGCGCGTGTCGTGCTGACGTCCAGCAGCAGCGAGGCGTACAGCTGGCTCTTCAAATTGCTGTGCAACCCGGGAGAAGGCGTCCTGGTGCCGCAGCCAAGCTATCCCCTGTTCGAACATCTGACGGCGCTCGATGGTGTGCGCATGCACCCCTACGCACTGGAGTACCACGGTCGATGGGCGATCGATATCGACGCGATTGCAGCCGCGCCGGCCGATGTTCGCGCGGTCCTGGTGGTGTCGCCGAACAACCCGACCGGGTCGTACATCGACGAGGATGAGCTTCGTCGCCTCTCGGCAGTGTGTCGTGAGCGGCGGTGGGCGCTCATCGCCGACGAGGTGTTTGCGGACTATCCGCTCGATGTCACCGATCCGCTGACCGACATTGCGGCTCGCGACCAGGTGCTGTCGTTCACGCTGGCCGGTCTATCGAAGTCCGTGGGACTGCCGCAGTTGAAGCTTGGATGGTGCATCGTCGGTGGTCCCCCGCGGGAACGGGACGCTGCGCTGGCGGCGCTCGAGTTGATTGCGGACAGCTATCTGTCGGTCGGGACGCCGGTTCAACTTGCGTTGCCGGCGCTGCTCGACGTTGGCAGCCGGGTCCGCTCGGCGATCCAGGAACGCATTCGAGTGAACCTCGCGGCGCTGCACGCGGTCGTGCGAGGCTTCCCGGCGTGTGATCTGCTCCGCACGGAAGGTGGGTGGTCCGCCGTCGTTCGGGTGCCGGCCACGCGGACCGAGGAACAACTCGCGCTGGATCTTCTGGGTGCGGAGCGTATCCTGGTTCACCCTGGATACTTCTTCGGCTTTCCTCGAGAATCGCACCTCGTGGTGAGCCTGCTTCCTCCGCCGGACGTCTTCGAGAGCGCCATCGCCCGGATGCTCACGTTCGGCAACGGCTGACCTTCGCGCAGAGCAGATCGCACCGATGACCACCACCACCCGATCACCCCTCGCGCAGTCTCCCTGGTCCTGATGTCGCCGGCAGGTTCTCGGCGGGCCGGCGTCTTGATTCCACTGTTCTCGATGCCCTCGTCGCGAAGCTGGGGCATCGGCGAGATTGGGGACATCCCGGCGATGGCGCGGTGGCTGCAAGCCGCCAGCATGAGCGTCCTGCAACTGTTACCGATCAACGAAATGCCGTCGCAACAGACGTCGCCCTACTCGGCGCTGAGCGCGATGGCCATCGATCCCCAGTTCATCTCCGTCTGGCTGCTCGAGGATTTCGTCGCGCTCGGAGGCGAGCACAGTCTTGACGCGGATCATCGGGCGCTCCTCCAACGCGTCCGCGCGGCACCACGCGTCGACTACTCGGGGGTGCGACACCTGAAGCACGCCGCCTTCCGACGGGCGTTTGCCCGGTTCCGCGAGACCGAGTGGCCCAGGAACACCGCGCGTGCCGCGGAACTGCGGGCGTACATTCACCAGCACGCATGGTGGCTCGACGATTACTCGCTCTTCCGCGCACTCCATGCGCGCGAGAACGAACGACCGTGGTGGGAGTGGCCGACCGAGCTTCGGGATCATGAGCCGGATGCGCTGGCTCGCGCGCGTATCGACCTCGCCGACGATGTCCTGTACCGACAGTACCTGCAGTGGATTGCGAGCGCGCAATGGGACGCCGCGCGCAGGGCGGCCAGCGGCGTTGCGCTCTTCGGGGACCTCCCTTTCATGGTCGGCGGCGACAGTGCGGACGTCTGGGCACGGCAGGACGAGTTTCGACTCGACGCGTCGGTGGGTGCGCCGCCTGACGCCTTCAGCGCGAGCGGCCAGGACTGGGGCCTTCCGGTGTACCGCTGGGATGTGCTTGCCGAACGCGACTTCGGATGGCTGCGGCAGCGCGCGCGCCGCAACGCCGAGCTGTTCGATGGCTACCGCGTGGACCACCTCGTGGGTTTCTACCGGACATTTTTTCGCCCGCACGATGGCGGTCCGGCGCAGTTTACGCCCTCCGATCAGGACGCGCAGATCAGACTCGGTGAGCGCGTGCTGGCGGTACTTCGGGAGCCGGGCGCCGACATCATCGCCGAGGATCTCGGCGTGGTGCCGGACTTCGTGCGTGAGTCCCTCGTGCGGCAGGCGGTGCCTGGCTGCAAGGTATTGCGCTGGGAGCGTCAGTACGACGACGACGGGCAGCCGTTCAGGAATCCGGTCGACTATCCGGCGGTGGCCGTCGCCGTATCCGGCACCCACGACACCGAGCCGATGGTGACCTGGTGGGATCACGCGCCGGCCGGGGAGAAGTGGGCCGCGCTGGAGATTCCGCTGGTTCGGGACCGGTTGAGCGATCAGGACCGGACGCGGGCGCTGGCGGCAGAAGAATGTCCCGTAGAGGTACGGGACGCGCTGCTCGAGGCGATGTACGCGTCGGGGGCCGACCTGCTGATTCTGCCGATGCAGGACGTGTTCGGATGGCGGGAGCGTATCAACGAGCCTGCCACGACGAGCGCGGCGAACTGGACGTGGCGCCTTCCGTGGCTGTCGGACACCCTGTCAGCCGAGCCCGAAGCCCGTGCGGCCGCCGCGCAGCTCAGTACGTGGGCGACCCGGCACGGGCGCTGAGCCCTGTCGCCCTGTCACCTCGAGGCGGGGTTCGAAAGAACGCGTATCGCCGACGTGGCCCGGTTGCGCGCCCACAGCACGGCGCGGGCAGCCGCGAACCAGAGACGTTGACGCCTGCCTCGCGTTGGTCCCCACGCCCGTGCGAAATCGCCCCAGTTCGAGTCATTCACGAAATTGCCCGACAGCGTCACCGACGTGGTGAAGATCTCCGTGAGGTGCCACCAGCCCGCGGGAATGAAGAGGACGTCGCCCGCGTTCAGCACGATCTCGCTGGGTTGACTGTGTCCCATAAGTGTTTTCGTGTCCGGACTGTCAGCCGCGAGTACATTCTCGCGAAAGGCGTGAGACAGATGATCAGGTTGGCCGGCGAACGGTGGCCACAAAGAGAATCGCTTTCTGCTGTGCATTTGCCTTACCCAGGCGTGTGTTATGTAGGCGTCGAAGTGCACGCTCGGGTATCCCATGCCGGCAGCGCCGATCAGCAGCTCGACCCATCGCAGCCACAAGGCCGGCACTAACCCGCGCAGTTCCCAGCGCTCCAGCCAGTTCGGCCGCGCGAGCGGCGGAATCCATTCTTCGGCTTGCAACTCGGGGAACGTCTCGCACGCTGGCACGTGTGTCAGGTAGGGAATGCCAGGTGTGCCCCGTTCGCCGTGCAGGGGCTCGCCTTCCAGGCGTAGCAAGGCCTCCACGTACTCGGAGAAGTCGATGGCCGAGTCGTCTGGCAGCAGGACCTCGCGATGCCCGACCTGGTTTGCGAGGTGTCGCGGATGCCAGGCTGTCAGCTGGTCGCGGTCGGGCGCTGTCGATCGAATGCAGAGCGGCGTGCGCGGGAACAGATGACCGCGCTCGAATGTCTCGCGGTCCCAGCGGGTGGCCTCGACGATGGGCGCGGCACCGTCCGATTCGCGCATTCAGCCGGCATCTCTCCGGCTGCCGGGCGCGGCTGGGTCAGGATGCTGGCGGGAGATTCGTGCCCAGGAGTCCCTCAGCGTCACGGTGCGGTTGAACACGGGCGCCTCGGGTCGCGACTCCGGATCCACGCAGAAATACCCGAGCCGCTCGAACTGGAAGCGGCTGCCGGGTCTCGCGTCCGCCAGGGCCGGTTCGACTTTGCAGCCGGTGACGCGTTCGAGTGAATCGGGATTCAGGTCGTCCAGCGGATCGCGCCCACCCTCGCCGGGATCCGACGACAGGAACAGCCGGTCGTACAACCGAACCTCGGCGTCGCGCGCGTGTGTCGCCGACACCCAGTGGATGGTGCCCTTGACACGCCGGGTCGCCGTCGTGCCGTCGAGCGATTCCGGGTCGTAGGTGCAGCGCAACTCCGTGACGACGCCTGCAGCGTCCTTCACAACACGCTCGCACTTCAGGATGTAGGCGTAGCGGAGCCGCACCTCGTTACCAGGCGAGAGGCGGAAGAACCTCCGCGGCGGATTCTCCATGAAATCGTCGCGCTCGATGTAGATCTCACGCGAGAACGGAAGTGTTCGCGTGCCGGCCGCCGGGTTGTCGGGGTTGTTGACCGCCGTGACCTGTTCGTCTCGATCGTCGGGATAGTTCTCGATCACGACCTTGACGGGGCGGACGACGGCGAGCGCCCGATCCGCGCGGCGGTTCAGGTCCTCGCGAACGGTGTGTTCGAGCAGCGCGATGTCGACGACGTTTGCCTTCTTCGCGACGCCGATGCGTCCGCAGAAGTCACGTATCGCCTCGGGAGTGTAGCCGCGCCGCCGTGCGCCCGCGATCGTCGGCATCCGTGGATCATCCCAGCCATTGACGTGACCGAGTTCGACCAGCGCGAGCAATCTGCGCTTGCTCATGATCGTGTAGTTCAGGTTCAGGCGCGCGAACTCGATCTGCTGCGGCCGTGCCGGTTGACGGGTGTGCTTGACGATCCAGTCGTAGAGCGGACGGTGATCTTCGAACTCCAGCGTGCAGAGCGAGTGCGTCACGCCCTCGATGGCGTCGGAGACCGGATGGGCGTAGTCGTAGGTCGGATAGATGCACCACGCGTCGCCGGTCCGGTGATGAGTGACGTGCCGAATCCGATACAGCGTCGGGTCCCGCATGTTCATGTTCGGCGAGGCCATGTCGATCTTCGCGCGGAGCACATGGGCACCATCGGGAAACCCGCCCGCCCGCATCTCGCGGAACAGCGCGAGGTTCTCCTCGACACTCCGTGCGCGGTGCGGGCTGTCTCGTCCTGGCTCAGTCAGCGTGCCGCGGTGCGCGCGCGTGTCATCGGCCGAGAGACTATCGACATAGGCGAGTCGATCGACGATGAGCTGCTCGGCATGACTGTAGAGCGACTCGAAGTAGTCGGAGGCGAAGAACAGGCGTTCGCCCCAGTCGAAGCCGAGCCACCGGACATCCTCCTGGATCGACCGGACATACTCGAGGCCCTCTTTCGTGGGGTTCGTATCGTCAAATCGAAGGTTGCAGGCACCATCGAACCCGGCGGCGACGCCGAAGTTCAGGCAGATCGACTTGGCGTGGCCGATATGCAGAAAGCCGTTCGGTTCTGGCGGGAACCGGGTGAGGACGCGGCCGCCATGTTTGCCCGTTCGTCGGTCCTCCGCAACGGCCTCGCGGATAAAGTCTGTAGAGGGTGCGTCGGCGGTGCCGACTATGGGGTCCATCGGTGCATTATTCCAAATCCGAACGCCCGAAAAGCGCTGCTCGAAGGGGATCGACAGAAAAACATGGGCGCGTCGCGCGGCCCGGGAAGCCGACACCAGGCGAGGTGGACGGGTCAGGTTGCGTCGGGGTCCTCCGTCGTCGCGCCGTCCGGGAGTCCCATCAGCCCCATCTGCTTCAGCACCCGAGGCACGGTGTCGATCGGCTCTGCGGGCGGCAATTCGTCGGCGCTGGTGACGTCGAGTTCTTTCAGCCGCCTGGCGCTGACGAGCACGCGCGACTCAAACGACCCCGCGGCGTCGTTGTAGGCGTGGACCGCGCCGTCCAGCTTCTTGCGGACCTCGTCAAGGCGTTCGGCGAACGTCGCCAGCCGCTCGTAGAACTCCCGTCCAAGGCGCGCCACTTCGCGATAGTTGTCCGTGAGGACCTCCTGTCGCCAGGAGTGCGCCACGGTGGTCAACAGCGCGATGAGCGTGATCGGGCTGGCCAGCAGCACGCGTTGCCGAAGGCCATGTTCGATCAGTCCCAGGTCGTGCTGCAGGGCGCCACTGAAGAGCATCTCGCCAGGAAGAAACATGACGACCATCTCCGGCGAGTCGCCGAGCGGTTCCCAGTAGGCCTTACTGCCCAGCTTGTTCATGTGGTCGCGCACCTGTCTGGCATGCGCCTGCAGTCGGGTGGTCCGCGCCTCGTCGGTGGTGGCTTCCTGCGCGTCAAGAAACGCCTCGAGCGGTGCCTTGGCATCGACCACGATCTGCTTGCCGCCGGGCAGGTGGACGATGAGATCCGGCCGCAGCCGTCCGGTGTCACTCAGGAGCGGGGGCTGCTCGTCGAAGTCGCACCGCTCCAGCATGCCGGCAATCTCGACAACGCGACGAAGCTGCATTTCACCCCATCGACCCCGGACGGCCGGTGTACGGAGCGCACGCGACAGCGTGTTGGTCGTGGTCCCGAGGGCAGCGACCTGCTCGGCCAGCCGGGAATACGCGGCCACACGTTCCCGTTCGGCCTCGGACAGGCGCAGGGTGACGCTCTTGAGCGTGTCGGCGATCGGTTGCTGATACCCGGCGAACGACGTCTTCGCCAGATCAAGAAACGCGGCGCGGTTGTCCTTCAGCGCATCGGCCGCGAGCGACTGGAACGTGTCGCGCAGTTTCTGGTCCGCCTTCTCGAGCAGTGCTCCCGTGGCGCCGATGGCCTCTTTCTGGCGCGCAACCTCCTGCGTGAGCCAGTTGTTGTCCTGCTGCGCGGCAGCCAGGGCTCCAGCCATGTCGGCGCGCACCTCCGCGATCTCGTGGCGCGCGCGCGATCGGGCCAGAGAGGTGGCAACGGCGGCCGCCAGGGCTGCGAGCGCGAGGGTGACAACGGCGGGAACGAGCAACTCCATCGGGTGTTGAATCGTAGCAGGGCGCCGGGAGCACCAGGATGAAGTATTTCGTTTTCGCCGCGGTCAGTTGGTAATATGTGGCGCTTGAGGATCCCGCGCCTGCTCCTCGTGTCGCTGGTCGTCGGCGTGGCCGCCTGCGCGACGAATGAGCCCCCACCGCCACCTCCCGCTCAGGACGTGTTTCTTGAGCCTGACACCACGCGCGTGCAAGGCCTGGTTGAGCCTCGGACCACGCTCGACGCGATGCTGCGCGCTCACGGCGTGGCGGCCGACGTCGTAGGGACTGTCATCGAGGCGGCCAGCGTGGTCTTCGACCTGCGGCGGTTGCGTGCCGCCCAGCCGTTTCTGCTGGAGCAAGCGCTCGGCGGCGACCTCCGCCATTTCGAGTACGAGATCGACGCGGATTCGTATCTGCGCGTCATGCCGATCGCGGCAGAGGCGGACGAATTCCGGGCCGAGGTGGTCCCGATCCCGAAGACGCTGGAGCACGGTGTCGCCGCGGGACGCATTGACGCGTCGACGCCGTCGCTGTTTCAGGCGATGGACGCGACTGGCGAGCGCGCCGAGTTGACCCTGGCGCTGGCGCAGGTCTTCTCCGGCGAGATCGATTTCAACAGCGAAGTGCAGCCCGGAGATCGCTTCGCGGTCGCGTTCGAGCGGTTCGTCCGCGACGACCGTCCGTCGATCTACGGCGTCATTACCGCGGCCGAGTTCGAGAACGATGGTCGCCGGATTCGGGCCGTCCGCTTCACTCCGCCCGGAGGAGAAGCCGACTACTTCGACGACGAAGGCCATTCGCTGCAGCGCTTTTTCCTCCGGTCGCCACTGAAGTTCGAGCCGAGGGTCACGTCGCGGTACTCGACGAGGCGTATGCATCCCATCTTGCGGACGGCACGCGCGCACACGGGCGTCGACTACGGTGCGCCTACCGGAGCGGCCGTGGTGGCTGTGTCCAACGGAACAGTCGTCTCGGCCACGTTCGACAATGCGAACGGCCGGATGGTGCGTCTGCGACACGCAAGCGGGTATGAAACCTACTATCTGCATCTTTCGGCGTTTGCCTCCGGCATTCGCCGCGGGGCGCGCGTGGCACAGGGACAGACGATCGGCGCTGTGGGGTCGACCGGTCTGGCGACCGGGCCGCATCTCCACTACGGACTGAAGAAGAACGGTGCGTGGGTCGATCCGCTTCGCGAGCATCGCAACATGCCTCCGGGCGATCCGGTGCCACCCGGGGCGATGGAGGCGTTTCGCGCGGTGCGGGATGCAGCGCTGGAGCAACTCGCCGCCGCGTCATCGCCCGAGCCGCTCGCGGCGCCCATCGTGGCGACAAGATAGCGTTCGTCCCCCAGAGGCCAGTCGGCCTGCGTGGTCGCGGCGTTCCCCTTGCCGTGGCCGTATAATTACGAGTTCCATGTCTGCCATCCTTCCATTCAAGGCACTTCGCCCGGCGCCCGAGGCCGCGTCGGCGGTGGCCGCCGTTCCCTACGACGTTGTTAGCCGCGATGAAGCCCAGGCGCTGGCGGGCGACGAGCCGCTGAGTTTCCTTCACGTCTCGCGCGCGGAGATCGACCTGCCGCGAGAGACGGATCCCCACGCGGACGCGGTGTACGCAAGAGCCGCATCGAACTTCGCGGCGTTGAGGGATCGTGCGCCTCTCGTCCTGGAGGACACGCCGAGTCTGTACGTGTATCGCCTTTGGATGGGTGAGCATACGCAGACTGGAATCGGGGGCTGTTTTTCCGTCGCCGAGTACGACGCCGATCTGGTCAAGAAGCACGAGCGGACGCGGCCGGACAAAGAAGACGATCGGACACGGCACATCATCGAATTGCGCGCCCAGACCGGGCCGGTGTTTCTGATCCACGCCCCATCGGCCGATGTGGCGGCGATCGTGGCGCGGACGACCCGAGCCGCAACCGCGCCACTGTGCGATTTCACCGCGGTCGACGGGGTGCGGCACACGCTGTGGCGGATCGATGGGGAGGACCAGCGTGCGCTGATCGCCGCGTTCGGCGCGATGCCGGCCCTGTACATCGCCGACGGGCACCACCGTGCGGCCAGCGCCGCGCGGGCGAGGCAGCATTTTGGTGGCTCCGGCCGCGCCGGAGAGTGGGACGGGTTTCTTGCCGTCGCGTTCCCAGGCGACCAGACCCAGATTCTGCCCTACAACCGGGTCGTGAAGGATCTGGGTGCCCACACCCCGGACGGGCTCCTGGCCCTGTTGCGGCGAGTCGTCACGGTGACCAGCGGGCCAGCCACGCCGGTGCGAAAGGGCGACGTCTCGATGTTTCTGGCCGGTGACTGGTACACGATCGAACTGGGCCTGCCGCCGTCCGGCGCTGGCGCGGCCGAGCAGCTCGACGTCAGCCGCCTGCAGGATCTCGTGCTTGCCCCGCTGCTTGGGATCGGTGACGTGCGCACCGACACGCGGATCGATTTCGTGGGTGGCGCCCGGGGCACCGCTCAGCTTGAATCGCTGGTGTCCTCGGGAGAGGCGGCCGTGGCATTCTCGATGTACCCGGTGAGCGTCTCCGACCTCATGGCCATCTCGGATGCGGGTGGCATCATGCCCCCCAAGTCGACCTGGTTCGAGCCCAAGCTTCGTGATGGACTGCTCTCTCATCTGATCTAGGAGTTACCGATGTCAACGACCGCACGCATTCACAATTTTTCTGCTGGCCCTGCGGTGCTTCCCCTGCCCGTCCTGGAAGAGGCGCAGCGCGACCTGCTGTCGTTGCCCGGCGTTGGCATGTCGGTCATGGAGATCAGCCATCGATCGAAGGCTTTCGAGGATCTGCTGAACCGCGCCATCGAGGACATTCGCGCACTGGCTGACGTGCCGGCCAGCTACAAGATCCTGATGCTCCCGGGCGGCGCGAGCCTGCAGTTCTCGATGGTGCCGATGAACCTCCTGACACCGGGCGGCGTCGCCGACTACATCGATACCGGCTCGTGGTCCGGCAAAGCGATCAAGGAAGCCAAGAAGGTCGGGACGGTCAATGTGGCGGCGTCGACCAAGGCGGACAGCTACGCGAACGTGCCGGGGCAGCAGGACCTGACGCTCACCCCGAGCGCCGCGTACGTGCACCTGACCACCAACAACACGATCGAGGGGACACAGTGGTCAGCGCTGCCGGACGTGGGCGATGTGCCGCTGGTGGCCGACACGTCCTCCGACATGTTCAGTCGTCCTCTCGAGATCAGCCGTTTCGGGCTCGTGTACTCGGGGGCGCAGAAGAACCTGGGGCCGTCGGGTGTGACGCTCGCCATCATCCGCGAGGATCTGCTCGAGCGTTCGGTGGACACGCTGTCGTCCATGCTCAGCTACAAGGTGCACGCCGAGAACAACTCGCTCTACAACACGCCGAACACCTTCGGCATCTATATACTCGGACTCACCATGCGGTGGGTACGCTCGATCGGCGGATTGTCCGCGGTGGCCGAGATCAACCAACGCAAGGCCGGCAAGATCTACACAGAGATCGATCGCTCAGGGTTCTATCGTGGCACCGCCCGGAAGGACAGCCGTTCTCTGATGAACGTCACGTTCAGGCTGGCGACCGAGGAACTCGAAAAAACGTTCGTCAAGGAGTCGACAGCCGCCGGCCTGGATGGTCTCAAGGGGCATCGCTCGGTGGGCGGTATGCGGGCGTCGATCTACAACGCGTGTCCCGAAGCCGCGGTCGACGCGCTGGTCGAGTTCATGCGCGAGTTCGAGCGGGCCAGGGGCTAATTTAGCTAGCTGGCCCGGGCGGACGCTGACCTGGCGGCCGTCTACGGCGCCTGCGGCGCCGCCGCTTGCTCGGCGGGGGGCCCGCCCCGTCGGGTGAGTCCGGGCCGTCGACGGCTTCCACGGGGACGCGCCAGTGCGCCAGTACCTCCGGGGCGTCACCGTGAATCTCGAGCCACGTCAGGGCGTCCTGAAAGCTGCCACGACGTGTCAGTGCGGCGCGCGCCCGCGGAGGGGTATGCATATCCAAGAGGCGTCGCTGGAGCCCGAGAATCTGCGGGAGTCGCTCGAGGTCTCGTCGTGCCAGCGGCAGCATGCCCAAGGTTGAGATCGGCCCGGTGTTCGACGCCTCACGCTGAGTGGTGGCTTCGAGTGCACCGCCGGGGCCCACACCCAGGGGTACCAGGAGCGATCCCAGCAATACGGCGTTGGTGAGGGTATCTGGCGGCGCTGCGAATCGCGTGCGATACGCGTCGAGCGCGGCCAGCGATCGCCAGAGCGTGTCACCACACCGCCGCTGCAGTCGCGGGGCGATCGGCTCGAGCAACTGTCGCTCCGCCAGCAGCCGGAAGGTGCGCTCCGACGCCCCTGAGCGGAGAATCTTGTAGAACTCCTCGATCAGCCGCGCCGGTGCGCTCTTGGCGATCTGACCCCGATGGGTGGCGATGGCATCGTCGATCGGCGGGTCGACCGAGAAACCCAGGCGCGCCGCCATCACCATGGCCCGGAGCATGCGGACGGGATCCTCTTGAAAACGCTCCGCCGGCTCGCCGATGCATCGAATGACCCCCGCCTCGATGTCCTGCAATCCGCCTGTGTAATCGATGATGGAAAACGAGCCGATGTCGTAGAAGAGCGCATTGACGGTGAAATCGCGGCGGAATGCATCCTCTTCGGGCGTGCCAAACGTATTGTCGCGATGGATGACGCGAGCATGGTCACCGCCTGGGGGCTGGACTCCGTGTCGGTCCTCCTGGGACGGCTGCGCGGCGAGCGCGATCTGCTCCTCGGCCGACACCTGTCGTCTGAATGTCGCGACTTCAAACATCTTCGGGCCGTAGCGGATGTGGGCGAGCCGGAACCGGCGGCCGATGATCCAGCAATTACGGAAGAGCTTCTTGACCTGGTAGGGATGGGCAGACGTGGCGATATCGAAGTCCTTCGGCCGATGGCCCAGGAGCAGGTCGCGAACGCTGCCGCCCACGAGGTATGCGAGGTACTGGTGCTCGTGGAGTCGGTACAGCACCCTGAGCGCGTCCGGATCGATCTGCTTGCGCGAGAGGGAGTGCTCGGCGCGCGGGACGACCAGCGGGTGGCTCATCAGCAGGCATTGTAGCAACAGCCGCCGGCAGGGCGAGGTGCTACGATCGCCGTCATGCGCCTGGCTCCGACGCTTCGCGGCATTGCATGCGTCCCGCTGCTCATGTTGTTCGTGCTGGCGCCGGCCGCCTGGGGGGCCGAACCCCCTTCGCTGGCACAGGCCAGGGCGCTGCACAACGGTGGCGACTACGACGGGGCCATCGCCGCCGCGACGGTCGCCCGTGTCGATCCGGTCTGGGCCGATACGGCGGCGCTGGTCAGCGCGCGCGCCCAGCTGGAGCGCTATCGCCTCCACCGTGAACCCGATGACCTGATCGCCGCGCGAGCATCGCTCACCTCGGTGCATCAGACGGCACTGTCTCCACGCGATCAGGTCGATCTGCTCGTGGGGATCGGGCAGGCGCTGTATCTTGGTGAGACGTTCGAGGCCGCTGCCGCGCTGTTCGGCGCCGCGCTGGACCGGGCCTCGGTGCTGAGTCCGGTCGATCGACTCCGATTGCTGGACTGGTGGGCGAGCGCGCTGGATCGGCAGGCCCTGGCGCTGGACGTCGATCGCCGGCCGGAGTTGCTGAACAGGATCGGGGAACGGATGACTGAGGCGATCGGGGAGGACCCCGGGAACACGGTTGCCAACTACTGGCTCGCCGCGGTCGCGCGTGGCACGGGCGACGCCGAAGGCGCGTGGCATGCCGCGGTCGCGGGATGGGTCCGAGCCATCCTCCATCCCGAGGACGCCCCCGCGCTTCGCGCCGACCTCGATCGGCTCGTCACGGAAGGGCTGATCCCGGAGCGCGAGCGGGAAGACGTCGAGGCTGCTGCCGCGCTTCGCGCGCAGTGGGAGTCACTCAAGGAACAGTGGCGATAGAATCGCAGGCGATCACATGAAATGGATGCTCGCGCTCGCGGCTGCCGTCGCGTGTCTGTGCGGAATTGACGCTGCTGGCGGGCAGCAGCCTGTCTTTCGTGGCGCGGGAGACGTCGTGCGTGTCTTCGCGACCGTGACGGATCGAGATGACCGGCTCGTGACGACGCTCACCAGAGACGATTTCGAGGTGCGCGACGAGGGGAAGCCGCAGCCGCTCACGCTGTTCGATAACGCCCCGCAACGCATTCGACTCATCGTCATGCTGGACGTCTCGGGCAGCATGGCAGGCAACATCCTGCTGCTCCGCGCCGCCGCTGAGCAGTTGTTCACGCGTCTTCGCCCGGATGACGTGGCTCGCGTCGGCACGTTCGGACACGACGTCATCATCGGTCCTTCCGACTTCACAGGCGACCCCACCGCTCTCCAGGCAGCGTTGCCGCGCACGATCGATGCCGACGCACCCACGCCGTTGTGGCGGGGGATCGATGAGGCGCTCGATGGGTTCGGAGCCGAGACGGACGCGCGCCGCGTGATTCTCGTGCTGAGCGACGGCAAGGACAGCGGGCCGCTCGGCTTCGGGGGGCAGTTCTTCAGCCAGGCTGACGCCATCGACCGGGCGCGCGACGAGGACGTGATGGTGTACGGGATCGGCATGCGCAGTCGAGGTGTGCGTCCACGCCAGCCGGGCATCGGTCCTGGTGCCTTGCAGGCGATGTTGATGGCCGACCTTCCCGACCACGGCCTGGCGCTCGTCGCCCGGGAAACCGGTGGCGGCTACACGGAGATTCGCTTCGGCCAGGACCTCGCGGCGGCGTTCGCGCAGGTGGCCGATGAGCTGCACAGTCAGTATCTGCTCGGTTTCTCCCCGCCGAAACGCGACGGCAAGGTACATGACATCTCTGTACGCGTCGCTCAACGGGGGCTGGACGTCCGCGCCCGCCGGACGTACGTCGCGCCCAGGGATCAATAGCCTGAGCCGGCATCTGCCGATAATGCTGGAGTCGGTTGCCCATTCTTCGCTACTCTTCAAGTCTTAAGCTGACGTTCACCGATCAGGAGAATCCGCATGGCCTCGTCGAAGTGTGTAATGCCCCGCTTGCGGGGTGTGGTGGTCGCGGCCTTCATGGGCGCGAGTCTTGTCATCGCGGTACCCAGCTTTGCCCAGGGCGTGCCGCAGCTCAGCGTGGGTCATCTGACCGGCGAAGACCGGCCCGTGATCGACGGGAAGATCAGCGAAGAGGTCTGGTCCGCCGAGGCCGCGTACAGCGCGTTTACCCAGCAGGAGCCGAGCCAGGGCCAGCCGGCTACGGAGCGGACCGACGTCTGGTTCTTCATGGACGAGACGAATCTCTACGTGGCCGTCGTCTGCTACGACACCGAGCCCAACAGTCTCGTCGTCAGCCAGAGCCGGCGCGACGCGAACCTCGGCGATACGGACTCGGTGCAGATTCTCCTCGACACGTTCAACGACGGCCAGAACGCATTCGTGTTCGGGACCAATCCCTTTGGCATCGAGTACGACGCCCAGGTGATGGGCGAAGGCCAGACCGGCGGGGGCGGGTTTCGCGGTGGTGGGCTCAACCTCGCCTGGGACGCCGACTGGACCGTGCGCGCGAGCCCGAGCGAGCGCGGCTGGGAGGCCGAGTTCGCCATCCCGCTGAGAACGCTGCGTTACGAACCCGGTCAGGATCGCGTGTGGGGCGTCAACGTCCAGCGAAATATCCGGCGCAAGAACGAGCAGGTCTTCCTCGCCCCGGTACCGCGCGGCTACTCGCTCCAGCGCGTGTCGGTCGCGGGCAAGCTGAACGGGCTCAACCTGCCGAGCCGGCGCGATCTGAAGTTCACACCGTTCGTGGCGGGGTCGTTCAACGACGACAAGACGCTTCTGACCGACACGGTGGATCGCGGCGGCGACATCGGTCTCGATGTCAAGTGGGGAGTGCGGGCCGACCTGACGCTCGACCTCTCGGTCAATACCGACTTCGCTCAGGTCGAGGCCGACGAGGAGCAGGTCAATCTGACCCGGTTCGCGCTGTTCTTTCCCGAGAAGCGTTCGTTTTTTCTCGAGAACGCCCAGGTCTTTCAGCTCGGCCAACCCCGGGAAATCGATCTGTTCTTCTCACGGCGGATCGGCCTCGCCGGGGGCCAGCCGGTTGACATCATTGGCGCCGGCCGACTCAGCGGCAAGCTGGGCGGCAACAACGTCGGATTCCTGAACGTGCAGACTGACTCCGCCGTCGATCGCCGGACCGGGGCAACGATTTCCCAGGCGAACAATTTCTCGGTGGTACGCGTCCAGCGGGAGGTCGGGCGGTCGAATTTCGGCGCGATGTTCGTCAACCGCCAGGGCGTCGGTGACCTGGCGACGGCCGACGACTACAACCGCTCTCTCGGGCTCGATCTCGCGTGGCAGGCGACGACCAACGGCAAGCTGTTTGCCTTCATCGCTCGCACCGACTCGCCGGCCAGCAAGGGGGGGTCGGATTACGCGGGTCGCGTCTATTACAACTACGCGAACAATCTCTGGAGCGGCAATGCCGGGTACTCGCAGGTCGGCGAAGACTTCAACCCCGAGGTCGGCTTTCTTCCAAGGCGGGCCTACAGAAAGCTTCAAGGTCGGTACGCGCTGGACTATCAGCCAGGACGGTCGACGTGGCTTCGGCGGATTGCGCCGCACGCGAGCTTCGATGCGACCATGAACCTGCAGAACGAGCTGGAGACCTCGCAGGGCCACTGGCACTTCCTGGATTTTCGAACCAATTCTGGCGCACGTTTCGGGTACGTGATCAACACGGAGCAGGACCGACCCAGACAGCCGTTCAGGGTGTATAGCGACGTGACAGGACGGACGGTCACGATTCCCGCCGGAAACTACGCCTGGACGCAGGGCATGTTCGAGGGCAACACGGATCCCAGCGCGCCCATCAACGCGTCGCTGCGCCAGCGCATCGGCCGTTTCTACGACGGCGACTTCCTGGGGTGGGACGCGACGGTCGGCTTTCGTTTCGGCGCGCGGCTCATCTCCGAGATCGGTTGGGACCACTCCGACATCGATTTGCCTGGCGGTAGCTTCACGACTGACCTGATCCCGATCAAGGTCAGCTACTCGTTCACGAGCCTGGCGAACCTGCAGGCCCTGATTCAGTACAACAAGCAGAGGTCGACGATCTCGTCGAACATCCGTCTGGCACTGCTCGACCGCAGCAACACCGGCCTGTTCCTGGTCTACAACGACCGGCGCGACACCTCGTCGTTCACGCGCGAGGAACTGCTCGGGCGTTCCTTCATCATCAAGTACACCCGGCTGCTCGAACTCTGATCGCACCGTGATGTCGGCGCCAGCGGGCATTGGCTCGCCGCGCCCGTCGCTGAGGCGCGGGTATCAAACCCACCGCCTACGGCTTGGCGTCTCGCCAGTTTTCGGCGAAGCCCACGTCCACGGTCAGCGGTACGGCCAGGGACGCGACCCCCTCCATTCGCTCGCGCACGAGCGCGACGGCTGACTCGGCTTCGGTCTTCGGGCCCTCGAACACCAGCTCGTCGTGCACCGTCAGGATCATGCGCGTTGCCAACCCGCGCTTCGGGAGCTCGCCGTGGAGGTCGATCATCGCCTTCTTGAGGATGTCGGCGGCGGTACCCTGGATGGGCATGTTGACAGCCTCGCGCTCCGCTCTCGCCCGAATCTGACCGTTGCGGCTGTTGAGGTCCGGCATGAGCCTGCGCCGCCCGAACAGTGTCTTCACGGACCCCGTGTCCCGCGCTTCTGCCAGCGTCCTGTCGATGAATCCGCGCACCCGGGGGAAACCAGCGAAGTAGGCGTCGATCAGGGCCTGCGCCGCTTCGTTGGTGACGCCGATATCCTTGGCCAGCGTGAAGGCGGTCTTTCCGTAGAGGAGCGCGTAGTTGATGATCTTGGCGCGCCGGCGCAACTCGTGGGCGTCAAGCTCGCTGTCCGTGCCGAACACGCGCATCGCCGTACGGTCGTGGATGTCCTCACCGTTCCGAAACGCTTCGATCAGGGTCTCTTCCTCGGCCAGATGCGCCAGGACTCGTAGTTCGATCTGCGAGTAGTCGGCCGAGATCAGCACGTTGCCCGGCGCGGCGACAAACGCACCACGGATCTGCCGTCCCAGCTCTGTCCGGATGGGGATGTTCTGGAGGTTCGGGTCCGAACTGCTGAGTCGCCCGGTCGCGGCCACCGCCTGGTTGAACGACGTATGGACGCGCCCGGTCTCCGGATGCACAAGCGCTGGCAGTGCGTCCACGTACGTGCTCTTCAGCTTCTGGAGACCCCGCCATTCGAGCACGAGTCGCGGCAGTTCGTGTACCAGCGCGAGGTCCTCGAGCACCTCCACCGCCGTTGACGCGGAGCGCGTCTTGCCCGTCTTCTTCCCCGCCGGGAGCTGTAGCTTGTCGAACAGGATCTCACCGAGTTGCTTCGGCGAGTTGACGTTGAACTCCTGGCCGGCCAGTTCGAAGATCCGCGCGGTGAGACGTGCGAGTTCGCCTTCGAGGTGCCTGGACTGCGCGGCCAGCGACGCGCGGTCGATACCGATGCCGGCACGTTCGATCTGCGCGAGAACGGGAACGAGCGGCATTTCAAGCTGGCGAAACACGTCGTCCAGGCGCTCGGCAACCAGCGTCGGCGCGAGCTGGTGCGAGAGCTGCAACGCCAGGTCCGCGCGCTCTCCGGCGAACGTCAGCAGCTCCTCGGGCGTGATGCGTGCCAACGACATCGCTTTGGCGCCGCGACCGCAGACATCCTGCTCGGTCAGTGCCTTGTACCCGAGATGCTCCAGCGAGACGCCCTCGAGCCCGTGGCCGGTGCGGCCCGCGTCCAGCACGTAGCTGGCCATCATCGTGTCGACCGAGAGTCCCTTCAGCGCGATGTCGCAGGTTTCCAGGAGGATGCTGTCGAGTTTGAGGTCGTGCCCGACCTTGCGCACCGTCGCGTCTTCCAGCAGGGGCTTCAGGCGATCGAGCGCAGTGTGTCGGGACACCAGCGGCGTGACCGGGTTCGACAGGAGGTCTTCGTTCTCGCCTGCCTCGCCACCACCAAGGGGCAGGTACCGTGCGTACCGGTCGCCAGTCGAGAACGTGATTCCCACGATCGCCGCGCGCATGGCCGTCGGTCGATCACCGATGACGTGGAGGGCGAACTCGCCCGCCTTGCGCAGCTCCACGATCAGCGCGTCGAGGTCCGGCAGCGTCAGGACGAGCGCATAGTCCTGCTCCACCGCGTCGGCCGTTGGCGCGAACTCGGTCATCAGCGAGCGGAACGCGAGGCGCGAGAAGAGCGCGTAGCAGCGCTCGCGCGAGGGGCCCTGGTATCGCAGCGACTCGAACTCGAAATCGAGCGGCACGTCGCGCCTGATCGTGACCAGCTCGCGGCTCCGAAGGGCTTCCGCACGATGGGCGAGCAACGTCTCCCGGTAGGACTTCTGCTTAATCTCCCCGGCGTGCTCGAGCAGGGCGTCGAGGCTGCCATACGTGCTGATCAGATCGATAGCGCCCTTTTTTCCGACCCCGGGCACGCCCGACACGTTGTCGCTTGCATCTCCAACGAGTGACAGCACGTCGACCACCTGCGATGGCACGACGCCAAACTTCTTGACGACCCCGGCTGCGTCGTACCAGACGCCGTCGTCACGCGCGTCGTAGATGCGGACGTGGTCGTCCACGAGCTGAAAGAAGTCCTTGTCCGGCGAGACGACGGTGACGTCGAAGTCACTGGCGGCCGCGCGTGTCGCCATCGTGCCGATCACATCGTCGGCCTCGTAGCCGGCTGCCGTGAGGATCGGTACCCCGAGCGCTTCGCACGCTTCGTAGACTGATGTGATTTGCTCGACAAGATCATCGGGCATCGCCGCACGATTGGCCTTGTAGTCGGTCACCAGTTCGTCTCTGAACGTCGGGCCGGCCAGATCGAACGACGCGGCGATGTAGGCCGGCTGATGGTCGGCGACGAGCTTTCGCAACATCGTGACGAAGAGATAGACCGCGTGCGTGGCCTGCCCCTCCTGGTTCGACAGACCTTTCCCTCGAAACGCGTGGTACGCACGGTACATCTGGGAGCTGCCGTCGATCAGGAAGAGAGTGGGACGCGGCATGACCGGAGGGATAGCCCTAAGGATATCATTGGCCCCGATGACGGCTGGTGCGGGGTCCCGCGGGCGGACGGTGTTGATAGCTGTTCTTGCGGCCTGTGCCGTCGCGGCGAACTGCTCGCGCGGAGGCGTGTTCGGCAACGAATACGAGTACGAGGAAGAGCTGTATCTCTCGCTCGATGGCTCAGCGACGGTCAATGTCCACGCATCGATCGCGTCTCTGGCGGCTCTCCGCGGCGCCGAGTTCGATCCCGACCCGGTGGCCCGCATCGACCTGAACGAGGTGCGGTCATGGTTCGGAGGAGAGACAACCGAGGCGTCGGTGAGCTTTGCCCGCCGCGACGGTCGCCGATTCGTGCACGCGCAGATCAGGGTCGCTGACGTGCGGGAGTTGCCACGACTTGCGCCCTTCACCTGGTCCGCGTACCGCTTCGAGCGTCGCGACGGCATGTTCGAGTTTACTCAGGTTGTCGGGCCGCCGGCGGGAAGTCCGGGCCCTGCGATCCAGTGGACTGGCGAGGAACGAGTCCTGTTCCGGATGCACCTGCCGAGCGAGATCCTGCTTCACAACGCGCCGTCGCGCCAGGTGGAGCGCGGCAACATTCTCGAGTGGGAGCAGTCGCTCGCCGATCGGCTCGCTGGTCAGCCGGTGGATGTCGAGGTGCATCTCGAGCCGGAGTCGATTCTCTACACCACGCTGTTGCTGTTTGCGTCGACCGTCGTGGCCGCCGCTGCGGCGATCGCACTGGTCATCTGGTGGATTGCGCGTCGCGGGCGTGACGATGACCTGACCGAGGACGCAGCGCCGGCATCGGGAACTGGCTAGTCTGAAGTTCCCCACCCCGAATCTGCAGAAGCCCATTGTTTCGATAGAGATGGGCGCAATACGCCGTGCATAACGTAGCCATGTAATTACTTGATTCACATTGGGACG
>JAQBVV010000025.1 GCA_027622905.1 Acidobacteriota bacterium
CCAGACCTATACCCGGATCCGCGACGCACTCGCTAATGTCGCCTGAGTTTTTGTCACATCAGGGTTAACTACCCCTGGTTGGAGATGAACAGTGCGACACAGTGAATTGGACGTGATTCGAGAGCGGTTGCAACAGCGACTCGGTGAGCTCACCAAGCGAGCCGGGAAGATCGAGAACGACCTCCGCCAGCCGCTGAACCCGGACTGGGAGGACAGGATCACCGAGAGGGAGAACGACGAGGTTCTCGAGAGCCTGGACGCGAGCACGCTCGACGAGGCGGGCCAGATTCAGGAGGCCCTGGATCGGATGAATGCCGGCACCTATGGGATCTGTCTGACCTGCGGCAAGCCAGTCGGAGAGAAGCGGCTGGAAGCGGTTCCGCACGCAGCGACCTGTGTCGGCTGCGCTTCGTAGCGTCGCTCCCGTCCGATTGGCATCGACCCGGCGAGGCGGTCGATCGTGCGTCGCCTCGCGGGACGTCGGGACGGCCCAGCAAGCCGTAGTAGTCCCCAGGAATCGCTCAGCATCCAGACCTACTGATTGAGCTGCTGGGCTTCCGGGGAGGTCGGGTCTTCGTGAAACAGCGTCACGACCCGTCCATCCGGAAACGTCATCGTGCGCACGCGGCCGATGTTGGCGCCGCTGTGGGACGGTGCGAACGTGACGTCGTAGACCTCGCCGACCTTGAAGATCCGCCCCAGACCGGCCTGGCGCAGAGCGCCTGCCCCCGCACCGGACATCTCCCACTGCACCTTCGTGCCGTCCGGTTTCGTCTCGTCAAAGAGCCAGCGCACATGAGGGTTGATCAGGGCAAAGCGCGTCAACGTTCCGGTAAAGGAACCGACTGCGGTCGTGTCATATTCCGCCTGAAGGGCGTGGTGCGCCGCAACCGGCGGTGCCAGTACAAGCCCGACCGCCATCCCCGCCGCGATCATCACCGTCGCCACCGTCGCCGCCGCTAGCATTTTCGCCGCAACCATGTTTTCCGCCCCGTACATCTTGAACAGCTTGATGACTTTCATGACTCGCCTCCGGTTGTGAAGACTGCTGCCTCGTGCGACAACTCAGCATCGACGCCTGCCGAGCGATCTTCGCGCGTGATCCGGGCGACTGGCCCTGGAGATGCCTCAGGCTGTCAGCCGCAGGCACAATCATGCATCAGGATGACGGCGCGCTTTTGGGGAAAGTGCTTTCGCGCGGCGAGCCGTGTTCCATCTAGTGCGGATTTCATGAGCGCGTCGCTCCCGATGAACCGCGGGCGGTCCACTCCTGCCAGGGGGAGCCCTGTGACGGTTCGCTACGCAGAAGTGAAATCCGCGCTAGAAGGTCGCGAGGACGTTGACAGGCCCCCCGGTTCCACCAGTCACCGGAATCGGCGCGACGGTGAGCATGAACTCCCACCGGTTCAGGCTCGCCGCAGTCTGAGCCAGCGATTCCAGGTCCAGCGCGTCAAGGATCGGAGCGCCGAGTCCGGCCATGATGAAGTGGTGGAGCGGTTCATACAGACCATCGAAGCGCGCGGGTGTGACGTCGGTGGCCGCATCGCTGCCGACGATCGCGACGTCGCGCTGTCTGAGCCACGGCCCGACGGAGACGTGGAAACCCGCGACGGGACCAGGCAGTCTCCACGGCCCAACGTCGGCGCGCCGGGCCCAGCGCCCGGTATACAGGATGACCGCGTCGCCCGACGTCACCTTCACGCCCGCCTGCTGCTCCCACGCTTCTATGTCCTCGGTGTAGACGGGCTCGCCGGGTTCGAGGTAGGGCACGCCCCTGAGGCGTGGAATGTCGATCAGGACGCCACGAGTGATGACCCCATTTTTCAACGCCTCGATACCCAGTTTTCCACATCCCTGTGCCGTGTTGGCGCCAATCGCGACGCCGTTGTACAGCGAGCCTCTGTACGAGAAATGACACAGGGCGTCGATGTGGCTGGTCACATACCCGTGGTAGTCAAAGCGAATCGTGTCGCTCATGAAGCCAGGTCCCATCTGGAGTGCGAACGTGGAGAACGGATTGTCCGGCAGGCCCGACTCCGCGATCGGGTTGTGCGACAGCGAAACGGACCGCCCCTCCTTCACCAGGCCGGCGGCCTCCCGCGTCTTTGCGGCGGTCACGAGGTTGATGGTCCCGAGCTGGTCGTCCTCTCCCCACCGTCCCCAATTTGAGAGCTCGGTGAACATCTCGTCGAATTCTTCCAGGTTCCGGGGCGCCGGCGGAACGGATCCCTGGCTCAGAACCGCCGGGGGGATGGCCAGGGCGATCCCGGTTGCGACGATCACCCACGTAGATAGCAGAAGACGACGCCTCATTCGTTGCTCCTCTCGGTCGACCCGTGGACGAGTGGCCGTCATTATGCGCACGCCCCGACCAAGGGACGCAACCTCGCCAGCCGGCCGGTGCGAGTGGCGCGGCGGAACGTAGGAGGCCTTCCAGATCACAGGCTTCAGTCACGGCACAGACTGTTTCGTCAGGCCGATACGCGGGCCCGATATCATTGCCACATGTGCGGACGCGCCTACGAGACTTATACCGACGAGGAACTGTCGATCGAGTACCTAAATCGTCAGCCGCTGCACCTTGACGGGTTTCGCCAGACCTACAATCTTGCTCCCACCCAGATGTCGCCGGTCGTACTGGTGCGTGACGGCCAACGCGCGATCGACCTGTTTCGGTGGGGTCTGGTGCCGAGCTGGGCGAAGAGTCTCAAGGCCGCGACGAAGTACTCCCTGATCAACGCGCGAGGCGAGGATATCGCTGAGAAGGCGAGCTACGCGGAGCCGTTCAGGCAACGGCGATGCGTCGTCCCTCTGTCGGGATTCTTCGAGTGGAAGCGTGGAGCGCCACGGAAGCGTCCGTTCGCCATTCAACCCAAGGACCGCGGCATCCTCTCGGTGGCGGGCGTCTGGGAGCGGTTCCAGCCAGGTGGCCAGCCCGAACCGCTCCACACGTTCTCCATCGTGACGACACGTGCGAACGCGTTGATGTTGGACATCCACGACCGGATGCCTGTGATCCTGGGCAGCGACGATCTCCATCTGTGGCTGGATCCCAGTGTCGATGACCCGGATCGCTTGAAGCCCCTGTTGGAACCGTGCCCGCCAGACTGGCTCAGCGCCTATGAAGTCTCCACGATGGTGAATGCCCCGGCGAACAATTCGCCGGAGGTGCTGCAGCCACTGCCGGAGGAGCGGAGCCTTTTCTGTCTGTAGCTCTTCTCTCTGCAGAGCGACTGCAGAGCGGGCTTGGAGAGACAGGGCTAATCAGGTGTCGAAGACGTCGCGCCCTCCTGCTGTTCGAACTCTCGCCGCATCTTCTCGTACTGCTCGCGGGTGAGGTCGCCCGCCGCGTAGCGTCGCTCCAGGACGTCGAGCAAGGAGCCGCGACGGCGGCGATTCATGCCCAGCGCTCGGACGACCAACGCCAGACCGATCAGCAGGACCCCGCAGAAGGCGAACATCGACAAGCCCCACGTCCACCCCGGGGCCTGCATCATCCCTGGAGTGCCAGGACCCGTCCCCATCATGCTCCCCACCATGTCCGAGAACGCGACTGCGGCGACGACAAGTATGGCGAGGCCGATCATCACAGCGCGAATCGTGCGATCCATGCGTGTGCCCCTTTCAGATCCTGGCTACAGTTCCCGGTTGTGTCTCGCCAGCGCCGTCCATCATGGCGCGTCGACAAGCTCGGCGAGATACTCCATGAAGGAGCGCCCGTCGTAGCGCTGATAGCCGTCGATGACGTGAGTCTCCAGAGCGTCGAAGTGCTCGTCGAACACCGTTGCGCGCTCGTGCGCGAGCGGCGTCGCGCAGTAGCAGACCTCGCTCCACGAGACGCTCCCGTCGTCGGTCAGCACGGCTCGCTTCATCGCGTCGACGATCTCCTGACCATCGGGCGCCTGGCGAGCGATGGTTCCGTCAGTGAGCTTCCTGAGAAAGTCGGCGCCTGTCTCAGTTCTCAGGCGTGCGGTGATTCGATAGAACATGCGGCCTCCTGTGCAGGCCAGCCGGTTGCCACGATTCTGGCCCGCGCGGGTGACTGGCCGGGAGAAAGGGCTCTGTCTTCAGTGGGCTGAGTATAGAGGGAACCGCCTCGAAAGGGTCTGGGCCGGGGAGGATAATAGCCTGCTGGTGTCTGATGCCGCTGGAATGATGCTTCCTGCCCCGGACTGCGCTTCCGGACTGCGCCTCCGGAGTGCGGAGCATCGTGATGACGCGAGGAACGAGAGGCTGTGGGATGGCGCAACTGAGAACGGCGTGAACCAGCGGTGATCAGGTTGCTTGTCATCGGACTCGCGGTCGCGGCAGGTCTCGCACCTGTTTCTCCGACGCTCGTCGAGCGCTGGTTTTCGACCGGGCTGTATCCCGCGATCCAGCGCCATCTCACGCCAATCTCGAACGCGCTCTCATTTGCGGTCCTCGATCTGCTGATGGTCGTGGGCTGTGTCGCCGTGTTCGCGGTCGTCGTGCGGGTCGGGTTCCTGGCCAGGCGGACGCCCCGGATCTGGCCGATCGTGCGCCTTCTGGGAAATCTGGCGTTCCTGGCCGCCGTCGTCTACCTGGCGTTTCTCGTGCTGTGGGGATTCAACTACCGCCGGGTGCCGATGGACGCGAGGCTGCTGGTTGAGCAGGGCGCGCCGTCGTCGCAAGCCGTGACAGACCTGGGGATCGAAGCGGGGGCGCAGCTCAACGCGTTGTACGACGAGGCGCATCAGCTCGGGTGGGCAGAGGACCCTTCCGACGACGAGGGACTGCGGGCAGCGTTCGTGTCGGTCCAGCGGACACTGAGTGATGCGCCGCCCGCCGAAGCGGGACGCCTGAAGGGCTCGCTTCTGGGTCCGTATTTCCGGTGGGCCAGCATCGACGGGATGATCAATCCGCTGGGCCTCGAGGTGCTGGCCAATCCGGACCTCCTGCCGTTCGAACGTCCGTTCGTTGCGGCGCACGAGTGGTCGCACCTGGCGGGCTATGCCGACGAGTCGGAAGCCAGCTTCGTTGGATGGCTCACGTGCATGCATGCGGGTGTACCTGCGCGCTACAGCGCCTGGTTGTTTCTCTATGCACAGGTGGCCAACGAGGTTGACGCTGCCGGCCGCGACCGGTTGGCGAGCGCGCTGGGAGCCGGACCACATGGAGACCTGCAGGCGGTCGCCGAGCGCGTGCAGCGCGGACAGTGGCCAGTGGTCCGTGACGCCGGTTGGCAGGTATACGACCAGTATCTGAAAGCGAACAGAGTGGAGGAGGGCGTGCGGAGCTACGGCGCGGTTGTCACGCTGATTCTGCGTACGCGTTTCGAGCCGGATTGGGCGCCGGTGCGGCGCGTGGCAGACTAGAGCGTTTTTCGATTTGGTGTAGACCGAAAAACGCGGGAAAGCGCTTTTCGAAAAGGCCTGGCCTCTCCGAGAAGCCCCAGACCGAAACGAAAAGCGCTCTAGGCGCCGGGCTCCTCGCGCTGAGTCGGCTGAGCGGCGCCGCAGCGCACATCTACTCGGCACGACCTACTCGCGTCAGCCGATCCGGGGGCTGACGACCACCACCCGTGCTGCCGCGCGATGGAGGCGGTCGGCAACGGCGCGCCAGAGTCCGTGGTCGCCGACGATGTCGCGTGCCAGGATCAGATCCACGTGCGACCCGTCCAGCTCGCGCAGCGCCGCGTACAGCCTCGCCGCCGTCGCCTCGGCGTCGCCGTGGGAGCCGAGGATGGCCGACACGACGGGCGGACCGTCGATGTCGTGCATGTCGCCCACCAGCGAGGAGTCCTCGGCGGCCACGAGCAGGCCGACACGCTGGCCACCCGCCGCCGCCGAACGTGCCGCCTGCCTCAGCGCCTCTCCGACGGCGGCAGCGTCGCCCTGATAGATCGTGAGCGGCGCGCGGGGCGCATAGTGCTTCGAGAGGAGTCCCGGCGACGGCATCGACGCGTGGTCGCTGGTGTGAGCACGCGCGGCGCGATACTGCACGGTGGGCACGATCGCGCGGAGCATGTCGATGCTGATCGCGCCGGGTCGCAGCACCACGGGCGGGTCGACGGTGATATCGAGCACCGTTGATTCGACGCCCACCGCGGTCGGACCGCCGTCGACGACCATGTCGATGCGCCCATCCAGGTCTTCGAGGACATGCGCGGCCAGCGTGGGGCTGGGTCTGGAGAACAGATTCGCGCTGGGCGCGGCGATAGGGAGCGCCGTCGCCGCCAGCAGGGCGTGTGCCACGGGGTGCGCCGGCACGCGCACCGCGACCGTGTCGAGACTCGCGGTGACCTCGTCGGGTACCGACGGCGCGCGGCGAAGCACGAGCGTCAGCGCGCCGGGCCAGAACCGATCGGCCAGCAGTGCTGCGGAGCGTGGGGGGGCAGTCACCAGCGCCGCGATCTCAGCAAATGACGCGACGTGCACGATCAAGGGGTCGTTGGCCGGCCGTTTCTTGGCCTCGAAGAGTCGACGGACCGCGGCACGGTCCATGGCGTGCACACCGAGCCCATAGACCGTCTCGGTCGGGAAGGCGACTAGGCCCCCGCGCCGCAGGCAGTCGCTGGCGCGCGCGATGTCCGCGTGATTCGGCCTGACCGGATCTACGTTGACTACCTCAGTCATCGGCCGCCGAACTCGACATCGCTGCGATGCTATCACCGTCAGATATCCTGTCGTGGTGCAGTGTGTCCTCCCGTTCGTGGATCCGCCTGAGATGGCAGCCGAGCCGGTGGTTGCCGCCGCCGAGCCGGTCGTTGCGCGCGATCCGACACCGGGCTCGGATCCGCCCGTGGAGTTCCACTTCGTCCGTCACCATCGCGCCCGGCGGTACGTACTTCGAGTCGACAGCGATGGCCGTGCGTGCGTGACGATCCCACGGGGTGGGTCACAGCGCGCCGCCACAGCATTCGGCCTGCGACACGTGGAGTGGATCGCGGCTCAGCGGTCCAGGATCCGGCAGCGCGCCCTAGGGGCGGATGCGCGACGCCAGCTCCGCGTTCAGGCAAAGGTGGACCTTCCGACACGATTGCTGGAGCTTGCGGGAATGCACGGCCTGAAGGTCGTGCGCGTCAGCGTGCGGGACCAGCGCACGCGATGGGGTTCGTGCGGGCCCAACGGGCATATCAGCCTGAACTGGCGATTGGTGGCGATGCCGGGGTGGGTCAGCGATTACGTGATGATTCACGAGCTGATGCACCTCAGGCGCCTCGACCACTCGCCGGCATACTGGCGCCTGGTGGCCCAGGCCTGTCCCGACCACCTGAAGGCGAGGCGCTGGCTTCGCGAGCACGGGCCGTCGCTGAGGTAAGGGATCGGGTTACGCTATGGAGGTGCAGAGCAGACGGCAGTTCTTCGTGATTGCCGGGACCGTGCTTGGTCTGGCACCGGTCCTCGCCTGGCTCGACCGCTCGCAGGCGGTGGAGCACAGGGCCGTGGCGGTCGCGTTCCCGGTCCGGAAGACGAACGCGGAGTGGCGTGAGGTGCTCACGCGCGAGCAGTACCGGGTCCTCAGGGGGCACGGCACGGAGCGCGCCTTCACCAGTCCGCTGGACGACGAGAAGCGCGCCGGCACGTTTGCGTGCGCGGCGTGCGAGAACCCGCTATTCTCGTCGGCCACCAAGTACGACAGCCGCACCGGCTGGCCGAGCTTCTGGCAGCCGTTGGCCGGCGCCGTGGGGACGTCGGTCGATCGAGGCCTGCTGATGATTCGCGTCGAGGTGCATTGCGCCAGCTGTGGCGGTCACCTCGGGCATGTCTTCACCGACGGCCCGCCCCCGACTGGACAGCGCTACTGCATGAACGGCGTGGCGATGGTCTTTCATCCCGATGCGTAGGGCACCCTGCGCGCACTGACGGAGGCTCACGATGCATCCACAACGTTGGCTCCTGATCGCGGCGCTCGTTCTGGGGGGCGGTTACTTCTGGTTGAGTGGCGGCCTTGTTGGCATCACGGACATGCAGGCCCAGCAGGGCAGCGCCGCCCCGGCGGCCGAGCCTCAGGGTTCCGGCATGGCGGCGGCGATCTTCGCGGCCGGCTGTTTCTGGTGTACCGAGGCCGATTTCGACAAGGTGCCGGGAGTGGTGTCGACCACATCCGGCTATACGGGCGGCAGGGTGGTCGATCCCACGTACCGACAGGTCTCGTCAGGCGGAACCGGACACACCGAGGCGGTCAGGGTGGTCTTCGACCCGTCAGTCGTCAGTTACGAGGCGCTGCTCGAACACTATTGGAAGAACGTCGACCCGTTCGTGGCCAATCGCCAGTTCTGTGATTCCGGCACCCAGTACCGGCCAGAGATCTTCTATGACAACGAGGCGCAGAAGTCCGCAGCCGAGGCCTCGAAGGCAGAGGAGCAGAAGAAGTTCCAGCAGCAGATCGTCGTGGCGATCACTCCAGCCGGACCCTTCTACGGGGCGGAAGACTATCACCAGGACTACTACAAGAAGAATTCCGCCCAGTACCGGTTCTATCGATTCGGGTGCGGACGCGACCGCCGACTCGAGCAGATCGCCGATCTCGCCGGATAGGGACGGCTAGTGCGGCTGGCTACCCTCCGCGGAGCATTCCAGGGTCGACGCGGCGGGCTACCCTCCTCGGGTATGCATTTCCAGGTGCGGGTCGCGGCGTAGGCGTTCGATCGGGATGAGCGGTGTGCGGTCACGTTCCGCCAGCCGCGTTTCGGCGCCGCGATCGCGACGCGCCTCCCACACCGAACTGATGAGCGAGGCGAGTGCCTCGGGCGTGGACCCGCGTCTGAGCGCACCGCGCAGGTCGAGGCCGACCGGCGCGTAGAGGCAGACGAACCACATGCCGTCGGCCGTCAGTCGACTGCGGTCGCACGCCTGGCAGAACGGTGCTGTCGTCGACGAGATGATCCCGAACACCGTGCCGTCCGGCAACTGGTAGCGGTCAGCCGGCGCCGAGGAGGTTTCCTGGATCGGCGTGATCGGTCCGTAGTGCCGTGTCAGCCGGTCAAGCATCTCGGCCCTCGCGACCACGCGCTCCATCGACCAGTGCGTGGCGCCGCCCACGTCCATGTATTCGATGAAGCGGACCTCGGCGCCGTAGCCTCGCCCAAACTCGATGAGGTCCACGAGTTCGTCGTCGTTGGTGTCGCGGATCACGACCGTGTCGATCTTCAGCCCCGGAAACAGCGGCGCGGCGGCCGCGATCCCGTCAAGGACGCGCGGGAGGTCGTGGCTTCGCGTGAGCTGATGGAAGCGGTCCGGCTGGAGCGTATCGAGGCTGACGGTCAGTCTGTGGAGTCCGGCGTCGGCAAGAGATTGCGCTTGCGGCGCCAGCAGGACGCCATTGGTCGTCATCGCCAGATCGCGGATGCCCGACCGCGTCGCGAGGCGCTCGAGCAATGCGGGGAGGTCGCGCCGGAGTAACGGCTCTCCGCCAGTGAGGCGGACCTTGTCAACGCCCAGACTGAGGAACACATCGACGAGACGCTCGATCTCCTCGAACTTGAGAATGTCTTCACGTGGAAGCCAGACGTACTCTTCTTCCGGCATGCAGTAGCTGCATCGCAGGTTACAGCGGTCGGTGACCGACAGCCGCAGATCGCGCAGTGGACGCTGATGCTGGTCGAGGAGCACGCCCTCATTGTAGGGCTCCTGGGACCGGGAGTGGCGAAACGGCTGAGACACGGAAAGCGGCGGCGGGCTCGCTCATGCGCGGGTGGGGCGAGGTATGATTGATGGTTCAGATGCCTCGTATTCTTGTGACCAACGATGATGGCGTCGGATCCGAGGGGATTCATCTCCTGGCCGAGGCGCTCGCGCCACTGGGCGACGTGACGATTGTCGCGCCGCTGCAGGAGGCCAGCGCGATCGGCCATGCCCTGACGCTCAGGCGACCGCTCAGACTCGAGACCGTCCGTGATGGGGTGTTTGCCGTCGACGGCACGCCGACCGATTGCGTGAACGTCGCGATCTCGCACGTGCTCCACGGTAAGCCCGACCTGGTCGTGTCGGGCATCAACAAGGGATGGAATCTCGGCGATGACGTGACGTATTCCGGCACGGTCTCCGGCGCGCTGGAGGGGGCGCTGCTGGGCATCCCGAGCATCGCGATCTCGGCCCAGAACCGGCGCAACACCTTCGAGTTCGGGCCGTCGGCGCACGCGGCCGCGACGGTGGCTGAGGCGGTGCTGACGCGAGGGCTGCCACCGTTCACGCTCCTCAACATCAACGTGCCGTTCGGGTCGAACAAAGGGTTCCGCGCGACGGTCCAGGCCAGGCGCAACCACGTCACCGTGGTGAGCGAGCGGCGCGATCCACGCAATCGCCCCTACTACTGGATCGAGGAAGGCGAGAACGACTGGGAGCCGCACGACCGATCCGACTACCAGGCCGTGCGCGACGGCTATATCTCGATCACGCCGCTGCACCCTGACATGACCGCGCATGACGTCCTCTCGTATGTCGAGGAACTGTCGCTGGTGAGCCCGTCGGAAGTACGATAAACTGACACGTTCGTCGGGGCGTGGCTCAGCCTGGTAGAGCACTCGGTTCGGGACCGAGGGGTCGGAGGTTCAAATCCTCTCGCCCCGACCACAAGATTGAGCGACTAAGGCCGGATTCCTTCGGGGGTTCGGCCTTTCGTGTTGTTGGGACGTGGCCCGATGGTTACTGGTCAACAAGCGCCGGAACCTCACCTGGCGCATCCATCCCATCGGTAGAGCCTGCACCGCGTCAGGACTCAACGCTCACTGGTATCGTCGAGTCCCGCGGTGTGGCAAGGCCCGCCAGCCTGTGGACTGAAGAGATGTTCCATCCATGCGGTGCCGGCGGGTCGCGCTTCAACTCGCAGCCAGCTGCAGCGCCTCTCGCCGACGCAGTGACCGCTGACTCGGCGCGATTACTCTTGTGTAGTCGCGCGGTGTAGATCGCACTCGCCCGGCGTCGCGAAATCGCAGACCCCGACTTAACTTGCTCGACATATACCAGATATGGCATATTGGCTTCCATGGCCTGGAGGGTGGAGACCTTGGACCGGACGGTCGACGCCGAGTTCGCCGATCTGCCCGCTGACATGCGCGCCAGGTTCGTCCGCGTGGCGGAGTTGATCGAAGCCGTGGGCTTACCGAACGTGAGGGAACCGCACGTCAAGCACCTCCGAGGGGCGGTCTGGGAGATGCGCCTCACGGGGAAGGCCGGCATCGCACGGGCGCTGTACGTGACGGCAAAGGGCCAACGTGTGATCGTGGTCCGGGCGTTCGTCAAGAAGACGCAGAAGACTCCCGTTCGTGACATCGAGTTGGCTCTTCAGAGGGCCAAGGAGTTGGAGACGTGACGAAACTGAATGATCTGCACCGCCGCTGGGGCAAGGACCCAGACTATAGGATGGCGTACGAGGGGCTCGGCGAGGAGTTTCAGCTCGCGCGTGCACTCATCGAGGCGAGAACACGTGTCGGGTTGTCGCAGACGCAGCTCGCACATCGCATGAAGACGTCGCAGTCCTACGTCGCGCGCCTCGAAGGAGGGAAGGTGCATCCTTCAACAGATGCACTGGAGCGCTTCGCGAAGGCCACCGGCACGCGGCTTCGAATCACGTTTGAGCCAGAGGGTGTTCGGTAGCTCGGGATCGTCGTTGGCGCAGCAGTGCGCAATCCTGTGTTACCGGCGGATAGATTCCGACGTGCTTCTTGAACGCCGCGAAGTAGAAAAATACGCGTGTCGCTTTGAACGTAGGCATGTTGCCGCTGATGCGCCGCGAGGCATCTGGTCGCAACGACTCGACCGTTGCTCTTCAAGCGCGTGCATGGGTGCGGCACTCCCACGTGTGCGCCATCCTAACCGTACGGCTGGTATCCCCGCAGCAGACAGGGAGCGCGGGTCGCGAGGGAAGACGAGGCGCCGCCGAGACGGCGCCCCTGGTGAGTCTTGCGGTGGGTTCCTTCTCGACGCTATCCAAACCCCACCGAGCGGTCCGCCGCGGTTTTACGATGCCGCCTTTGCAGGTGCGTGCTGCGCCATGAACTCCTGCATCCGCCGGGTGAGATGCGGCACCACCCCGATCATTCGCTGGAGCTGCATGATCTGCCCGCGGTGATGCATCTCGTGCTCCTTGGGCGAGAGCAGCATCTCCAGACGCGTCTTGCTCGCAGGCTCCGCGCCCTGGGGCATCGCGACCGGCTCTGCGAGAAATGCATCCGACAGACCCTCGAGGAACGATGCGAACGCCTCTCCCTGCGATGTGAGGTAGGCGATCGTCTCTGCCTTGGTCCGCGGCTTGGCTTCTTCCGCGCCGAACTTCTGCATCAACTCCATGAAGTTGACATCCTTGAGGTCGGCGATCTTGTTGCTGTGGATGTGGTACTGAAAGCCCGTGCTCGCCGCGATGTGCGCGAGCGTGGCGCCGATGCTGCGTGTGTCGGGGCTCGCCTGGAATCCGTACTTGTCTTCCGGGATTTCCTCGGCGGCCTGAATGGTGTTGCCGCGAACCTGGCGGAAGCTCCGTGCCAGATCCTTGCCTCCGTAATGCGTCATTGCGATGTGTCCTCCGATGTCAGTATGAAGAATCTACTCGAGCTGGCTCGACAGCAGTTGCTGACGGGTCAGCTCGATGTGTTGCTCCTCGTCGTGGCTGGCGACGATCACCAGATCCGGCTCGGTGCGTGACAGCTCGTTCAACCATGTGAGCTGGTCCATGACCGCTCGGGCGTCTTCGGTGACCCACGGCGCGGCTTTCCCTTTCACCTGCCGCACGCCATCCATGTGCCACGCGACGTCGCCGATCAGCAGGTATTCCCGGCCCGATGCCAGCGCCACGAACACTATCTGCGAACCCGGTGTGTGTCCGGCGGCCTTGATCAGCACGACGCCCGGCGCGAGAGGGAAGTAGCGATCGTAGTCGATGGTGATGAAGCGCCCGGCGGCCTCGGGAGTCAATGCGATTTCCGGCATCTGCGGCGCCGTCAGAAGCGTCTGCGCCTGCGCCCTGGTGAGCACCGTCTTCCGGGCCAGATCAGCCGCATCGGGTGCGTGGACGACCCCTGCCACGTGATCGCCATGCTCGTGCGTGACGACAACGAGCCGGGCGTCCCGGACGGCCTGTTCGACTTGCCGTGCGGCCTCGGAAAGATAGGGTTCCTGCACGCCCCGGCCGAAGAAGTCGTGGACGGTAATGTCCATCCCGGCGTCAACCATCACGTGCCCGTCGGGATAGACCAGCTGGAACGCGGTGCGCGCCTGGATGCTCGGTGCGGTCGGCGCGCCGTCGACCGAGAAATTCTTCGTGCGGTGACTTTCGGCGAACTTGAGGAAGTTGACGCGGAGGGGCCGTGGGCCGGGGATCAGCGCGGCCGTACGCCGGATGTCGCCCAGGCTGGCTGTCCATCGCGGAGCATCCTGCGCCAGCGTCGGGACTCCCACGGTCGACGCTGTCAGGACGGAGAGCACCACCCACACGACCGGCCTGGGCAGGGAAATGTTCATGGTCGGCATAGTAGCGCACGAGGGTGACGCCGCCGCGCGTGCGAATGTCTCACAAGAGTGCCGGATCGTGCCATAGACAGAAGAAAGGCCCGGGTGACCGGGCCTCTTCGTATCGTCGGAAACGATGACGCAGCGCCGGGCGGACCCTGAGGGCCCGCCCCACGCGCATCGTGCTCTTAGTTACCGCCGGCGAAGCAGTAGAAGTAGCCGTTGCCGCCGGTCTGGACGAGGTTCGGCTGCGCGCAGCCGCGGCTGGCGTGGACCGAGTTCCACGATCCGCTGCCGCCGCCGATCTTGTCGTGGTGACCAACCTGCGCCGAGCCCATGCCGTCGGTGCCGGCAGTCCAGTTGCTGCAGGTGTGGTCCATGCCGTCGGTGAAGGCACGACCGTCAGCTGTCGATCCGGTCAGGATGTCGTGCTGGTTCGGCATGTCGCCGGCACCGTTCACCACCTCGCCCTTTTCGTTACGTGCGGTGTTCTTGTTGACGCGATTGCCGAGCCGCGCCGGGTTGATCGTGTCGCCGTGCAGCTCGTCGTGATTCATCGCCACGATCGCGCCGTTGGCGTTGTGCCAGGGGCCGCTGCCGATGCGATCCCGCGCGTTGACCGCCCCGGGACCCTGCGTGCTGAGGTACGCGCGCCACGTCACGTCGCCCCGGCCCGCGGCCGTCGCCAGCATCTGGCAGTGCGCATCCGCTCCAGCGAGACCGCTGAGGTTTCCGCCGTTACCGATGGAAGTGCTGGTCAGAAAGAAGGTCATGGGCTGCTGCGGCTGCTGCCCCTGAGCGAGCACCAGAAAGGAGCCAAACGCCACTGTGAGTGCCAGCGCGGCAAGCGCCGGTCGCATGTATTTCATAGGTGTCCTCTACGCAATGTGAATAAGGCCATTGGTCGTCCGTAAGCTGCTGTGGGCGCATCTTACCCGAGGCCGTATCCTGGCGTAAAGCCCTGTCAGATTCGCGCGTGTGGCGCTAGAGCGTTTTTCGATCCGGTGGAGACCGACAAACGCGGGAAGGCGCTTTTCGAAAAGGCCTTGTCCCTGCAAGAAGCCCTGGACCGACACGAAAAGCGCTCTAGCGCACTGGCCTCAGGAAGACGGGCGGCTCCGCTGGCGTATCCCGTGCCTCGCCCGGGTAGTACACGCGGTCGAGAAACAGCCCGGCGGCCGGCGCTGTCAGGCGCGCCGGGACCGGCGACGGCTCCAGGAGCAGCGCCGCGGCGTGATCGGCGGTCAGGCCTCCACGTCCCACTTCGACGAGCACGCCCACTAGTCGTCGCACCATCTTCCAGAGGAAATGCGAACCCTCGATATGGACCAGAAGGACATCGCCATGGTCGTGCACACCGAAGACCTCGAGGTGAACGCGGGTGGATTTCGCCGCTGGATCGTCGTCAGAGAAGAACCGAAAGTCGTGCGTGCCCACGAAACGGGCGGCCGCGCGGCGCATCGCGCCGTCGTCGAGCGGTTCCTTGACCCACCAGACGAACGGCTTGGCGAACGCCGTCCTCCGGCGAGCGATCTGATAGAGATAGCTGCGGGCCACGGCGTCGTGTCGGGCGTGGAACTTCGGCCGGGCGCGTTCGATGCGGAGAAGATTGATATCGAACGGGAGTGCGTCGTTGATGCGCCGCCTGAGCGTTTCGGTGGGCCAGCGCTGGCCCGCAGAGCCTGGGAGTTCAAGGTGGGCTATCTGTGCCAGGGCGTGAACGCCGGCGTCGGTTCTCCCGGAGCCGTAGAGCTCGAAGGTCGAGGCTCTGGTGACCTCGCGAATCGCCCGGTCGATCTCCCCCTGGACGGTGCGGGCGTTGTTCTGAATCTGCCAGCCGCTATAGCGGGTGCCGGCGTACTCAATCGTCAATTTCAGACGCATACACGGCACACGGGGGCGAAGGCGGAGGCGGAGACGCGGCGGACGACGAGACGCATCACCCGGAATCGTGGCTTCTGCGCCGGTGACAGTCGGCCCGCGTCGCCGCCACACTCGAGCGCTTTTCGTGTCGGTCCAGGGCTTCTCGCAGCGGCCAGGCCTTTTCGAAAAGCGCTTTTCCGCGTTTGTCGGTCTCCACCAAATCGAAAAACGTTCTACGGCTGTCGCATTCTGGCGAGGACCTCGCCGAGCTGCCTCAGTTCTTCGCCATACGTGGCCCAGTCGCCGTTCCGCTGCGCTTCGAGCGCGCGGTCGTAGTACCCACGCGCCTGGGCTGCCAGGCCTGGCAGCGGGTCGGTCCCAGCCTGCGACGGTGGCCCGCCAAGGGCAGCGGAGTCGGTCGGCGACCCGGATGGTAGTGGCGCCTCGCCACCTGATTCGAGGTCGGGATCGCGCGGGACGGCGTCACCGAAGAGTCTGGCGAGCCCGGCCTCGAGTGACTCTTCCATCACGATCTGATTCTGGTACGCCACGATCACGCGCGTGAGTTCGGGGATGCGTCCGCCCGACGCACGGAGATAGAGGGGACGCACGTAAATGAGCGACTCCTCGATCGGAATCACCATCAACGTTCCCCAGATCACCTGCGATCCCTGCTGGTTCCAGAGTGTGATCTGTGGCGAGATGGCCTGATCCTGGTTGATGCGTGCGACGACCTGACGGGGGCCGAAGATGACTTTCTGCTTCGGGAACTGGTACGCGCGCAGTTGCCCGTAATGCTCACCGTCGCTGCTGGCGGCCAGCCAGGCGGCGAGGTTGTCGCGGTTGCGCGGCGTGAACGGCAGCATCTGGATGAACTCGGGCTCGACCTCGCCCGGCAGGCGCATGATCGTGTAATAGGGCTGCATCGGCCCCGCATCGCCGGCGTCGTCGATGATCGGGATCTGCCACTGATCCTCGCGGTTGTAGAACACTGCCGGCTGGGTCATGTGGTACGTCGCGTAGACCGACGCCTGGATCGAGAAGATGTCCTCGGGGTAGCGCACGTGGTCCCGCAACGACTGGGGCATGTCGGCCAGCGGCGTGAACAGGTCGGGAAAGATACGCGCGTAGGTCGCGGCGATCGGATCATCGGCGTCGGCCATGTACACGGTGGTGGTGCCGTGGTAGGCGTCGATGACGATCTTCACCGAGTTGCGAATGTAGTTCAGGCCTCCGGCACCGCCAGGTGTGGAGTACGGATAGCGGGCGCTGGTGGTGTAGGCGTCGTAGATCCAGAACAGACGGCCGTCGGCGACCACGAGGTACGGGTCCTGGTCGAACGACAGGAACGGCGCCAGTTTCTGCACGCGTTCGTGGATGTTGCGAAGAAACAGGATCCGGCTTTCGTCGTTGATGGCATCGCTCAACAGGATCTGGTAGGCGCCGAAACGGAGCGCGAAGACGAGCTTGCGCCAGAGCGAGCCGATGGCCAGTCCGCCCTCTCCGTCGTACTGCGTGAAGACGTTGTCTGCACCCCGCGGATAGTGAAACTCAGTGGTGGCCGTGCGGACGATGACGTAGTCGTTCGACAGCTCGCCAAAGTACAGACTCGGTTCGTCGATCGGCAGCTCCGGCGTCGTTTCCAGCGGCAGGTTGCCGACAAACAGCACCGGCAGACCCTCTTCTGTCACCTGGTTCACCGGGCCAAGGGTCAGTCCGTACCCGTGCGTGAAGGTCAGCCGGTCGTTGACCCACGTCCGGTTCGGGAGGCTGTTGGTATTGAGCTCTCTCGGCGAGAGCATGATCTGCCGCAGGGCCCCGTCGATCATGTACCGGTCGTTGTCAACCGACACGAAGTCGTAGTACGTGCGGATCACCTGCAACTGTCCGAACGTGTCGAGGAGCGGCTGGTGGTCCCAGAGGCGCACGTTGTCGATGGTGGCCGAGTTGCGCGACACATCGTCGCGGGACAGGAGCGCATCACCGGACAGCTCCTGCGCTTCGATACCGTCGAGGCCGAAGGCCCGGCGAGTGGCGTCGATGTTATGTTGAATAAACGGCGATTCCAGGGTTTGTTCGTTCGGCGACACAACGAACCGCTGCAGGACGGTACCGTAGCCCTCGCCTCCGACGGCGACAATGATGTAGAGCACGATCGCTGTCGGGATCGGCCAGTTGCGCGGCGAGAACGCCTGAAGCGCGGCGAGTCCGGCTCCAAGGACGCTGACGACCGCCAGCAGCAGGGCGGCAGGCATGCGACCGTTCACGTCCGAGTACCCCGGACCGTAGATCACGCCTGAGGGTTGGACGAGTTGCTCGGACTGGTCCAGCCACGCGCCCGAGGCCAGCAGCAGCAGAAACAGCGCGACCAGGAGTGACAGATGCCGCCGTGCGCCCGGTGTCATCCACGGCATGGCACCGAAGCTCGACGTGACGCTGCCGGACAGGAAATAGAGCGCTCCGGCGCCGACCGCCGCCAGCAGGACCAGGCCCTGGGCCAGGCCACGCACGAACTGGAAGAACGGCAGCGAGAAGACGTAGAACGAGACGTCGCGCCCAAGAATCGGATCGGCTTCCCCGAAGGGGACGGCATTGACCCACGCGAGCCACGTCTCCCACTGGGATGACGCGAACAGGGCGATGATGCCCGCGAGCACGACCGCAACCGCCGACGAGATCATGCCGAGCTGCTCCCGGCCCGGCAGTGGGACCTCGATCCCCTCGCGCGTCGTGAAGGTCGGACGCAGGTCTCCGATGGTGGCGAGTGCCGCGCGGAGATTGCCTGCCAGCCAGGCCGCCGTCACCACGAACGCGATGACAAACAGCGTGGCCTGGGCGCGAAGCATGGTGAGGAACACTTGCTGGTAGCCCACCTCGCCGAACCACAGCAAGTCGGTGTAGAACCCGACCAGCGTGGGACCGGCGAAAAATACGAGCGCCAGCACCGCGAAGAGAAACAACCGGATCGGGCGTTGCGGCATAAGAGTTCCCTCTAGGTCTGGATGTAACGGTCGGCTGTCGCCTGCGAATCCGCACGAATGTGCTCCGCCAGCGCGGCAGGGGCCAGCACGCGGGCGAAGGGACCCCAACTCAGGATCCAACTCCGGAGCGCCCAATCGTGACACACGTTCATCGAAAGCACTAACCCCCCGTCGGCCCCGTCGCGCAGTTGCTGGGAGGCGTGCCAGACTCGGGCGCGCACGTATGGCGCGAGGGTCGACTCGAACGCGATTTCCACCTCGGCCGCCGGGCCGGTGTTGACACCGAGCGAGTTGGCGAACACGTCGTCGCCGATCCGTGCCTTCGGCACGAAGGTTGGCTTCTCCAGCGAGACCGAGACGATGCGATCGACAGCGAACGTGCGGATGTCTTCGTAGGCCGGCACGTAGGCCAGCAGGTAGAGCCCCCCCTGCGCGAACGCCAGCCGATACGGGTGCAGCAGGTAGTCCTTCACCCCGCCGCTGGACACGGAGTGGTATCGCATCGTCGTGACGCGGTAATGCAGCACGGCTTCGAGCAGCCTGCCGACGGTATCACCGGAGGAGTCGCCCTCCGGAGCGCGTGGTCCCGCCTTGGCGGTCAGCACGCCGGGCAGCCGGTCGAGGAAGGTGCGCAAACGTGGAGTGAGCAGCTTTTCGAGCCTCGCGAGCGCGAGGCTCAGGTCTCGCTGGAAGGGCGTCGCCGCAACCGCGCCGAGGAGGTTGCGGCTCAGGTACAGGGCGCACAACTCCTGTAGCGTGAATCCCGTCTCCAGTCCCTTCAGAGGCTGGCCACCGAGGCGCCACCGTACCTGCCCGCTGTCCTCGTCGCGATCGTCAAAGAGCGGGAACCCGGCCTCCTGCAGCGCCGCAAGGTCGCGGCGGATGGTGCGCGTCGTGACGTCAAGCGCGGTGGCCAGCGCCGGGATCGTCGTGCCGTGCCGCGACGACTCGAGGGCGTGCAGGACTTTCCACTGGCGGATGACTTCCTGATTGCGCGGCACCGCTCAGCCTCGCTCCTTGAGTCGCCTGAGTTCCCGACGCTGGCGGAGGTCGGGTGTGCCGGCGGCTCGCGTCGCGGCCCGATAGATGCGCTCGAGGCGGCGCATCTCGAGTTCCTCGGGGCTCGGCTTCGGTGTGACGTCGTCGTAGAGCGACTTCGCCTCGGACTTCTTGACGTGCTGCGCGAGCGGGACTCGCACGACGATGTCCTGGTGGTGGCCGTACGGGCGGCCGATACGCAGCCGGTCGCCGTCACGGACGAGCCGATTGGGTTTGGCGGCCTGGCCGTTCACCTCTACCTTGCCGCCCTCGCAGGCGCGCTTGGCTTCCGACCGCGTCTTGAACAGACACGCCACGTCGAGCCAGACATCCAGGCGCGTTGCGTCGTCCACCCGCTCAGATGTAGATATCGACCTGACTCTCTTCGCGGAGACTGTCGACAAGCGCTTGCATTCGCAGATCGCGGTTGCGGCCCTCGAGAAACAGCTGGACCTCCTGGCGGACCTCCGCCAGCGGGATGGTGCGTGGAGGCATTCTCTCGGTGACCTGGATGATGTGATACCCGAACGGAGATTCGACCAGGTCGCTGATCCCGGCCGGTCGGAGCGCAAACGCCGCCTCCTCGAAGGTGGGCACCATCTGGCCTCGCTGGAAGAATCCAAGGTCGCCGCCGTTTGGCCGGCTCCCAGGGTCGTCCGAGTACTGCCTGGCGGTCCCCGCGAAGTCTGCGCCGGTCTTCACGAGATTCAGGACCTCCGCGGCCCGCGTCCGTACTTCGTTCTTGGTTGCCTCGTCGGCATCCTCGGGAAAGCCGAGCAGAATGTGACTCGCGCGCACTTGCTCGTCCTGCTGGAAATCCGCGGGGTTCTCCTCGTAGAAGGTCGCGATCTCCTCAACGGTGACGGGAGGCCCTTCGCTGAGCTCGGATTCCAGCAGGGCATCCACCTGGAGCGACTGGCGCGCCTCCGAGCGCAGCATTGCCAGCGTCATCTGTCGGAGCTGCAGCGTTTCCGAGAATGCCTCGTCCGACGGGAACTGTGCGCGCAGCGCGGCAATCCGCGCGTCGACATCGGCCTCGGGGACCGACGTCCGGCGCTCCTGCGTTTCCTGAATCAGCAGTCGGTACGCGATGAGCTGGTCGAGCACGTCACGCACGACCTGATCGCGCTGACCTGGTGGCACCGGTTGACCGGCTCGCGCCTCGAGTTCGGAGATACCCCGTTCGACATCATTGCCCGTGATCGGTTCACCGTTGACGTACGCCACGACCTCCGGCAACTGGGCCGGGACCGGCCGTGCCGGTTCGGCCGGTGTCTGTGACGCGTCGGCGCCTTCAGACGCTGCGGCTCCCGCCGCGCTGTCGTTTAACGGCTCGACCGGAGTGTCCGACGAGCACGCGGCAAGCACGAGCGTCAATATGAGAGCGAAAATTCGAGTCACGCAGGCTCCTAGCTCCTGGCGGTTGATAGATGGTGGACAGCCCACTGGCTGTCAGCTCGCGATGTGCGCTTGTAAGAGTACACCGGCCGCTATGGCTTTTTGCGCGCGGTCGCGGTCGGGGCGCTGGCGCGTCGGGGCAGCGTGACGATGCGTAGAATGCTGCCGAGTCCGACACTGTCGAGTGCATCCCTGACCCGTGGGTTGACGCCGGTCAGACGAAGCGTGCCCTCGAGCCGGACGACGCTGGCGTAGCTGCCGACGAGTTCACCGAGGCCGGCGCTGTCGACAAACGGCACGGCCTCCAGATCCAGCACGATCTGTTTACGTCCTCGATCGATCAGTCCCCGGACCGCGTTCCTCAGCTCCCCGTGGCATTCACTCAGGGTGATGCGCCCAGATATGGTCAGGACCGTACAATCGCGCCGTTCCTCGTCCAGCGATTCCCGCTCTTCAATGGTGATGGCCATGGTGTAACAAGTGGGGCGGCAACAGGTGGAGCAGCGCGGAGGGCCGCGCCCACGTGATTGTAGCGCGTTGCCTGCCACGCCCTGCAAGCAAAACTGTGGGCGTCGTCAATGTCAGACGCACGCCAGACTTTCTCCAGACGTACCCAGACGTACGCTGTCACGCGTGTGACCCCCGTTCGAATCGCGGCCGCCAGCGATCGCGCGTGCTATACTCCGGGGTCCTTCCACGATCGCGAATACGCCCAGTGCCGAGGTAGCTCAGTTGGTAGAGCACGTGACTGAAAATCACGGTGTCGGCGGTTCAATTCCGTCCCTCGGCACCAACTAATCGTCGATGGAAGGAGCGCTGCCGGTGCCCCTTTCGCAGGGGTGACTTTCGTCAACCTTCAGGGCCCTCGATACCGTAGTCGTCACTCCACATCAGTCGCTCTTTCCAAGCTGAAAACCTCCGGTTCTTCATCAGGTGCGAGAGCATTCTTCCTTTGGGATCGGTCCAACGCATCACGGCGAGCATCTTCAGCTGGGCTCGAAACTCCTCAACTACGGATTCAGGCGTGGGCAATATGTCCCATCGCTCGGCAAAGAGCAGGATCGACTCGGCACTCAAGAACACCGCCGGGACGCCATTTTTACGGGCCACGATGTGGGCGCGGTTCTGATGAGCGGCGATGCTCACGACGACCGGAACAGACTCTATGCCGTGTGCGGAACGATAATCCCGTGAAAAGATGAGTTCCTGCAGGGTTTCCTCGTCCAGTCGGTCGGTTCGATCACGGAATGTGCTTTCGCAAACAGGACGCACCCGGATGTCCCTTGCGCGGCCCTTTTCTTCAAAGGCCTGGCCCAAGAGATCACACACTGGAACTCCCGAATGAAAGGTCTGAGCGAAGCCGCCCGCAATCAGGACGGTTGTGGACAACCCAGTTTGCGCTGCTCCGATCAACTCGACGGCGGCACATTGGACTCGATTGCTCAGTCTTGTGGGCTGCCAGCCACCGAGGCCATCCTTCTTGGCCCCATATGTAAGTGTTTGCAGCACTTCACAAGAGTTGATGGCCGTGCTGATTCGCGTGAGATCGTTTCGGATGGTTTTCGATGGGACGGTCGGCGTCCCGGCCAGTCTGTACCAGAACGAGCGGACGTCAAGGTGTTCCAGGGCTTCGAGGGAGGTCAGAAAGGCGTTTCTTGTGTGCAGCATTGGCTCGGTATACGGGCCTGAGTGGCGCTGAGTGCGAGAGACACGAGTCTAGCCGCCGACGCGCGGTGCGTTCAGGTACTGTTCGTCCACCTCGACGTGCACGTGCTGCCAATGGCCTGGCACCTGCCAGTAGACCTGCAGGTCTAACCCGCGGTACCAGGCTGCCAGTTCGTCGAGTCCGGAGCCCTGGATGTCGACGGCGCGATCGGCGTAGTGCGCCGAGTTCCACGTATGGATGTGGTCGTTGGCGCTCACGAGGACGATCTGATGCCCACTGCGAACCGCCCAGATCCGTGCCAGATCATAGAGCCACGTGGCGTGTCCGCGGAGTTGGACCGGCTCGCGCAGGCCTTCGACGAGTGCTCCCCCTATCGGGAGGCTCGCGCGCCGGCCTCGCGAGCCGTCGCTAAAGGGGGAAGCGTGTAGCCCTCCGTCTGTAGCGTCACGTTCATTCGCTCAAGAGACTCGGACACCGTTGCCAGCCGGTCGAGGTAGTGTCCGTTGATCCGCTCGATCAGTGCGATCGTGGTGTGCTGCTGCCACAGGATGATGGCGATGGCAGAAGCGGCGACCAGCCAGGGGAGATAGTAGACGCGGAACTCCTCGTAGAACGTTTTCATGGTGCCTCCAGGTCAACAGAGGGAGGACTCCGGCACACACGGGTGATCCGGATGCCGCGGCGTGCCGATGCGCCCAGCGCGCCGTCGCGTTCATTGTAGATGAGCTTCACCCGACATGGCCACCGCGTCGACCGGCACCGCGTCGACCGGCTCACCAGCGGGCGGCGTCAGACGGCGACCGGTTCCGGTTCCCGCACCAGGCCCAGTTCCTTTCGCACCCGGTCCTCGATGGTTTGCCGAAGATCCGAGTTTTCCCTCAGGAACTGCTTCGCGTTCTCGCGTCCCTGCCCAAGCCGATCCCCGCCGTAGGAGAACCACGATCCGCTCTTGTCGATGATGCGCTTGTCGACCGCCAGGTCCAGCAGGTCGCCCTCGCGGGAGATGCCCTCGCCGTACATGATGTCGAACTCCGCCTCGCGGAACGGAGGCGCCATCTTGTTCTTCACGATCTTGACGCGCGTGCGTCCGCCGATGAACTGGTCGCCGTCCTTGATGCTCGCGATCCGGCGGATGTCGATACGCACCGACGCATAGAACTTCAAGGCGCGTCCGCCCGTCGTCGTCTCCGGGCTGCCGAACATGACGCCGATCTTCTCGCGGAGCTGGTTGATGAAGATGAGGGTGGTCTTGGACTTCGACACCACGCCGGTCAGCTTGCGCAACGCCTGCGACATCAGCCGTGCCTGGAGTCCCATCTGCGCATCGCCCATCTCGCCCTCGATCTCGGCCTTCGGGACAAGCGCCGCGACCGAATCGACGACCACGACATCGAGGCCTCCGGAGCGAATCAGGACTTCGACAATCTCAAGCGCCTGCTCGCCGTTGTCGGGCTGCGACACCAGCAGGTTGTCCAGGTCGACGCCCAGCTTGCGGGCGTATGCGGCGTCGAGCGCATGCTCGGCATCGACAAAGGCCGCCATGCCGCCAACCTTGTGGGCCTGCGCAATGATCTGGAGGGCGAGTGTCGTCTTCCCGGACGATTCAGGCCCGAAGATCTCCACCACGCGGCCGCGCGGGACGCCCCCGATCCCCAACGCGTAGTCGATACTGATCGAGCCGGTGGGAATCGAGTCGGCTACCGCGATCGTTCCGCTCTGCCCGAGGCGCATGATCGACCCCCTGCCGAACTGCTTCTCGATCTGGCCGAATGCGATTTCAAGCGCCTTGTTACGTTCTTTCTGTTCATCAACGGGCATACGGTCTCCTTAACGGGCCGGCGAAAGCGGGCCACTGCATCCACCGTCAGCGTGGTCCATGGGCATGACAGGGGAGGTCACGACCGGGGTAGATCCTAAAAGCGCGCCAGACGAAAGTCAAGCGAAAATACGTGGACTGCAGCGAGTCTCATCTATACAGGTCAGTAACTTACAGCGATCATGACTTTCGCCCCTCAAGCAACGATCGGCAATCCTCGCCACCGGCCTGTCTCCATCCATCGCAGTATTTGCGCACGTCTTTTGGCCACGTTTGGAATCAACGCGCTCGCGGGATCGCCCCCGGCCTTCAGACAAAACCGTCGTAGTGCTAGACGCCGCGACTGGCCGGCGGGACGATGTCGTTCAGGCGCAGATACACCGCCATCTGTCCGTAAATGTCCATGGAGTGCCCGAGGAGAAACCAGAACACGCGCGCGCGGGTTGACGGTCCCAGAAACGCCGCTTCAACAGTCCCGTTGATCGAGACGGCGTCCTGCTCATGCAGCAGGGCGATGCCGTAGTCGTAGGAGTCCGACAGAGCCTGCAAGATCTCCGCCTTGGTGGTGGCACTCTCCGCGGTGAACGACGGGGCGGGCGTCGTGCCACCGACAAGTCCCAGTATCTGGACGTTGACGCCGGCCACGTGCATGATCTGCTCGCCGTAGCTGCGCTGCGCCGGCGTGGACTTGTAGGCGAATCTATCCTCAGGCATCGCGTCGGCGATCGCCATGAGGGACGCTTTCTGGCGTTCCCAGTCCTTCACCAGGTCGCCGGCGACCGTCTCGCTTCCGGCTGCCTGCTCAACCTCGGATGGCGCCATCTCCTCCGTCGGTGGCGCTCCGGACCCGCACGCCATGGTCACGACGGCTGTTCCGATGGCAAGTCCGCGAACCAATGCTTGCATTCTCATATCTGGACCTCTTTCTTTTCTTCTCTCAAGTAGTAGCGGGCTGTTCATGCCACCGTGACGTCGAGGCCACGCACGACATCGGCGCCCAACAACGGTTTCAACTTGCCGCAAATGACGCCGGCCGATCGCTCGACCTCTCTCCGCCACGCGGCGTCCTGCGCCTCCACGTGAAGCGTATGGCCGTCCAGGGCGACGGTGGTCGCCCGGGCCACAGCCGGACCCACGACCGTGCGCCAGGCGAAGTCGATCTTGTCCGCCGTGAGCGGTGTCGCTCGAAGCACGGCGGCCAGCGCCTCCGGCATGATCTGGTGGACCGGAATCACGGTGGCGAGGATAGCATTGACGCATGGACCTGACGAGGACCCTGCGGGGAGATCAAGGGCAGGGCTGTCGTTTGATCCTGGCCTCGGCATCGCCGCGACGAGCCGAGTTGCTCCAGGCGGCGGGGATTGCCTTCGATGTCCTGCCGGCCGACATCGATGAGGCAATGGTGCCAGGCGAGCAGGCCGAAGCGTACGTGCGTCGGGTGGCCCGGCAGAAGGCCGAGGCCGCGGCGCGGATGGCGCCGGGGCGTCCCGTGCTCGGCGCCGATACGGTCGTCGTCGTCGATACCACGGTGCTGGGCAAGCCGGTGGACGACGCAGACGCCCGGCGCATGCTCGCAGCCTTGTCGGGGAGGACGCACACGGTGCTGACTGCGGTGTGCCTGATCAACCCGGCCGCCGCGGAAGGGCATGTGCAGACATCCGTGACTCGCACGCGCGTCGAGTTCGCGCGGTTGTCGGAGGCTGAGATCGCCGAATACGTGGCCAGCGGCGAACCCGCCGACAAGGCAGGGGCGTATGCCATCCAGGGGCTGGCGTCCCGTTTTGTCGCGAGCATTCAGGGGTCATACTCAAATGTCGTGGGTCTTCCGGTGTCGCTGGTCTACGGCTTGTGCAGGCAGGCCGGATTACTGATATCCTGAGGGTAACTTTTACAGAAAGTCCTTACCTATGAGTCAGAAAGCGGCAAAGATCGGACTGACGAGCCTGGTGCTCGCTCTTGCGTTTGGTGGATTGCTCTACTCGACGATCGGCGAGAGTGCGCAGTACTACAAACACGTGGACGAGGTGATGGTGCAGCCGGACGCCTGGTACGGCAAACCGCTGCAGATTCACGGGTACGCGAAGAACGTCACCCGAAAACGCGACTCGCTCGACTACCGTTTCGAGATGCACAACAACGGGCAGGTGGTCTTTGCGTCGTACACGGGCGTCGTCCCGGACACGTTCCAGAACGACGCGGAGGTTGTGCTGCAGGGGACGCTCTCACCAGACGGCTTCCATGCGACAGAAATGACGGCCAAGTGTCCATCGAAGTACGAGGCTGAAGGCGGCGTCGGTGCCGGGCCATCTGCTGACTTGCCGGCCACCTCGGCCTACTAGTCCCGGCTGAAATTCATGTCGTCCCTGGGGTCCTATCTCCTGCTCGCGGCGTTCGTAACCTGCGCCTACGCGGTCGCGGCCTCCATTGCCGGTGCACGCCGACGGTCGGAGCGGCTGGTTGAGAGCGGGGTTGGCGCCTTCTATCTGGTCGCGGCCATCATGTCGGTGGCATCCTCGGTCATCGTGTACGCCTTCGTCGTGGGGGACTATTCGATCAAGTACGTCCAGCGGTACTCCGATTCGGTGCAGCCGCTGTTCTACAAGATCACGTCCTACTGGGGCGGGCTCGATGGCTCGATCATGTTCTGGGTGTTCCTGCTGTCGGTCTTCGGGAGCGCTGCTGTCTACGTCAACAGGGAGCGTCATCGGGAACTGATCCCGTATGTCGTAGTGGTCATCTCAGCGGTGCAGATGTTCTTTCTGTTCCTGATGGTGGTGCACAACAATCCGTTCGAAACCTATCTCACCGAGAGTCCGATTGACGGTGCAGGGCTGAACCCGCTGCTGCAGAACTTCTACATGGCGATTCATCCGCCCACCATGTATATCGGCTTCGTCGGATTGACGATTCCCTACGCCTTCGGGATGGCCGCGCTCATCACCGGCCACCTGGACGACTCCTGGGTCCGTGCCGTGCGCCGCTGGACGATGATTTCGTGGCTCTTCCTGTCGGTCGGCCTGGGCCTCGGCATGATCTGGGCCTACGAGGAACTCGGGTGGGGAGGTTACTGGGGCTGGGATCCGGTGGAGAACGCAGGCTTGCTCCCGTGGTTTACTGCCACGGCCTTCCTCCATTCCGTGCGCGTCCAGGAGCAGCGCGGCATGCTCCGGGTCTGGAACGTCACGCTGGTGATCCTGACCTTCTTCCTGACGATTTTCGGCACGTTCATGACGCGATCGGGCGTCGTCCAGTCGGTGCATGCGTTCGGTGAAGACCCCGTGCTCTCCGACATGTTCGTGATGTTCATGGTGACCATTTTGACGGTCAGCTTCGGGTTCGTCATCTACCGGCTGCCGCTGTTGCGTGCGCGGAACGAGCTGGACTCATGGGTGTCGCGTGAGGCCGCGTTCCTGGCGAACAACTGGATTCTGCTGTTCTCGGCGTTCTTCGTCCTGTTCGCCACGATGTTTCCGACGCTGAGCGAGGCGGTAACCGGCGAGCGGCTGACGGTGGGGCCGCCGTTCTTCAACCGGTGGATGCTGCCGATCGGCTTGATGTTGCTGCTGCTGACCGGCGTGGGGCCGTTGCTCGCGTGGCGCAAGTCGACGGTGGTCAATTTGCGGGATCAGTTCCTGCTGCCTGCGGGCCTCGCCGTGGTGACGGCCGGAGCGCTTGCCGCGCTGGGCATGCGCGTCTGGGTATCCGGCCTGTGCTTTGCGCTGTGCGCGTTCGTGGTCGGGACGATCGGCCAGGAGTTCTGGCGCGGCGCGCGCGTGCGGCAGCGCGCGACCGGCACCGATGTCTTCACGGCGCTGATCGGGCTGACGTCCCGCAACAAGCGCCGCTACGGGGGCTACATCGTCCATATCGGCATCGTGCTGATATTCCTCGGGTTCGCGGGTGCCGGGTTCAAGCAGGACGAGCAGGTCCTGCTCAGGCCAGGGCAGCAGGCGCAGGTTGGCGATGTCGTCGTGCGGCTCGATGCGGTCAGGGTGACCGACGACGGCCAGAAGCAGATGATCACGGCGCACACGACAGTGTTTCGCGATGGCGAGGAACTGGCGAAGATGTATCCGGCCAAGTGGTACTTTCGCAAGCACGAGGGCGAACCGACAACCGAGGTCGCGATCCGACGAACGTTCGCCGAGGACATCTATCTCGTGCTGCCCGCGTTCGACCTCGAGGATCAGAGTGCCAGCATGGAGATCGTGATCAATCCGCTGGTGAACTGGGTCTGGATGGGGTTCGGAATTCTCGCGCTCGGCACCGGCATCGCGTTGCTGCCGGAGACGGCATTTGCGTTCGCGCTTGCGCGCGTCCCGGCCGGTGCGGCGACGACCGCACTGCTGCTGTTGTCGCTGCTGCTGTGGCCGACTGCCGCACGTGCCCAGGTCGACGCTGGCGAGACGGTGAATGTGACCGAGCGCAGCGAGCTGCGCCGCCAGCTCGAGAGCGAAATCATGTGTACGTGCGGCTGCAACTCGCCGATGGGGAGTTGCCCGATGCGACCCAACTGCGGTCACTACGATACGCAGGAGGCGAGCCTCGAGACCTACCTGGCCGAAGGTATGGATCACGACGCCGTGCTCGCGGCGTTCGTGGAGAGTTTCGGTAGCCAGGCGATCCTGGCCGCGCCGGTCGACCGCGGTTTCAATCGGCTTGCCTGGCTGTTTCCGTACCTCGCCGCGGTGGCGGCGCTCATCGGTATCGTCGCGACGACGCGGCGCTGGTCGCGTCAGGTTGCGCCGGTCCCCCCCGGTGACGCCAGCCTCGACCCGGCGTTGAGCGCACGCCTCGACGATGAACTCAGAAACCTCGACTAACACACTCGCTCCCTGGCAGCTCTTCACGCTGGCCGGCCTCATCGGTGCCACGATCGCGGTCTTCGTGTCGCGTGGGCAGACACCCGCCGGGATCATCCTCCTGAGTCTTACCGTGTTCACGGCTGCGATCGTCGGCGTCGCGACCTGGCGAACATTCGTGCCGTTTACCGGCTGGAACGACCAGCGTCGGCGCCGTGCGGTGGGCGGACGGACGCGTGCGGCGCTTGAGCGCGAAAAGAAGCTCGTGCTCCAGTCAATCAAGCTGCTGGAATTCGATCAGGCCATGGGGAAGGTGTCGACGAGCGATTTCGACGAGATGAGTGCACGCCTTCGAACCAGGGCCGCTCGCTTGATCAGGGAACTGGATGCGGGTGCCGGGTATCGGGTCGAGATCGAAAAGGAGATTGCGCTGCGCATCGAGGGAGAGCCTCAGCAGGGCACGGTGGCCGTGACTGCGGATGCCGCGGAGTCGCGGCCGTTTTGCAGCCAATGCGGTCAGCGCCACGAGCGCGAGGCCCGGTTCTGCCCGCATTGCGGGGCACAGGTGCAGGCGACACGATGAGGACCAGGTGCGCGCGGGTATGGCTGCTCAGCGTCGGCGTGTGGGCGTGTGGATGGGGCGTCGGTATGGCCCAGGTCAATATGCCCGATCCAGCCCTCATCCACGGGCGAGCCATCCCCGCTCCTGAGCTACCGGATGGCACGGTCACGG
>JAQBVV010000201.1 GCA_027622905.1 Acidobacteriota bacterium
CCACAACGGAAGGCCTTTTTCAATCTCAAACTGTCGACACCGCCTGAGTTTTTGTCACATCAGGGCTAACTCCTCGTCTTTCGCTACATCAGATTGGTGACCGCCGCCACGCCACCCTCGTCCGGTGTCCGGCTCCACCCGGCGGGACATCGCCTCCGCTCGTATCCTACCGCTCCCACCGCGAGTAGTACCCAATCCCAACGCCTGCCATCGCGGCATGCACCGACATACCTGGCTTATAAGCCAAAGATCGCGCGGACCGAACTCGCGGCGATGAATCGCTGCGGTCAATGTCCGTGTTAGCAGTGCGTCGCTAGGCGTCGAACGTCCACCGGACGAGGGTGGCGCGGCGACGGAGCGGACGCGCGCGAAACCCGCACATCTCCACGGCCTTATTGCCCACCCCGGTCGTGGTCATGTGCCAGACGCCGCACATCTGCGAGGATTTCGGCGAAATTACGGGCCCGCGGCGCACCTGGTGGACCATCGTCCTCCCCGACGTCCCCGTGCGGCAGTGGGTCTTGAGTCTGCCGTACCGCCTGCGGTATCGGCTGGCGTGGGACCACGACCTGTGCCGCGCCGTCGTCGCCGTCTACATGCGTGCGGTGCTGGGACGGCAGCGTCGTCGTGCACAACTGGGCGATGTGGCCGATGGTCGAGGGATAATCCCTGCTCGTCAGATCGCAGGAGGTACGAATGCAGGGTTTGCCGGAACTGAGTGTCGGACTGTGGCTCGTCGCCTGGGCGCCGATCGTCCTCGTCCTTTTTCTCATGATGGGGTTCAGGATGAGCGGCGGCAAGTCGGGAGCGGTCGCCTGGATAGCGTCTCTCGTGATCGGCGGGTATTTCTTTGGCGGCAACCTTACGGTGTTGAGTTCGGGGACCGCCAAAGGCCTGTGGACCACCGTGTTCGTGCTCTACATCATCTGGGGCGCCATGACGTTGTACAACGTCGTGGAAGTCACCGGCAGTTTCAAGATGATCGCGTCCACCTTTTCGCGGCTGACGCACGGCAACAAGCTGCTGCAGTTGCTGGTGCTGGGCTGGGCTTTTCCGTCGTTTATTCAGGGTGTATGCGGGTTCGGCGTTCCGGTGGCCGTCAGTGCCCCGCTGCTGGTGGGATTGGGCTTTAATCCCATACTGGCGGTGGTCACGGCGTTGATCGGGCATTCCTGGTCGGTGACGTTCGGATCCCTCGGCTCCTCGTACTCTGTCCTGGTCCGGCTGACGGACCTCGATCCGACGCGTCTGGCCACCTTCAGCGCGCTCTTTCTGGGGATCTGCTGCGTGATGGTGGGGTTTTGTATCGCCCACTACTATGCGGGGTGGCGAGGCGTGAAAGAGTCGGTTCCGGCGGTGCTGTGTCTTGGGCTTCCGATGGCAGCCATCCTGAACATCATGGCCAATTTCGTGACCCCTTTCGTCGGATCCTTTACGGCCGGCATGGCAGGCCTGCTCATCGGGGGACTCGTACTTACCCGACTGCCGTCGTACCGGCCAAAGGAAGGAGCCGCGCAGGCAGAGGCGGTGTCTGGTTTTCATCGCGCCTTCTCGGCGTATTACATCCTGATTGGCGTCGTGTTTGTGGTCTATCTGATTCCACCCTTCAGGACCTGGCTCAACGGCTTGTGGGAGGTCGGCATGCCCTTCCCGGAAACACAAACCGCCTTCGGATACACGAACGAAGCCGTGCAGGTGTACTCGGGAATCCGTATGTTCACCGCCCCAGGCACGTTGATCTTTCTTTCGGTTCTGTTGGCCTGGCTCTTCTACCGCAGCGCATCCATGTGGCCGAAAGGCGGCGGCAAGACGGTTCTGAACCGGACCGTGAAGCAGGCCATCGGCGCAACGCTGACCGTGATGACCATGAGCATGATGGCCGTGGTCATGATGGAAACCGGCATGACGAGCTACCTCGCCAATGGCATGGCGCGATACTTCGGGAGCGCCTATCCGGTGGTGTCTCCGTTCATCGGTGTGCTTGGCGCGTTCATGACCGGCAGTAACACCAACGCCAATATCCTCTTCACGGGCTTGCAACGCGAGGTGGCCGATCTGTTGATCATCAGTCCGTTTGTCATCCTCGGCCTGCAAACAACCGGCGGGGCCATCGGGAATATGGTCTCCCCGTTGAACGTGGCCCTGGGAACCGGCGTCACCAACACCGTCGGACGCGAGGGAGAATGTCTAAGGGCCACGATGGTGTACACCGTGATTCAGTGCCTGACTGTCGGCATGCTCGCCTGGCTGATGCTGTACGTGATCTCGCCGGGAATGCAATAGGAGGGGATGTATGAGCAAGACGGATTCATCAGCCAACGCGCCGTCCTTCAAGGCCAGATACAAACTCCAGGGGATCCTCACGGCGGTGGCTTCGTTGTGGATCAGCTACGCGATGATTCACAACGGTTTGACCTCAGCCGATCCCAGCGTCCTGAGCGGCGGATTGGCCGCCGCGGTTGTTGCTGCCGCCGTCGCCTACTACTTCGGCTGAAAAGCTGCACGCCGGAACACAGCGGAGCGGTGCGATCGGAAAGGAGTTCGGCGTCCTCTACGGCTCCTGCGCAACGCCTGTAACCCGCTCGAAGCGGATGTCGCCGCCGAACATCGGCACACCGGCGACGGCATACGGCGTGGTCACGACGCCGGCGGACGCCGTGCCTGCCGGGGGTGGTTGCGCTGCCCGGTCACGCTCGTTACGGTGCGACGGAAGCCCTAGAGTGTCTTTCGATGTGGTGTAGACCGAAAAACGCGGGAAAGCGCTTTTCGAAAAGGCCTGGCCCCTGCGAGAAGCCCCAGATCGAAACGAAAAGCGCTCTAGGAGCCTGCGCGGCAGAAAATGGCACGAAAATTCAGCTGTCCACGTTGCCCCAGGAACGACGAACGAGCATCAACGAGGGGTCTTGGTACCCCGGAAATCACGTCGAAATCGTTCTGCCGCGCACACTCCTAGCGGAATTCACCGCGTTCGTCCGTGTGGTTCGTGAGGCACTCCCATGTTCCTGCTTGTGAGAATGTGCGGACGACGCGGCGTTCGGAGTAGGCGGAAACTGCGATGTCCGCGGGCGCCGCTTCGCCGAACTGACGTGCCGTCGGTGTTTGCTTTGTTGGTACGTCGCTGGCCTCACCGTAGCGCGTGGCTCTGCCGTCCGCGCGCTACCAACCCCGGCGTCCGGGTGAGGACGTGCTCCACCAGATCGTGCAGGCGCACTTCGAGACCTTTCGCGCCCAGGCTGCCGATTCGCGGGATGGCGAGGGCCTACCGCGGTTTGTCGAAGGCGAGTTCCGGGACTTCCTGCGCTGCGGTTCGCTGGCGGGCGGCTTTGCCCGCTTTCGGTGTACTGCCTGCGGCCTGGATCGGCTGGTGGCCTTCTCGTGCAAAGGACGGGGGTTCTGTCCAAGTTGCAGCGGACGCCGCATGGCTGAGCGAGCCGCGCACCTCGTAGATCACGTTTTCCCTGATGTTCCGGTGCGGCAGTGGGTCTTGAGTCTGCCGTACCGCCTGCGCTATCGGCTGGCGTGGGATCACGACTTGTGCCGCGCCGTCGTCGCGGTCTACATGCGCGCGGTGCTGGGGTGGCTGCGCCGTCGTGCCCAACTGGACGATGTGGCCGATGGTCGCGGGGGTGCGGTGGCCGTGCTCCAGCGTTTCGGCGGGGCGCTGAATCTGAACGTGCACGTCCACGCACTCGTGCTGGACGGCGTCTTTGCCAAGGACCGGACCGGTGCGGCGGTGTTTCATCCGATGCGGAGTCTGAGCGCCCTGGACGTGGCGGAGGTGCTGGCCACCGTGGAACCGCGGATCGCGCGCCTACTCGACCGCCAAGGGATCGACGACGGTGACGACAGTGCCGGTAGGACGGACCCGTGGACAGACGAGGCGCCGGTGCTGGCGGGCCTGGCCGCAGCCTCGGTGCAGGGCCGCGTGGCGCTGGGGTGCCAGCGGGGCACCCGCATTCGTCGTCTGGGCGTCCAGGCCAACGACGTCGAGCGGCGCCCGCTCGGCCGTTGCCACGCGCGATCGAACGGTTTCGATCTCCATGCTGGCCTCGTCGTGCCCGCTGGGCAGCGGGAGCGGCTCGAGCGGGTGTGTCGGTACGCGTTGCGGCCACCCGTGGCGCGAGATCGGCTGAGTGTGACCGGCGCGGGGCAGGTACGGCTGCAGCTCCGGCAGCCGTGGGCCGATGGGACGACCCACCTGGTCTTCGACCCTGTCGAGTTCCTGGGGCGGCTGGCGGTACTCGTGCCACGGCCGCGGATCAACCTCCTGCTCTACCACGGTGTCCTCGGGCCCCGGGCGGCTTGGCGGGCGGACGTCGTGCCGCGTGAGGCGACGCCGACAGGGGGGCAGCCCCGCGCCGGAGACACGACCGGTCAGAGTGGCCCAGGGGAGGTGGACGCGCCCACGCCGGATGCGGATCGGCAGCGTGCACGCGGCTGGCTCTGGGCGGATCTGATGCGCCGGACGTTCGGGTTCGATGTCCTGGCCTGTCCGCGCTGCGACGGGCGCCTGCGCCTGATCGCACTGATCGACCAGGCTCCAGTCATCCAGAAGATCCTGCGTCATCTCGGGCTACCCTCCGAGATTCCCGTCCCCAGGCCCGCTCGTGCCCCGCCACCCGAGCACCCGCACTCCGCAATACTCGATTTCGGGTCCTGGTGACCACGTCACCGAGCCGTTGTGCCGGAGGTGTGCTCGGTCCGCTCCGCAGCGCCCGCACGAGGCCCACTCACGGCCGGCTGCTGCGGTAATCTGCGCTGTGATCGCCAGCCATCACGCCTGATGGACCCTGTCGGCGAGCAGCCAAGGGTACCCAGGGTCGCGTAACACGTCTTCCGTTAACCTTCAGGAGGCCGCT
>JAQBVV010000202.1 GCA_027622905.1 Acidobacteriota bacterium
AAATGCCCCGAAATCACCCACTCGATTACCTGAAGAGCCAGTTTTTTTATATCAGTTAGTTACAAGCCATGCAGCTTCATCGAAGCTTCGCTTTCGCGGCTGTCTTCGCTGATTCGGGTAGCAGCCGGACGAGATTCTCCACACCGTCGAATCTGGTTGGATTGCTTTTCACCCAGTGGCCACGTACATTCAGGCGATGAGTACGACCTCGTCTTACCGGTACATCTTGTTGTCGCCCGATGTCCGAGGCGGTGCCGCGCGCGTGGAGGGCACTCGGATTGGCGTCCACGATGTCATCGGTCTTCTTCAGAACGGCGAGACGATCGAGAGTCTTACCGGCAACTGCTTTCCGACGCTGAGCAAGGCTCAGGTCTACGAGTGCCTCGCGTACTACGAGGACCACAAGGGGGAAATCGATCTGCTTGTTGCGCGACAGGCGGCACAAGCCTTGTCGTGACCGGGAGACGACGAAGATGAAGCTGAAGATCATATTGGAGCCGAGCGGGGACGGGGGGTACACGGCCTACGTACCGGCCCTTCCCGGTTGCATAAGCGAAGGTGACACCTCCGACGAGGCGATGGCCAACATTCGAGAGGCCGTGCAGTTGTATCTAGAGCCGGTTGAGGACGACCTCGCCGGGGGAGAGGGGCTTGAGGTCCACGAGCTGGTCGTGTGAGCAAGGTCCCGTCGCTCGACTATCCAAGGATCGTTTCTGCGCTGCGTCGCGACGGCTGGGTCGTCGTGCGCCAGCGGGGAAGCCACATTCGACTGCAGAAGCACCTGCCTGATGAGACCCTCAAGCTCACCGTGCCGGCCCACCGACCGGTGAAGCGATCCACACTCGCACACATTCTCAAGTACGCGCGGTTGAGCGCAGACGACCTGCAGCGTCTGGTCTAGCAAGTTACGGCGCCGTGGCCTCGATCGCCTGGTGCGCGGCGTCAACCACTCTCACCCGTCAGCAGAGTGGAAGTAGTGGATGGTCTTTGCGCGGCTGGGGGTGATTTGGGGGTTTCCCCAGCGGATTGTGCGGATCGAGCGGAAGGAGAGGACGGGTTTTTCCGAGGATCTTTGAAAACAGGCCTGTTTTCGAAAACCCTGTCAAGTCCGAATTCCACCCTCTCCGCCATTCCTCCAAGTCTTGTTTCCTCAATAAGTTACGAATGAATACGGCCTGTTCTGTGGCTCAATGTCCAGGCAGTGATCGGATCGGCCGCGCATGACGCCCGGTCGGCTCGTGACGTCTCCTGCCCAAGAGGCGAATACTTATATAATACTGATATGACTCGCAAGATCGTCCAGACTGGTTCATCGCTGGCTGTCACGCTGCCGAAGGAAGTTGTCGAGCAGTTCAAGCTCAGGAAGGGCGACTCGGTCGACGTGTCGGTGCACCCGCAGACCGGCGCCATCGTCGTGAGGACCGGCGTGCGGTACATCGAGGGTGGGAAGGTGACCGCGCGGTTCGGCGCCCGCGCAAAGAAGGTGCTCGCCAAGTACGACAAAGCGTTTGAAGAATTGGCGAAGTGACGGTCGAGTACCTGTCGACCGGCCAGCTACTGGCGCTTCACGCACAGCAATTACGGAGATACGGCGGGGGCACCGGTGTGCGCGATCGCGGCGCCCTCGAGAGCGCGCAGGCGCGGTCAGCGGCGACGTTCGGCGGGGAGGACCTGTACCCCGACATCGCGGATAAGGCCGCTGCGCTCATGCACTCGCTGGCGCTGAACCATCCGTTCATCGACGGAAACAAGCGGGTCGCGGCCTTCGCCGCGATCGTCTTCGCCGAATCAAACGGTCACGAGTTCCTGGCGACGCCGGGCGAACTCGTGGAGACGACCCTCGCCGTGGCCGAAGGCAAGATGGCCATCGAAGCCCTGGCGATCTGGTTTCGCCAACGCCTCCGCTCGGCAGAGTAGCTGCCTGCCAGCATCCCGGTCGTGTCGCCCAGGGGGCGCAATGCCTGCGCGGAAGCCTGGAGCCGATGGCCTCAGCAGCGACGTCAAGGAGATCCAGGCGCCCGGCGACGATAGCGCGCGATGAGCGCGTCGGTCGAGCTGTCGTGCGCGAGCGCCGGTTCCGCGGCGCTGGTCAAGGCGGGAAGGATCCGCGCGGCCAGCACCTTGCCGAGCTCGACGCCCCATTGATCGAAGGAATCCACCTGCCAGATCGCCCCCTGCGTGAAGACGCTGTGTTCGTAGAGTGCGATGAGGGCACCCAGCGTGTGCGGCGTCAATCGGTCGGCGAGGATGGTGTTGCTGGGACGATTGCCCTCGAAGGTGCGGTGAGGTACCAGCGGTTCCGGCGTGCCCTCCGCGCGGACCTCGTCCGCCGTCTTGCCAAACGCGAGTGCCTGCGTCTGCGCGAAGACGTTGGCCATGAGGATGTCGTGGTGGTTCCCCACGGGGTTCAGCGTCTGGCTGAACCCGATGAAATCGCAGGGAACCAATCGCGTGCCCTGGTGGATCAACTGGTAGAACGAGTGCTGACCGTTCGTCCCTGGCTCGCCCCAGTAGATCGGCCCGGTCTGATAGTCCACGGGCGCGCCGTCGCGCGTGACGCGCTTACCGTTGCTTTCCATCGTGAGCTGCTGGAGGTACGCGGGCAGGCGCTTCAGGTACTGGTCGTACGGCAGCACCGCCACCGTCGGCGCGTCGAAGAAGTTCGTGTACCAGACCGTGAGGAGTCCCAGGAGCACCGGCAGGTTGCGCTCGAAGGGAGCTGTCCGGAAATGTTCGTCCATGGCGTGGAAGCCCGCCAGCATGGCGCGGAAGTGCTCGGGACCGACGGCGATCATCGTCGACAACCCGATCGCCGAGTCCATCGAGTAGCGGCCGCCGACCCAGTCCCAGAACCCAAACATGTTCGCCGTGTCGATGCCAAAATCCGCGACCTGTTCGGTGTTGGTGGACACCGCGACGAAGTGCCGGCTGATGGCGCGCTCGTCTCCCAACGCGTCGAGTACCCACTGACGGGCCGACCGCGCGTTGGTCATCGTCTCGAGCGTCGTGAAGGTCTTCGACGAGATGACGAAGAGGGTGTCGGCCGGATCGAGGTCGCGCGTGGCCTCGGCGAAATCGGTGCCGTCCACGTTCGACACGAAGCGAAAGGTCAGGTCGCGTGCACTGTAGTGCTTCAGCGCCTCGTAGGCCATGACCGGACCAAGGTCGGAGCCGCCGATGCCGATGTTGACGACCGTGCGCACGCGCCGGCCGGTATATCCGAGCCATCGCCCGTCCCGGACCTGGTCGGCGAAGGCGGCCATCCGGTCGAGCACGGCGTGTACGTGCGGGACGACGTCCTCGCCGTCGAAGGCGATCGACGTGCCGCTCGGCGCGCGCAGTGCGACGTGGAGCACGGCACGCCCCTCCGTGGTGTTGATGCGCTCGCCGAGGAACATCGCGTCGAGATGCTCGCGCAGCCCGCACGCGTTCGCGAGCGCCACGAGCAGTCGGACCGTCTCGTCGGTCACGCGGTTCTTCGAGTAATCGAGGTAGAGGCCGGCTGCCTCCGCCGTGAAACGTTCGCCGCGCGAGGGGTCGTCGGCGAACAGCGACCGCAGGTGCGCGTCGCGCACCTGCGCGGCATGCTCCGTCAGCGCCTGCCAGGCCGGGAGCGTAGTCAGGGGTGATCGCGGCGTCCGGCCCTCCGTCGTCATGCGGGCGCTCCGGTGGATGGTTTATGATCGTCAGAGGCTCCTGGATGGTTCGTGCTCGTGGTCGCCGTCGCCGGTATCTCAGTCGCCGTGAACTCCTCACCTCCATGGATGCGCCAGCTCGGTGACGCCGGGTTCGACCCAGCCGCCTGTGCATCGAACACCACGCAGGCGTGCCCACCGCGCAGCAGGCGGCGCACCATGCCACCGCCCATCCGCCCGAGGCCGATCATTCCCAGTTGCATGCGATCCGCTCCTCTTTCTCATAGCTGACCGTGCCATGAATTCCCTCGATCATAATTCTGCCTACAGGATCGCGCCGATTGTTAGTCATGGTGCGTATCCGCCTGCGGATGGGTCGGCGCGTCGGACGACGGGGTCCGTGACTCGGTGCCGACCACCAGTTGCGAGGCGGCCTCGCGATCAACCCACCAGATCACCGTTCCCGCAGCTGAACGGACGCCCGAGGCCGGGTAGGCGTTTGGATCAGGCAGCCCGGTCAGCACGTGATGGAGCGCACCCGCCTTCTTCGCGCCAGCCACCAGGACATGGATACTGGCGGCGCGAGACAGCACTGGCAACGTCAGTGTAAGACGCCTCGGCGGCTCGGCCGATGCGGTCACGGCGACCACCCACCGTGTCTGCTCTCGAAGCGCCGATGATCCCGGGAAGAGAGACGCCGTATGTCCCCCTTCTCCGAGTCCGAGAAGGATCAGATCGACATGTGGCCAGCTGTCGTGGAAATAGCCCCGCAGCGTTCGTTCATAATCTCGGGCGGCGGCATCCGGTGACGAGAAATGCGTCGGCATCGGGTGGACGTTTCCAGAGGGACACGGGACGTGGTCCAGCAACGTGTCTCTCGCCATGCGGTAGTTGCTGTTCGGATCGTGAGCGGCCACGTAGCGCTCGTCGGTCCAGAAGACGTGCACGCGTGTCCACGGGATCTGGTCTCGATACGTCGACGCGAGCAACGCGTAGAGTGTTCGCGGTGTGCTGCCACCTGACAGCACGAGGGTACATCTGCCGTTGCTTTGTACGACGTCGTTGATGGTCTTCGCCGCAGCCGCGGCCGCCCGTTCGCTGAGCGCATGTACGTCTGCACAAACGCGGATATCCGGTGTCGTTGGGTGTGCTGGCGCGCTTCCAGCAATAGTATGGCCTCGCGACACCGGAGAAGACGCTCTG
>JAQBVV010000203.1 GCA_027622905.1 Acidobacteriota bacterium
CCAGACCTATACCCGGATCCGCGACGCACTCGCTAATGTCGCCTGAGTTTTTGTCACATCAGGGTTAACCCTTCGCTTCCCAGGACCTATCTTGCGCGCGCTGCCGCGCTCGCGGGATCTCATGCTGGCAGATCGATATCACCGGCAGTGGCTACCACCCGGCGATGGTAGGATTCATCCATGGAGACGACGGAAAGAGATCGTGCCATCCAGGCGCTTCAGACGCTTCCGGAACACGCGACACTCGACGATGCAATTGAGCGTTTGTGTTTCATTGCGAAGATCGAAGAAGGCCTCAGACAATCGGACGCGCGCGAACTCATATCTCAGGAAGAGGTCAAGAAACAGTTTCTGTCGTGAGGGTCATCCTCTGGACACCGCGGGCGCGCGCCGATTTGGCGGCGATTCGCGCTTTCATCGAACAAGACTCTCCTCACTACGCCGCGGTTGTCGTTTCCCGTCTCATCGCCGGCACGGATCGACTGGTTTCCTTTCCTCAGTCAGGTCGAGCGGTCCCGGAATTTGAGAACCCTCTCGTCCGTGAAGTCATCATCCGGCCCTATCGCATCGTGTACCGACTGGTCGGCGATGGCGAAATTCACATCTTGACGGTTCACCACGCGTCGCAGAGCTTTCCGACGACATTCTGAACCGAGTGGACTTGGCGGGGATAGATCGCGACCGAGGCTGGTGTCCGTCGCCCGATACACCTCCCTGGATGTGATGAAACCAGACCTGGGAGGAAGGGCCGAGTAGAATTTGGCGTCCCCACGGGGTAGTAGCCGCTTTTTCAGGAAGGTGCTGCGCCGGTCGCCGCGCGCCGCGCAAGGTGTTCCGAGATGAGCACCAGCCACCCAGGACCGGTGGAGCATCGGTCACGTCACGGTTACGCTTCCCTGAGACGACCGGACGCGTATTTGTGCAACAGACTCGAGATGAGTATCTGGTAGGGCAAGCCCTCCTCACGACGCCGCCCCTGCCCGGCCTCGAGATCCCTCTCGCGCGCGTGTTCAGGGACTGACCCCTTCGCCGCTCGACCGCAAGCCGCTCCGAATGCCCTCGATGAACGTATCGATATTCTTGCGGGCGATGCGATCCATGAGGCCCTGAGGGCCGAACGCCGCCAGCTTGCCTGAAATGGTGACGTCGCCGCGCCAGTGCACGACGGTCTCAGGCATCTCCGTTGCCCCAGTCGACTCAAGCGTGAAGCTCGTCACCATGTCCACGGCGCTGGCTAACCCGGTGCCCTTCCCCACGACGGTCGTGCTGACCGGTGGCTGCCGATCCTTGATCGCCAGCTTCATCACGACGTCGCCCTTGATGTGCGAGATCCCGACGCGTGCGGTCACGGTGAAATGGTCGGTATCCTCGATGACCACGTTCTTCACGTCCGGCATGTGCCGGCTGACCGTCGCCGGGTCGGTCAGGAAGGCGTAGACATCGGCCTGCGCCGCATTGACAGTGAACTGGCCGTCCAAACGCATCCCGATCTCCTCGTCTCCGTTCAGCGCTCCCAGTGTATATACTCGCCCGCATGTTCAACGACCGACTGAGACCAGTACTGCTCGCGGCAACGATCGTGACAGCCGTGTCCGGTTGCACGGCTGCCCCGGAGCCGCCGCCGACGCCCACCGAGATACGCAGGTTCAGCTCGAACGGCGTCAAAGCGGTTATCGAGGTCCTGCAGTCGGAGATCGAACGCGGTCTCCATCACGCTGATCAGACTCGGGCTGAACGGAGAAGGACTCAAGCCGCACGCAAAGTGAATTCGACGCGAATAGCGTTAAACGGAAACGCCACCTGATCCGCCTCGGTCCACTCTAGAAGGCCGGCGTCGATCAACGCGTGTACATCACCATGGACGGCTTTCACATCCCGCTCCACTCGCCGTGCGACCTCACGGATCGTCAGTGGACCTTGCCCCGCCATGGCCTTGAGTACTTCCCATCGCTTGGCCGTGAGGACCTTCCACAGCAATTCGGGCGAGGCGAAGCTGATTCGAGCTCGCTGCCTCTTCCCCTTGAACGCACGGAGCGCTCGACGAGTCACGTCCTCGCGGGAAGCGACCTCCAACGTCACAGTCTTCATCGCCGCTGCCTCCAACCATCCACGTCGGCCCAGAAATCAGCCAGAAGCGTCTCATGGGTGCTGAACGAGTAAGAGCTTTCAACGTCGCCGACGTGCCGATGATCGCCCTTGCCGGTTTCGTTGTCGTAGCGCAAAACGCATTCCCCGCTCACGACGAGCGCCAAGCGGTACTTGAATCCGTGGGTCGAACCCTTCACCGGGCGCGAAACACGCCAGATGACGATTTCGACGAAGGCGTCCTCGGCCAGGGCATGTCGCTCCCGGGCCAGCGCCTGCGCCTTCATGTTGGAGATTATGCCAACACTATTCCTTGTTGTCAAACACTCCAACATGCGCTCGCGGGGGCGTCGAGCTGTTGGCTGTAGAAGAGACTCAGGAGTCGTCTGGATCGAGAGCCGGATCGGGCTCCGCACGGGCGTCCGGAAGGCGTCGCGCGACGTCCTCGAAGTCCATGACAAGAAGGAGCGGGGATCGCAGGCTACGGGTGGAGCGTCGCCACGGTACGGCCGTGCGCACGATCCAGCGCCACGGCGAACGCGCGCCGAAAGAGTACGCCGGCGAGATGGCGCTTGTAGGCGACCGAGCCTCGCGTATCAGCAAACGGGTCCGCCGCATCACGGACGAGCCGTTCGGCTTCGACGAGCCGCTCGGCCGACGCGCCGTTCAGTGCACTATCCGGTGCACTATCCGATGCACTGCCCGCGACACTGCTTCCTCGCAACAGCGCGCTTCCTCGCAACAGCGCCTCGGCACTGCCTGCTCGTAGGGGCGTCGGACCAAGGGCACCCAGCGTGATCGCCACCGACCGACAGTGCTCGTGCTCGTCCAGCTCGATCTGCACGCCGACACTCGCCACGGCGAAGTCGCCAGCCCGCTTCTCGAACTTCACGTAGGCGCCCCCGTTCGGCTCAGGCGGAATTCCCACCGAGACGTCGGTCACCATCTCGCTGGCACCAAGCTGTGTCGTGTACGCGTCGACGATGAACTCGCCCAGCGGCGTCGTCCGGATGCCGTCCGGGCCGGCGATCGTCACCATCGTGTCGAGCGCCAGGAGAGCGGCCGGCCAGTCCCCCGCCGGGTCGGCATGCGCCAGGCTGCCGGCAACGGTGCCTCGGTTGCGGACCTGCACGTCTGCCGTCAGGTTCGCGGCATCCCACATGATCGGCAGGTGCTCGCGGACCAGCGACGACGCTGCGATATCGGCATGCCGACAGAGCGCGCCGATCACGAGCCGATCACCCTCCCGCCTCAGGCCAGCCAGCGCCTCGATGCCGTTGACGTCCACCAGGTAGCGAGGACTGGCGATCCGAAGCTTCATCATCGGCAGCAGGCTCTGCCCTCCAGCCAGGATCTTCGCGTCGTCGCCGTGCCGCGCCAGCAGGTCCAGCGCTTCATTCACTGTTGCAGGTGAGAAATATTCGAATTCAGCGGGGTACACTCAAGGCTCCCAATGAAAATTGACGTCTTCAACCATATCGTCACGCCGCGGTATCGCGAGGCGCGACTGAAGCTCGCGTCTCCGAAGATGCGGCTGCAGGATCAGGAGCGCGTGATGCCGGCGCTCTTCGACCTCGATGCCAGGTTCAGAGCGATGGACGGCGCCGGCGACGGCTACGTGCAGATCATCAACACAGCCAATCCGCCCGTCGAGCTGATCGCCGGTCCCGCCGACGCGCTGGAACTCTCGCGAATCGCCAACGACGAGATGGCGGAACTCGTCGCGCGTTATCCGGACCGATTCGTCGGTGCGGCCGCATGCGTGCCGATGAACGACATCGACGCCGCGATCGGCGAGCTCGATCGCGCGATCGAACAGCTGGGTTTCCGCAGCGTCCAGCTCTACACCGATATCCAGGGACGGCCGCTTGACGACCCGGCCGTCGCCCCGATCTTCGACCGCGCCGCGGCGCTCGATGTTCCGGTGCTGCTGCATCCGGTTCGGGGACCCAACCGACCGGACTACCCCTCTGAGGACGCGAGCCAGTTCGACTCCTGGCGAGTCATTGGATGGCTCTACGACACCGTGTCCGCGATGACGCGACTCATCTTCTCCGGTGTCTTCGACCGGCACCCGGACATCAAGATCGTCACGCACCATCTGGGCGGCTTTGCGCCCTACGCATCCGAGCGCATTCGCGAGGGGTACGACAAGTGGCTCAAGGCCGCGCAGGCCCGCGACGAGCAGGTTCCCGTGGCCGAGCATCCCTACGACTACTTCCATCGGTTCTACGCCGACACGATCACGATCGGATCCGTTCCCGCGCTGCGGTGCGGCCTCGACTTCTTCGGCACCGACCGCGTGATGTTCGCCACCGACATGCCGTTCGACACACAGGGCGGACGCAAGTACGTCGAGGTCGCGCTCCGGGCCATGCGGGAGATCGACCTGCCCGCCGCCGACAAAGCCGCAATCTTCGAACACAACGCCCGGCGCGTGTTTCGGCTGCCGTAGAGAGCATCCCTCGGCGGCAAGGACCCGCCTGGAGGTCAGGACACCCCTTCTACACACCCTTCGCCTCACGGATCAGCTGCCAGACGCGTTCAGGCGACAGCGGCAGGTGTCGCACCGTGACGCCCAGCGGTGACAGTGCGTCCTCGACCGCGCTTGCAATCGCGGCGGGAGACGGGATCGCGGCACCTTCCCCCGCGGCTTTCTGGCCGAAGGTCGTGAACGGATCTGGCACCGGGTAGTGCTCGATCTCGATCCGCGGTGTTTCCAGCGTCGTCGACTTGCCGTAGTCGAGCAGC